>CALHFG010000064.1 GCA_938029215.1 uncultured Acidimicrobiales bacterium | reverse complement strand
TCACTGAGAGCAAACCCAGCAGGGATGTAGTCAGTTACCTCAAACGACGTAGCGTCAAACGACCCTTGATTGGTAACCGTGATCGTAAACGTCACGTCACTACCGTTCTGCACGACACCGTCGCTGGTACTCGCAAACGTGTCGCTGGTATAGACCTTCGTCAACGCCAAGTCATAGGTCCGGACCGTCACACCGGCAGGGTCATGATCGTCCTCATCGCCACCGCTGTTGTCAATCACATTGTCGGTGACATCCCCAGGACCACTCGGCTGCGCATCATTCGCCTGGTCCGAATCAGGGGTCGAATCCGCATCATCACCATCATCCGCGCTGATCTCTGCCCAGTTCACGAAATCGCCATCGACAACGCCGTTTGCCGTGATGGTGATGGTGATGTCGGTCGATTCGCCAGCGAGTAGTGGGCCGGCGTCAATAGTGGCTGTGTTGCCGGGGCCCGGGGTCCACGCCGCATCGTTCAATACAAAGCCAGCAGGTAGGTAGTCGGTGACGGTGAAGTTCGCTGCATCTTCTGAGCCCTGGTTGGTCACGGTGATCGTAAACGTGACGTCGGCACCATTCTCGATGATGGCGTCGGTGGTATTCCCGAGGTTGTCGGAGGTGTAGACCTGACTGAGCGCAAGGTCGTAACTCGAGACGGACACGCCGGCGATGTCGTGGTCGTCTTCGTCGCCCGAGGTGTTGTCGGTGACATCATCAGTCGGATCACCCGGCGCAGCCGGCTGATTGTCGTTCGCCCGATCCGAATCGGGGGTCGAGTCAACATCATTGCCATCATCAACACTGATCTCAGCCAGATTGACACTGGTCCCGGTGCCAACACCAGACGCCGTCAAGGTGATCGGAATATCAACATCCGAGCCAACAGCCAGCGGCCCACCGATAAAGGTCGCAGTGTTACCAGCACCCGGAGTCCATGCTCCGTCGTTCAACACGAACCCGGCCGGAATGTAATCAGTCACGGTGAACGTGGTGGCGTCAATCGAACCCTGATTCTCCACGTTGATCGTGAACACCACATCATCGCCATCCACAATGACGCCATCATTGGCGTTGCCATCAGCGCTGGTGTCAGAGGTGTAGACCTTCGTCAACGCAAGGTCGAACGAACCAACCACAACACCCGCAGGGTCATGATCATCCTCATCAGGGTCACCAGCACCATCGACGCTGTTATCGATCACACCATCGGTGGGATCACCAACGTTCGCTGGCTGATTATCATTCGCCTGCGTTGTGTCAGGAGTGCTGTCAGCGTCATTGCCATCGTCACTGGAAATCTCTGCCCAGTTGACGTAACTGCCATCAGCAGCACCAGTAGCAGTCAACGTGATCGTCAGGTCGGTCGACGCCCCTGCCGCCAGCGGCCCGGAGTCGATGGCTGCGGTGTTCCCCGCGCCCGCGGTCCACCCGGTGTTAGCCGGCAACGTGTCGTTCAGAACGAACCCGGCCGGGATGTAGTCGGTAACCGTGAAGTTGGCAGCTTCCACCGATCCCTGGTTTGTGACCGTGATCGTGAAGGTCACGTCTGAGCCGTTTTCCACTACACCATCGGTGGTGTTGTCGAATGTGTCGCTCGTGTACGCCTTGGTGAGCGCAAGGTCATAGGCCTGCACTGTGATTCCGGCTGGGTCATGATCGTCTTCGTCTGGATCTCCAGCACCATCTACGCTGTTGTCGATCACACCATCGGTGGGATCACCCGCGGTTGCGGGCTGATTGTCATTGGCCTGGGTGGTGTCGGGACTCGAATCAACGTCGTTGCCATCGTCGGCGCTAATTTCAGCCCAGTTGACAAGCTGACCAGCGCCCGCGGAAACCGCGGTGAGAGTGATCGGAATCGTCGTGCTCAACCCTGCGTCCAGTGGAACAGAGTCAATCGATGCCGTTCCGTTGCCATTGTCGGTCCAGGCAGAATCGTTCAGCGCGAATCCTGCCGGGATGTAGTCGGTAACCGTGACGCCCGTCGAGTCGATGGTTCCTTGGTTGGTCAGGGTGATGGTGAAGGTGACGTCGGAACCGTTCTCGATAACGGCATCGGTCGAAGGACCGAAATTGTCAGAGGTGTACTCCTTGGTGAGGGCAAGGTCATAGATCGCGAGTGTGACGCCGGCGATGTCGTGGTCATCTTCATCGCCACCGCTGTTGTCGACGACGTCGTCGCCCGCGGCACCGGCAGCGGCCGGCTGGTTATCGTTTGCCGGGTTTACGTCGGGTGTGCTGTCGATGTCGTTGCCATCATCTGCGGAAATCTCGGCGATGTTGAGTTTGTCGCCTGCGGTCCCGCCAACTACCGACATCGTGATTGTCAGCGATTCTGTCGCACCGGGATTAAGCGACGGAATGATTCGAGTGGCGGTTCCGTTGCCGTTGTCGGTCCAGGCCGCATCGTTCAAAGCGAAGCCAGCTGGGATGTAGTCGGTTACGGCGACGTTGGCCGCAGCAGCTGCACCCTGGTTGATCACGTTGATCGTGAATACAACGTCGGAGCCAGGTTCAACCACCCCGTCGGTGGGGTTGTCGTAGGTGTCGCTGGTGTAGACCTTGAACAGCGCAAGGTCATACGGAAGGGTGTAGCCCGCGTCCAAGGTGTGGTCGTTCTCGCCGGGCCCGCCGGTGGTAACCGAGATCCGATTGCTCACCACATCGGAATCGATCGAGTCGGCATTGGCGCCCGAGGCGCCATCTGCGGTGGTTTCTACGAGCGCGGTGGCCGCAAACCCGCCCGGGAGCGGGGTCGAACTAGTGCTTGCATTGAATTCGATTTCATAGGCGGTGTTGAACTGCACACCGTCGGCGGTGGTGAAGAGATAGTTGCCGTTGGCGTCGGTGGTGGTCGTTGCGACTGTGGCACCGCCACTATCGAGCAAGGTAACCGTCACGTTCTCCAACGCGGTTTCACCCGGGTCTTGCACACCGTTCTGGTCGAGATCGAGCCACACTCGGTTGCCGATCTCAATGTCAGAGTTGGTACAGGCGGGAATGTTGAGAACCTGAACATCTCCAATGATTCCCTTGGGATCGTTGTCGGTTCCGAAGTCGATCGCTCCCAGTGGAGAGATCGGACTGGCGCCGGCCGAACCCGAAGGAAAGACCGCCATGCCATGGGGGTCATCTTCGTTCAGGATGTCACCCGAGGTCACCACGTAATCGACGGTTCCATCTGCGTTGACTCGATGAGCGACGCCGCCGTAGTTGTCGTCGGCACCAGCATCGCCTTGCACACTGATATCGAAAGCGCCGGTCCCTCCCGTGAATACTCCAGCGCCGTCTGCGATGAGCTGATGAGTTTGACCGGTGTGGTTGTAGGAGCTGTGGGGCGTTCCCTCACAGGACACCCGTAGACCTACGAGCAGGTCGCCGTTTGGAAGAAGCTCAAGGTCACTGACCGACAGTTCAAGGGTCGTGTTGATGCCAAAGTTGGCGTTCGGATCTCCGGCGGTCGGCGTGATCGTTTGGTTGAGGAACTCTGAAGTCGAGTCTTCGAAGATGGTGACGCCGGCACCATTGGTGCTCGAGGTGCCGGTGAATCCTCCGGCGTTCAGGTCGACCGACCACACTTCGGTTAGTCCCTGGTAGCCGAAGAGCAAGCGGGAGCTGTCGGCATTCAGTTCGACACCGAACGCAACCTTTCCGTTCGCCATACCGGCGGTGCCGTCGTCGCTGACGTCGGGATCGTAGGCGTCGAGAATGGTGCCATCCATCGCCAGGCGATAGATATGGCCGTCTTCCCAGTTGGTCACGAACAGTTGGTTATAGACCTCGTCGTACACGACGTTGCCCAGGCCAACACCGGTGTCGACTCGGGTGCGCTGGGCTGGCGCCGTACTCTCACAGCCAGAATGGGTGATCGTCGTCGCTTGCTGGGGAAGGGCCGCCAGGACAGTAGGCACGCCGGTGACGGCGTCCATCCGGTAGATGGTGCCTGCCGCGCTGAGGTCATCGGCGCCACCACCGATGTCTCCGTAGCGAGTGAAGCCATCGACTCGGTCGTAGCTGCCACCCGGAGCGTGGTCGAGGAATTCGTTGGAGTAGGCGCTGGACGCAGCCGTGAAGAAGTCACCGGTGCGGGTGTCGATCGCAACGCCGAACACGTTGCCCATGTTGGTGATGTCCCAGAGCGTGTCGTGAAGCATGGTTACGGTGGCGGTTTGGTCGTTGCGACCGGTACCGGGTACCGCGTTGTCGATGTTGATCAGTCCGAATGCATCCTTGGGCGAGGCCGCCGGGATGAGGGCCGAACAGGTTGCGGCCGCACCGTATTGGCGAAGGAGTGCGTTGGCGGGTGGAACGTTGCAGACCGTCGGTTCGAAAATGGCGAAGTCCACCCCAGCAGATTCGGGTTGAGCGAAAGTCACCGCACTGCCGTTGTCTGCACCGATGGCGCTCGGTTCATAGCCAACCGGCAGTCCGGTGAACTCGATCCGGTACTCGATGCCGTCGGTGAGGCCACTGATGAGCCAGTCTCCGGTGGGTCCCGATGTGGCTGATCCAGCCACCAGCCCCGCCGCATCGTAGGCGGTAGCCGTGACACCTGAGACGCCAGCCTCACTCTCGTTCAACCCATTGGCGTTCACGTCGTCAAACACAACGCCGCCGATGTCGCCAGGGGCAGCAGATGCTGTGCTGGCGGAGAAACTCATGCTGGCTGCCATCACCACAACTGCAGTGAGGGCCCCCAGGACTGTTCTCGGAGTATTTGGAATACGTGACATCGCCCATCCTTCGCATTACGTCGATAGTCGCGAAGACCATCGACAAATAGAACGGGCCGGTTAGGAGTCTTTACAACCAAATACGGGTGGCAGTGATGCCATATTTGGATCGACCTGCTTGCATCTGCAGGTCGACTAAACGACCTGCTTTTGGAACGTCCGTTCCGCAAACGCAGAACCCCCTAACTACAGGGTTTTGCCCAGCTCAGCCAAACACTTCAGATTCAGCCGTTCATTCGACAAGCGTTGAGAATGACTACCCTATTTGGCAAAAGAATATTTGCATCAACAAGCGTGACCATACAGCTATAGGGATGAATTCAGACGAAAACTGACGTCTGCTACACGTCCTTTAGCGCAGCCGCAATGTCGGCTACGGCCTGTTTCCCATCCCCAAAAAGCATCAACGAGTTGTCGGCTGCGAACAACGCATTGGGGATGCCCGCAAACCCGGGAGACAACGAACGCTTGATGACGACGACGGTCTGAGATTTGTCGACGTCGAGAATCGGCATCCCCGCAATCGGAGAGTCGGGATCCTCTCGAGCGGCAGGGTTCACTACATCGTTGGCACCGATCACGATCGACATGTCGGTCTGTGCGAACGTGGGGTTGATGGCATCCATTTCGATCAGCTTTTCGTAATCGATTTCCGCCTCGGCGAGTAGCACGTTCATGTGGCCCGGCATCCGACCAGCAACGGGATGAATACCAAACACCACCTCGGTGCCGTTCTCTTCTAGAGCTCTGGTGAGATCCCGAACCGCGTGCTGGGCCTGCGCTACCGCCATGCCGTAACCGGGGACGATCGCAACACGCTCGGCGGTATCGAGCAGCAGAGCGACCTCGTCGGCAGACGTCGAGGTGACCTTGCCTGCGTAGACCTCGTCGGCGTCAGCTCCCCCTCCGGCGACTGGTGCATCCGAGAACAGCACGTTCGGAAGGCTGCGGTTCATGGCCACACACATGATCTGTGTGAGGATCAGACCGCTGGCACCCACGAGCGATCCAGCGACGATGAGCAGGCTGTTGCCGAGGGCGAAGCCGGTAGCGCTGGCGGCCAAACCGGACAACGAGTTCAGCAGCGCAATGACCACCGGCATGTCGGCGCCACCGATAGGAAAGACGCCCGTGACGCCTAGCATAAGGCCGCACCCGATCACGCCAACCAGCAGCCCCGTCGACGTGGGCGCTCCCAGCATGAGCGCACCGAGAACAATCCCGCCGAACAGCAGCGCGGCGTTGACGACTTTGATGCCTGCAAAGCCGAACGAACCAACCGACTCGCGAAGTTTGGCCCACGCCACCAGCGAACCGCTGAAGGTCACCGCACCAATGAGCGCGGTCGCGGCTGCGGCGATGGTGAACGTGTCCGAGATAGCGACGTTCACATCCGCACTCTGAACCTCTAGGAACGATGACCCCACGACCAGCACCGAGGCGAGACCACCGAACCCATTGAACAACGCCACCAACTCGGGCATACCGGTCATCTGCACCTTGACCGCCAGCAAGACCCCTATACAACCGCCAACTACCAGACCAACCCCAAGTTGCCAGAACGACAGAATTCGATTGTCGGTCAACGTCACCACAACGGCCACGAGCATGCCCGCCGCTCCGAGGGCATTGCCCCGGACCGCGGTTCGAGGCTTTCCCAAACCCTTCAAGCCCAGAATGAACAGCACGGCGGCAACGATGTAGCCCAGCTGGATGAAGTCACTGGTCATTTGGTGCGCTTCTTCTTTGAGCTAAACATGCTGAGCATCCGGTTGGTGACCAGGAACCCGCCGACCACATTGATCGTGGCGAGCGCGACCGCTCCTACTCCGAGCCAGGTTGCAAGCACGGTTTGCTCGGCCCCGGCCGAAACCACGGCGCCGATGAGGGTGATACCGCTGATCGCGTTCGATCCGCTCATGAGGGGCGTGTGCAAGGTTGGCGGCACCTTGCTGATCAGCTCGACGCCCAAGAACACGGCGAGAACAAACAGAAGCAGTGCGATCAGGAATGTCATGTGGTCTCCCCGCGAAGTTTTGCAATGGCATCGACAACTCTGGGGTGCACGACCGCCCCATCCACCGCGACCAAGGTCCCCGCCGTGATTTCATCTTCTCGGTCTATTGCAAGCGTGCTGTCTTCCGCTGTCAGGTGTCCCAGAAAGGTGACCACGTTGTTCGAGAACATTTGACTGGCCGAGCCCGACGACCCTGAGGCAAGAGCGGTTGGCCCAAGGATCATGACACCGCGATGCTCGACTGACTGGTCGGCGACAGTGAGCTCACAGTTGCCGCCTCGCTCGGCCGCAAGGTCCACGATGACTGAGCCAGCCTTCATTCCCTCGACCATCGACGTGGTGAGCAATAGTGGGCTTTTGGCTCCCGGAATCGCCGCGGTGGTGATCACGATGTCGGCTTCGGCAACATGCGGCGCCAGCTGGTCCTGCTGGCGCTGGTTCTGATCGGTGCTCTGAGCCTTGGCGTAGCCGCCAGCATCTTCGGACTGGGTGGTATCGAGATCGAGCTGGATGCTCTTTGCCCCAACCGATTCGATTTGCTCAGCTGCCGCAGGACGCACGTCGTAGGCCGACACGACCGAGCCGAGCCGCTTCGCCGTAGCAATGGCCTGCAAGCCAGCAACGCCTGCTCCAAGAACGAGGGTCCGGGCTGCGGGAACCGTTCCCGCGGCCGTCATCATGAGTGGGAACATCTTCGGGAGGGTCGCCGCTGCTAGCAGCACCGCCTCGTAGCCGGCGACCGTTGCCATCGATGACAGGACGTCCATGCTTTGTGCTCGGGTGATGCGCGGCATGAGCTCGAGGCTGAGCACCGTGGCACCGGTCTCGGCCAGCAATTGGGCCTGGTTCGCCTTCCAGAGCGGGTCCACCAGGCCGATCACGGTGTGTGCGGAGTCCACACCGTTGCGAACCACCTCGATCCCAACGACGACCCCTGGCTCCTCCAGAAGGGCGGAACGACTCTGAATGGTTGCGCCGACCGACTCGTACTGGCGGTCGGAATAGCCGGCCCGAACGCCACAATCGGTTTCAACAGCGACCGAGTGTCCTGCGGCAATCAGTTTCTCGGCTCCCGCCGGTGTTATCGCAACTCGCCGCTCACCTGGCGCTTCTTCTCTGACAACCGAAATCCGCATCTTCTGAGAACACTAGTGTCCAGGGCATTCGGCCGCGTAGTTCTCAGGCGCCGTCGGAAATCTCTTCAGAAACCTCTTCGGGGAACATCGTGTCCATGAAGGTGCGGATGTCTTTGGCCAGGTCTTTGGCTTGGGATTTGAGGCCCACCTGCACCTCTCCACCCTCACCGGGATATTCGGTGGGTTTCCACGTTCCGTGCTTGAACAACCGCTTGAACCGGATCTCTTGGCTGATCTTCATTTCCACCGGACCCATTTTGGCGACCCACTTTGGTCCTCCCAGGCCGGGTCCCTTGACCACCACGAGGTCTCGCATTCCGATACGGATCATCTCGGCTCGGACCCGTGCCACCTCCAACAACTGAGCCGCAACCGGCGGCACCGGACCATAACGGTCCTCCCACTCGGCGGCGATGTCATCGACTGCGGTCTGGCTCGTGACGGCCGACAGGCTGCGGTAGGCCTCCAAGCGCTGGGGACCACCGGGAACATAGTCTTCGGGGATGAGCGCATCGACGGGCAGGTCGAGCTTCACTTCCACCGGCGGTTTCACTTCCACGCCGTTGAGCTCGTTCACCGCCTCGGTAACCATCTGACAGTAGAGGTCATAGCCCACCGAAGCGATATGCCCCTTTTGACTGTTGCCAAGGAGGTTGCCGGTTCCTCGAATCTCCAGGTCGCGCATGGCGATACGGAACCCGGAACCGAGCTCGGTTGCTTCGCCAATGGTCTTCAGTCGCTCATGAGCAGTTTCGGAGAGGATGGTGTCTGGATGGGTGAACAGGTAGGCGTACGCTCGCTGGCCTGATCTACCAACGCGACCCCGCAACTGGTGGAGCTGCCCGAGACCCAAGCGTTCGGCTCTATCGACCACGAGTGTGTTGACGGTTGGCATGTCGATTCCGGACTCGATGATGGTGGTGCAGACCAGGACGTCGTACTTGCCATCCCAGAAGTCCATCACAATGGTCTCGAGACTGCCCTCGTCCATTTGACCGTGAGCAACCGCCACCCGAGCCTCCGGGACCAGGTTCCGGATCTTCTTGGCGGTGTGTTCAATGCTCTGGACTCGGTTGTGAACAAAGAAGACCTGGCCTTCCCGCAACAGCTCGCGGCGGATGGCCTCGGCGACCGCACGCTCGTCATATTCGCCGACGTAGGTGAGAATCGGTTGACGATCAGCCGGCGGCGTATTCAGCACAGACAGGTCGCGGATTCCGGTGAGGCTCATCTCCAACGTTCGTGGAATCGGCGTTGCGGAGAGTGTGAGCACATCGATGTTGGTGGCGAGGGTCTTGATCGCCTCCTTGTGTTTCACACCGAAACGCTGCTCTTCGTCGACGATCAGCAGACCGAGTCGAGGAAACGTTACGTCATCGGACAGAATCCGGTGGGTTCCGATCAAGATGTCGACCTGGCCGTCGCGGACCGCAGTGGCAACCTCGCGAGCCTGTTTGGTGGTGAGGAAACGAGACAACACCTCTACCCGAATGGGATAGGGCGAATAACGATCGGCGAAGGTCTGGAAGTGCTGTGACGCGAGCAGTGTGGTGGGCACGAGCACCGCCACCTGTTTGCCGCTTTGAATGGCCTTAAAGGCGGCCCGGACGGCGATCTCGGTTTTGCCAAACCCTACGTCGCCCACGACGAGCCGGTCCATGGGGGTCGTGGTCTCCATGTCTTCCTTGACGGCGTCGACCGTGGTCGCCTGATCGGGGGTCAGCTCATAGGGGAACGACCCTTCGACCTCGGCTTGCCACGGTGTGTCCGGCTCGAACGCGAGTCCAGGAGTAGAGATCCGTTGCTGATACAGCACCACCAGCTCTTGGGCTATCTCGTTGACCTCTGACCGCACCTTCGATTTCGCTTTGGCGAAATCGGACCCACCCAGGCGATGCAACGACGGCGAATCGCCTCCGCTATAGGGGCGAACCAGATCCATCTGATCGGACGGAACGTACAGCTTGTCGTCGCCCCGATAGTCCAGCAACAGGTAGTCACGGCTATGACCGCCGATGGACCGTTTGACCAGACCGGCAAACCGACCAACGCCATGGTGATGGTGGACCACATAGTCGCCGGGGTTGAGCCCTTCGAAAAACCCATCGCTCTGACGCTTTGACCGAGCCCGCACTTTGCGATGCGAACGTCGCCGACCGGTGAGTTCTGCTTCAGAAAGGAACGCCATCTTCGCGTCGGGGAGAACAAAGCCTCGTTCGAGGTGCTCGATGATGAGGTGAACTCCCGGCGCAAAGGCGTCGGGTAGTTCCTCGGCGTGGACGGTTGGAGTGACGCCGAGAGAGGTGAGTCGATCGCTCAGTCGCCCAACGGTGCCGGCACCCTCGGCACACACCACGATGGTGCTTCCGCCGAGGGCCAGGTTGGTGATCCGGTCGGCCATTTGTTCACCGGCAGCATCCCAACCGCCGGCTTCGATGGTGGCAACGTCGGGGCTATCGGGGATCGGCATGAGCGACACGATCGGAGCCGATGTGTTAGCCAGAACCCGCTCGAATTCAACATGCAAATGCGGGAAGGCATCGCTTGGCGTTGCAACCTCGGCGTCGACCGCGCCCCAGGTTCGCGCCAGGCTGGACGCCAGATCGATCTCTTCGGCCATGAGGTCCGCGGCCCGATCTTTCATGCGTTTTGGCTCGATCAGAACAACCATCGAGTCCGATCCCAGGAGGTCGGGTAGAACTCGGGCGCTGTCGGTGAGCCATGGCATCCACGACTCCATCCCATCGAACAATTCACCGTCGGCCAGCCGCTGCCATTGCTCACGTCCCCATGGCTCCGACGCCATCAGTTCCTCGGCCCGCTCCCGCACACGATCGCTGACCAACAGTTCGCGACAGCCGTGAATCTCTACCTCGTTAATGTCCACGTCGCTGCGCTGGGTGGCGATCGAGAACGTTGTGAGACGATCGACCTCGTCGCCCCATAGATCGATTCGGATGCCGGTGTCGGCGGTCGAGGGGAAGACGTCCACGATCGAGCCTCGGATTGCGACTTCACCTCGATGCTCAACTTGGGGCTCACGTCGATATCCCATAGCGACGAGCCGTTTCATGAGATCGGTGGGGTCCACCATGTCGCCTCGGCCGACGATGATCGGTTCCGAGTCGACACCTTCTGGTCCCAGTCGCTGAATCAACGCACGAACCGGCGCCACCACGACCGCTGGCGCGGTGTCGGGATCGGAAAGTCGCCACAGCGTCTCGAGCCGACGACCCATCGTTTCGGTGCTGGGGCTGATGCGCTCGAACGGCAAGGTCTCCCACGCGGGGAACGAGACCACCTCGTTGAATCCCATGAACACGCCCAAGTCGCGATGGATACGTTCGGCCTCGGTGCTGGTGGGCACTGCAACCAGGAGCGGCCGGCGCTCAGACCCCTTGGCCAGCGCCGCAATCGAGGGAACCCACCCAGGTTCTGAAACCGCGAGCACGTTAGTGGAGCGGCCAATGATCCGGTCCATGGCCGGTATGCGGGAGAACCTCTCGATTAACGCCCCGAAAGGGTGGCTATCGACCGTCAGGACGAGGCTCCTCGACGCGTCGATTGACCGCATTCATCGTTGCGTCCATGCCGTCACGCACGATCAGCTCGATCGCTTCGGAGGCGTCGGAGATAGCCGTGTCGAGAACGGTTCGTTCGGTCTTGCCGGGGCGTTTGAGCACGTAGTCGCGGGCGACCTGGCTGAGCGGCGGCTTACCGATTCCAATGCGCAGACGCATGAAGTGCCCGCTGCCGACGTGGCTGGACACCGATCGAAGACCGTTGTGGCCGGCGAGACCGCCACCCTGCTTGAGCTTCAGACGACCAACGGGTAGATCCAGTTCGTCGTGCACAACCAACAGCTGTTCGCCCTCGGTGATGCCGTAGCGCTTGCGAAGCAACCGAACCGACTCGCCCGAGTTGTTCATGAACGTCTGCGGGAACGCCAGCACGATGCGCTGCTGACCGATGCGGATCTCCGACACCAGCGCTCGCTCTTTGCTTTTCTTGAGCTTCTCGCCGTAGCGGGCCGCGACACGGGCCACCGCTTCGGCACCCACGTTGTGGCGGGTGCCGTCGAACTCGTCACCGGGGTTACCAAGGCCGACGACAAGCAGATCGGCAGGGGTTCCCCGCCGTTCGGCTGCTGCGTCTGATCGGCCGAGTCGTACCACCGGTCCGGGCTACTCCTCTTCCTCTTCGCCACCGTCTTCGGAACCTTCGGCTTCTTCGCCTTCAGCACCGTCTTCGGCGTCTTCGTCGTCTGCAACGGCCTCTTCGTCGACCACGGCGCGTGGCACAACGGTGGACACAACGGGATCGTCTCCATCGACTGAAGTTTCAACCCCTGTGGGCAGAACGATGTCGGAGACAACGATGTTGCGATCGCCGGTAAGGATGGAGATGTCGGCCTCGAGCGAATCGGGAATGTTGGTTGGGGAACATTCGACCGTGAGGGCGAACAAGATCTGATCGACGAGCAGGCCGGCATTGGTGGCCTCTTCGGCTTCGCCCACCATAATGATCGGCACGTCGAGGCTGATCTTTTGGTTGGCGTCGATCCGGAGGAAGTCAACGTGGATCGGGGTGCGACGGATGGGGTGTCGCTGAATGTCCTTGACGATGACGAGGTCGTCTTCGCCGTCGACGCTGAGGTGGAACACCGTGTTCAAACCGGCTTCGGTCTTCAGCGCTTCTCGCAGCTCGGTGTACACCACGTGGACGGGCACCGGAGCTTTGTCCATGCCGTACAGAACGCCGGGAAGGTTCCCTTCGCGACGGAGGCGACGACTGGAGGATGACCCCAGCGTGCGTGTGGTTAGGGCCTTTACGACCGTCTGCTCCATTTGGATCTACCTCCGAAGCCGAGCGCGTGTGGCTCGGGAACTGCTCATGTCTGCCCACCTTGAGGGCGACTTAACAGGTTAGCGGAATCCACCCCGGCTTCCCCCTCTCCTCGATGAACCTCCATCGATGAATTCGAGGAAACCTTAGGCATCAACCGTCGGTGTCGAACCTAGGTGCTGAGGTCGGTCGCATCCCACTGAATTCCTGGTGACAAACACCAGGTCAGGCCATGACGACGCTCATGTACGGTTCCGCCGTGGGCGACGGGATCAAACCCTTCGGGCACGGTGAAGTTGTGGCCGGTCTGGGCCGACCGCACCGCGTTGTGGGCGCAGTAGAAGATGTCTTCTCGATCGGCGACCTCATCGGCAGTGCGAGGATTGGCTGCGGCCAGGATCGACGTCATGGTGCGTCCGTGAATTGGCATCCAGTTGCGGAGGGCCACCGATGCTGCATCATCGATCATGCCGCTATCGATCTGAATCTCGTGATCAAAGCCCAACACCCACGCCAGGGCCCACATGTTTTCGAGCGACCATCCGATGGTGCCGCCGAACTGCTGTTGCGCGGCGACTCGTTCGGTGGACAGAATTGCACCGGTTTTAGCCGTATGACCGGGAGCGACGTCGTGTGATCTCGCCGCGGTTTGAAGCTCTTCGTCGGACACAAAGTCGCGCGGTGCAACACACCACAGATAGGCGATGGCCGCAGCTCCGAGGCGGGCCGCTATCTCGGTCGCCGGTCGCAGTGGCTTCTCGACCTCGCCAATGGGCAGGGTCTCAGCTGCGGTAAACCCTCGAGAGGCCAGATGGGCCAGGGTGCGGGCGCGTCGATCGGTTCGAACCAGCGGCGGGTTCTCGTTGGCGAACTGCATCTCCGCGGGGTCCAGCTGCACCGTCGCGACGGCCGCTGCAGCGGCCGCGGGCGCGGCTACGGGTGCCGCGGCAACTTCCGGAGCCTCGGTGGGTGCGGGCGTCGGCTGAGGCACCGCGACGTTTTCGTGTTCGGATGCAGTTTCGGGCTGTACGTCGGGTTCGCCTTGCGGTTCGGTCTCGCCTGGGACTGTCGCTGCGGGTGCGGGCTCAGCCTGGGTGTCAGGCTCTGTGCCAGCCAGTTCACCGGCGATGTAGCGGCCATCTTTCAGAAGGCTGTCGTGCACGAAGATCGCCCCGCCGTGGACCGCGGCCACGTTCTTCAGACGCTGAATGGTTGGGCCGTTCTCGTCGACGGATTGAGCGAACTGTACGCCCATGCAGAGATGCACGCCGTCGACGAACGCAAGGGCCTCTTGCTGGAGATCGATGTCGTCGGTGTTCTTTTGCACGAACCCGGCCAGGCCTTGCAGGTGAGACTTCAGCTCAACACCTTGCATGAGGGTGATCTTGACCGCACCATCCTCGGTTGGCCAGTCGACCTGGGTGGCCTTCTTCATGAACCCGCCGTTGGTCGTGGAGTCAGGGAGAGCGGCCTTCCACTCGACCTTGTCATTCTTTAGATAAACCGCGAGGTTCTCAACCATGTCCTTCCTATCGGAAGGATGTGGCACCAACCTAAAGAACGAGTCTGTGACAGGTTTTCGCCCTGCACATCCGCCCGCAGGCGAGCGAAAGGCGAAAAGTTATTGCTGGTTTTGTCCGCCGAAGAGTTCGCTCACGGATGAGTCTTCGAAGACGGCCCGGATGGCGTCGGCGATGAGGGGTGCGACTGAGAGCACTTCGAGCTTGTCGAACTGCTTTTCGGGGGGCAGCGGCAGGGTGTTGGTGACGATGACTGCATCGAGAACGCTGTTCTTGAGGCGGTCGATGGCTGGACCGCTGAACACGCCGTGGGTTGCCGCTGCGATTACTGACGCGGCACCGCGGTCCATCAAGAGTTCTGCTGCGGAGCAAATGGTGCCTGCGGTGTCGATCATGTCGTCGATCAGTACGCAACGGCGACCTTCGACTTCACCAACGATGTCCTTCGCCTCGACCTGGTTCTTTTTGCCTTTCAGGCGGCGCTTGTGGACGATGGCGAGGTCGGCGGAAAGCTTCTGTGAGTAGCGTTCGGCCACTTTCACCCGGCCGGCGTCGGGCGAAACAACTACGAGGTCTTCGCCGTATTGCTTGAGGTGGTTGATGAGCACCGGCATCGCGGTGAGGTGGTCGACGGGTCCGTTGAAGAATCCCTGGATCTGACCGCTATGGAGATCGACCGACACCAGTCGGGAGGCGCCCGCAGCCTTGAAGAGATCTGCAATGAGCCGGGCGGTGATCGGTTCCCGACCTTCGCTCTTGCGGTCCTGACGGGCGTAGCCGTAACAGGGCAGAACGGCGGTGATGCGCTTGGCCGAGGCTCGCCGGGCGGCGTCGACCATGATGAGATGTTCCATGACGGCGTCGTTCAAGGAACGATCTTCGACCGAGCCGTGGCTTTGAATGATGAAGACATCTGAACCGCGAATCGATTCTGCAAAGCGCACGTGCGTTTCGCCGTTGGCGAACTGGCTCGGATGAGCTTCGGTGACTTCCACGTTGAGGTAGCCAGCGACTTCATCGGCAAGCTCCACGTTGTGGCGTCCACTGAACAAGTGCAGCTTCTTCTTCGTTACGGCTTCCATGGTGTCTCCCCGGTTCTGGACGTGCCGCCTACTACTTCTTTGGCGTGTTAGGCCTCTGCAGCATAGAAGGGTCCGGTGACAGTTCTGTCAGGAACTTCTGCACCGGGGCTTAACGCGGCGTACGGACCGACCGTGCACTGCTCTCCAATGGTGGCCAGCTGGCCGGTGGTGGAGCGAACAACACTGCGGGAACCAACCGTGCAGTGATCCAGATTGGTGTCGGGGCCGATGTCGCATCCTTCGGCGATCACAGTGTTTCCGCTGAGGGAAACCCCCGGATACAGGGTGACGTCGGGAGCGAGCTCGACGGTGGCGTCCACTCTGGTGCGGCTGGGGTCGATCATCGTGACGCCACGTTCCATCCAATGACGATTGGTTCGATCGCGCAATGCTGCCTCGGCCTCGGCCAGGTGCAGGCGGTTGTCCACTTCTTCGAACGAGTCCGGAGCGAAGGCACACGTGGCCAGCGCGTGGCCGCTGTCGGCCAGGACTCCGGGCACGTCGCGCAACAGATGGTGACCGCTACCGGGGTCGGGCAGCGTGCGCCGGATGGCCGGTGAAAGAAGGCCGCGACGAATCACGTAGACGCCAACTGCCGCTTCGATCGCGTCGCCCTGTTCTTGCAGAGAGGAGACCGCGATCCCGACGGGGCGGCCATGACGATCATGGACCACTTTGCGGACGCCGGCCGTTTCGATGGTGTGGTAGGTGGCGATCGTGCACGCCGCACCGCTCGTGCGATGTTCCTCGAGCAACGTAGACAGAACGTCACCGGTAAGCAGCGGCATGTCGGCCGGAACGATGAGCACGTCGCCTTCATCGTCGAATTCATCAAAGCCACTCATCCCAATAAGGGCTGCCTCGGCGTTACCTCGTTGACGAGGTTGCTCCAAGAAGCGGGCGGTTAGCCCTCTCGGAGGGGTATCCATGATTCGTTTGGAGATCCAGTCGCCATCGGATCCGGTGACGATGACGGCTTCACCGACGCCGGCGTCGGAGATCGCGCTCAAAACCCATGAAAGCATCGGTCGACCGCACAGCAAATGGATCGGCTTGGGTCGTTCAGACACCAAGGGCGCGCCCGAAGCGGTCGCAATCACTAGAGCGGATACGTCTCCCATCGCCATCCCTCCACACTAGTGGGCACAAAGCTCAAAGGGCAGACCCCGAGGCACGGCAGGACTACCCGTCGAGGTGAGCTGATCGACCCGTCGTGAGCGCAAAACGCAAAGCGACCGGCACCGCCAAAGCAGTCCCGGTCGACCGAGCCGTCATCGCCCCACACACCGGGGGCGACGCTGGTCTACTTGTTCCGACGCTGGATACGCGTGCGCTTCAGCAACTTGCGGTGCTTCTTCTTGCGCATACGCTTCCGACGCTTCTTAATCAACGAACCCATAAGGCCCGCCAGACTAACGCCAGATCTGTGCAGAAACGCTCCCCAAGCCAAGAGAAAACATTGGTAACCTAGGCAATTCACCAACGGCACCCCAGCTAACCTGCAGTGCCCACGGTCCCGGGTAGTTCAATTGGTAGAACACTGGCCTTTGAAGCCAGGCGTTGCTGGTTCGAGTCCAGCCCCGGGAGCTCGTTCAACTGGTAGGCCACCACACGCTTTGAAGCCAAGCGCTGCTGGTTCGAGTCCAGCCCCGGGAGCTCGTTCAACTGGTAGGCCACCAAAGGGCTTGGCTCACCCACTTTGGAGCCACCCCAGGGTGGCCGAGTAGGTTCGGGGCATGTCTATGGATGCCACCGAGGCCGTCACCAGTCGTCGTTCCATTCGGGCCTTTACCGGCGAGCCGGTGCCCGACGACGTGCTCCGCACCATTCTCCAAGATGCCGCCCGTGCGCCTTCGGGTACCAATATTCAGCCGTGGCATATCACCGTGGTCCAGGGCCAGTCCAAGGACGATCTCGTCGACGCCGTGCAAGCAGCCTTCGACAACGGAGACAACGAACCCGACCAGATGTACTACCCCAGCGAATTTGTTGAGCCCTACCTCGCCCGGCGCCGCAAGATCGGCTGGGATATGTACGGCCTGCTCGGCATCGAGCGAGGCGAATACGACAAGATGGCCGCCCAGGCCCGCAAGAATTTCGAGTTCTTTGGAGCGCCGGTCGGTTTGATCTTCAGCCTGCACGAGACCATGCGTAACGGCGGCTGGATGGACCTGGGGCTCTACATGGCGAACGTGATGACCCTGGCCCGCTCTCACGGTCTCAGCACCTGCCCACAAGCGGCATGGCAGGAATTCGAAAAGGTCATTCACACCCACCTCGAACTTCCCGCCGATCAGAGGGTGGCGGTTGGAATGGCCCTGGGTTATGAGGACACCGAGGCCGTGGTGAACGAACTTCGAACCGAACGAGCCCCGCTCGAAGAGTTCGTCGACTTCCGGAACTGACATGGGCTTCTACACCGAAAGTCAGCGAGAGCTACAAGATCGGTTCGACGACCGACCGCTAGCAGATCGTCTCGAACAAACGATCATCAAGAATGAACTCGACGACACGCATGTGGAGTTCATCGAGAGCCGCGACTTCTTCTACCTGTCCACAGTCGACGACGCCGGGATGCCAACGGTGTCCTACAAGGGCGGGGGCATCGGGATCGTGTCGGTCCTTAGCCCGTCGACCCTCGCCTTCCCCACCTACGACGGAAACGGGATGCATCTCAGCGAAGGCAACCTGTTGGACACCGGCAAGGTCGGTCTGTTGTTCATAGACTTCGAGACGCCCCGACGAGTCCGGGTACAGGGTCTCGCCACCACCTCCGATGAGGATCCCCTGTTCAGTCGGTACCCGGGGGCCAAATTGATCGTACGGGTCGAGGTGACCAAGGCGTTTCGAAATTGTGCTCGCTACATCCACAAACATCAGCGAATCGAGACGTCGCATCACGTGCCAGCCGACAACGGCACCCAGCCGCTCCCCCTGTGGAAGCGGATCGATGGTTTGCAGTCCGCCCTGCCACCTGAAACCGTCGCAAAGGTCAAGTCGGCGGGCGGGGCGATCTCGGCAGCTGAATATGCCGAGCGGATGATTCAAGGGGAGAGCTAGCTCACCTACCGCGGTCAACATATTGACCCCGGCGCCGATACTTGAGCATGGGGATTCCTCGGAAAAGCGCGCATGCGGGCGCGCTCCAGATCTCACTGATCGGAATCTGTATCGTCACAGCCTCGTGTTCGGTGCTACCCACCTTGGCCTCGGACGAGCCCACAACCACCACCGCCCCGCCGGCCACCTCGGTCACCTCTACTTCTACGACAACGACCACGGTTCCCACAACGACGACCACAACGACTCCAACCACCACATCGACGACTGCGCCCACGACGACCGAGCCGTCCGCGGAGTCAACGACGACCACAACGACTCCTGCGCCCCAACACCGGCTGCCCGAAGGCGTCACCGAGACCAAGGAGGAGCTTGTCTTTGAGCGATCAACAGCCCTCCGAATCTTGCTGGTCGACGACATCGCAACATGCGACCAGAGCTGCGGTGAGACAGAGCTAGGAAACAACGGCCAGCGGATTCGACGCGACTACGACACCGGTGAAACCCAAACCCTCTCCCCCGCGTCCAACTCGGACCTGTTCTCGCTACTCGGCGCCCTCGAAGGCATCGACCTGGTGGAGCTCGTCGGCCGAAACTTCGCTCCCGGCGATTGGCTGATCAACGGCCCCCGGCTGATCATTTCCGACGGCAGCGAGGCGGTGATCGTTCCGCGCCTCCCCGCCGACGATCAACCGAACGCATCGCTCGACCCACTGCGAGACCTCGTCCAGGTGCTGACGCCAACGTGGCAGAGCCCCGAAAGGTCGGCGACCAGCCTGGTAGCCCGCGACATTCCCGGCGGTCGCGCGATCGACGTCGACTTCTGGCAGACACCGATCAGTGCCGGCTCGACTCGATGTGATGTGGCATCGATCAATGCCAACTGGCTCACCAACGATCGCACCGCCACATACGGACTCGCCGTTATCGACGGCCAGACAGTGCCGGGCACCTTTGACGACAACGATCGAGGAATCTTCGGTGAACGACGCGGCGCTGGCGCCGACCTCGATGAGTTCTCGTGGAACTTCACCGGCCGGGCCAACCTCAACGTCGTGTCGAATATGGCGTGGCGCAATGGATCTCGCCTCCAGATGCACTCCAATTTCTGGTCGGCCGAACTCTGGGGTGACCAGAACGCCGATTGGGACTGGGCGGTGGGCGGAATCACGCTGTTGACCGACGGCAACCTCACCGCCGACATGTCGCACAGTTACACGTTCAACACGCGGCGCCACCCGTTCGTGGCGTTCAAGCCGCCGTCCACGTTGACCTTTGGAGCCACCTTGGACATGACCGCACTCGAGCTGGTGCAGTATCTGCAAGGCGACGGTTACACCGACGTAATGAAGTTCGACGGTGGCGGTTCGGTGGAGATGAATGAGAACGGAGCAGTGACCGTGGGCGGAACCGACCGGCCCATCACGGTGTGGCTCGGGCTCGGTTGCTAGAGCGAGTCTTAGTACGCGGACCAGCCGGCTGGCACGGTCTTCACCAAAACGTGGTCTTTCCCGGGAATGTGCCCTTCCACAAACCAGGTGCTGCCGCTTCCGGCTAGGCGGGGGGTCTGTCCGGACGCGTCACCCAGACGGTCTCGGTAGGGAATCAACTCTGGGATGGCTGCGATGGCAGCCGGCTCAAGGTCATTGCCATTGTCGCCGGTCGGCCCGTCCATTTTGTCCCACTGCTGGTAGACGACGGGAGTGGGACAACCCACCGGTGGCGTAAGCAGCGTCAGATCTCGGGCCACGAACGGCAGGGGCTCCACCCGCTCGCCGATACCGGTGACGCGAGCTCGACCTCCGACGGTACAGAACGCGATATCGGCACCGATCGCAGCGGCCGCCTCGAGATCGGTGAAACCAGCCCACCGCAGAACCGCACCTGCGTCGGCCGATCCACCACCCAGACCTGCCTGACTCGGAATGCGTTTGGTAAGGCGAACCTCGGCGCTTCGGCCGGTGAGGCGCAGCGCCTGCGCTACGAGGTTGTCGTCGCTCAGCGGCACGTCGGCCCCGGCGCCGACCATCGTGAGTCCGGACCCCGAGGGGTCCAGCCACAACGTGTCATGAAGGTCGACAGTGACCATTTCGGCATCGATGAGGTGATAGCCGTTGTCCAGCACTTCGGTGATCCGCAGATCGAGCGTCAGTTTCGCGGGAGCAGTGAGAAAGACCGGAGCCACGCGACCTAGGCTATCGACGCCAAGGCGCCCCACTGAGCAGGGTTGAGCGCTTCGGCGCGATCGGTTGGAGCGACGCCCACACTCTCCATCTGTTCAGAGGTGAGAAGACCGCTCAAACTCTGCCGCAGCATCTTGCGACGTTTCCCGAAGCCGGCTCGCACCAACTGGGCGTACCGATCAAAAGGGGCATCGATCGGAAGCTCGTCGTGTCTGGTGACTTTGAGAAGCGCCGATGACACCCGGGGTCGTGGCAAGAACACCGAGTTCGACACCGTATCGACGACCCGAGCGGTCGCCCAATAGCTCAGAAGAACGGACGGTATTCCATAGGTGCGATTGCCACTATCGGCGGCCAGCCGTTCGCCTGCTTCCTGTTGGACCATCACGAGCCAATCGGTCAGGCTCGGTTGATCGCGCAAGAGATCGAGAATAAGCGGCGTCGAAACGTTGTACGGCAGGTTTGCGATTACCTTCCACGATCGATCGCCGACGAGCTCGGACCAATCGACCTCGAGCGCATCAGCGTGGTGCACCCGCACACGATCGGAAAGCTGCGCTATCTCTAACACTTCGTGAAGCCCAGGAATCAAGTAGCGATCAGCCTCGATGGCGACGACGTTGGCGCCAGCATCAGCGAGCCCCAGCGTCAGACTCCCCAGTCCCGGTCCGATCTCGATGACGTTGTCTCCCACGGTGACACCGGACAGACGTACGATTTTGTCGACCATGCCCGGTTCGCACAGGAAGTTCTGCCCCAGGGCGCGGCTGGGTTCCAGGCCGTGGCGTTCGATGAGTTCACCGACCATGGGCCGAGTCAACCGCTTGATATCGGCGAGTTCAGGCAAGGCTTGGAGGGTATCGCACCGCTAAGTCCCGCAAATGTGCAGACCATCCTCGGCCCCGATTGCACTAGCAATTACGTTCAAAACATGAGGACCTTTCGACTGTTAACAGCGGCACTCCTTGTGTTGAGTGCTTTGGCCTTTACCCAACCCGCTTCGGCAGAGTACGAAAGCACTCCGCAGACAAGTTGGGGGGTCGAGACAAAGGGCAATTCCAACACGATTCAAGAGTGGGCCGCACTGGCGTGGGAGATCGATCAGGTCGGGTCGACCGTGTTCATCGGCGGCAACTATTTGGATGTGACCAACGGAGTTCGCACGGAGCGCCAGCCTTATCTCGCGGCCTTCGAGTCAGACACCGGCGAGTGGAAACCGTCGTTCAGACCTGCGGTCGGCGGACCGGTCTTTGCCCTCGAACCAACCGCCGATGGCGGCCTATTGGTGGGCGGCGAGCTTCGCACCTGGAACGGTCGGACACTCGGCGGCTTGGCCAAGATCGATCCAACCACTGGCGACCTATGGCCCGGCTTCCAGACTCGGGTCTTTGGCGGCAATACCACCGTACGCGACATCAAGATCGAAGAAGACGGGAGGGCCTACGCCATCGGCGAGTTCAGTCGAGCCAATGATGGCGCCTCCCCAGCGACGGTGTCGGGCGTCATTCGGTTCGACCCGATCTCGGGAACCATCGACCGCAGTTGGACCCCCGACCTGGCCGGCGGACAGGGTTGGGGTATCGACCGGTCCCCCAACCGAAATTCGGTGTATCTCGCCGGCTACTTCCAGACGGTTAACGGAGAATCGGGCACTCGAGGATTCGCCGAAATCGACGACAACGGAAACGTCGTTCGTGGCCGAAGCATCGTTCCTTTCAATGGCTGCACGAGTAGTCGGGCCTACTGCTCCTACATGTTTGACGTGGAAGTCACCGAGCAGGGCCACATCTGGGTTGGCGGGGTTGAGCATGCCCTGTACGTCATCGACGAGCAGTCGGGCGATTTGGTGTGGCAGCACTACAGCGCATGCAATCCGAACCTCAACGACTGCGGCGGTCGTGACTGGTTCGGCGGCGACTGGCAGGAGATCTACCGAGACGGCGACCGGATCTACGCCAGTTGTCATTGCTGGTTCGATCTGTACACCGACGACAAACGGATCGATCACGTGAACCCAACCGGCACCCGGGAATCAATTCGTTCAACCGCCGCCTTCGACGTCAACACTGGATTGGTCATCCCGACCTTCAAACCCGATTTGCGTGGCGACGCCGGCGGTTTCGGATTGTTCGTCAGTCCGACCGACAGCTGTATGTGGATGGCGGGCGGGTACACGTCGACCCGATTGCCCGATGGCCGGTTCACACCGACCCGTGATGTCGTTCGAATTTGCGATCCGGACACCCGACCACCCAATGGGTCGGTGACTTCATGTGAGGCCCGCACCCAAGCCAACGGGACAATACGGCTGGAGTGGAACGAAGCGCCGGGCACGCTTCGATACATCGTTCGCCGATCGGTCGACGGCAGCCCCAACTACTGGAGAGCTCGCGTGTCACCGGGAGGTGGGGCCTCGGCTAGCTACGTTGACGACCTGATCACTCCGGGACGGGCATACACCTTCCTGATCGAAGCCGTCGCCAACAACGGAACCGTCCAGTCACCCGTTACCTGCGTGCCAGCCCCGATCGGCGTCGATCCCGGTGAAGTCATCCCCGCGGCCAGTTGTACGCTTCAGACAGGGACGACCGCCAACCAGGTCAACTGGACTCGCGCCGCCGGAGCTCCGGCCAACGACGCAATCGTGTTCCGCTCAAAGAATGGTGGAGCGTTCGGGTGGCGGGCCCGCACCGGGGGCACATCACTCAACGACACTCGCATCGAACGCCAGGCCAGCTACGCCTATCGGGTGGTGATGGTCGCCGCGGACGGAACGAGGAGCAATCCCACGCCTTGCACATAAGGCACGCCTTGCACATGAGAAACGCCTTGCACATGAGGAACTCAGGGGGCCGCTGCACTGGGTAGGGTCGGGCGATGACCCGTACCTCTCGCCAAGTCAATCTCGCCTCCCGCCCGAACGGGGCTCCGGTTCGAGAGAATTTCGCTGTCGTTGAGGCAGAAGTTTCTGCTCCAGGGGAGGGCGACATTGTTGTGGCCAACCGCTTCATGTCCGTCGATCCCTATATGCGTGGCCGCATGAACGACGTGCGGTCCTACATCCCGCCGTTTCAGATCGGTCAACCGCTGGACGGAGGAGCTGTCGGCGAGGTAATCGAGTCGAACTCGCCCGACATTGCCGTCGGCGATCACGTGGTCCATGGCCTGGGATGGCGGGAGATCGCAGTCCTACCCGCAGCCCACGCTCAACCGGCGGCCCAGGTCGAAGGCGTCTCGCTATCGGCCAACCTCGGTGTACTCGGGATGCCCGGCATGACCGCGTACGCCGGCCTTGTCGAGGTTGCGTCTTTTCAAGAGGGCGACGCCGTCTTCGTTTCCGGTGCTGCCGGCGCGGTCGGTTCACTGGTGGGCCAGCTTGCCAAGAAGAAGGGAGCGTCTCTCGTCGTCGGCTCCGCAGGCACGGACGCAAAGGTGGCGTGGCTGACAGAAGAACTGGGGTTCGACGCAGCGTTCAACTACAAGAACGGGTCGGTGGGCAAGCAGCTCGGGTCAGCAGCGCCCGATGGCATCGACGTCTACTTCGACAACGTGGGCGGTGATCATCTCCAGGCCGCCATCCATGCGCTCAAGCCTCACGGCCGGGTGGCGCTGTGCGGCGCGATCTCGATGTACAACAACACCGAACCCGCTCCGGGCCCAAACAACCTGACACTCGCCATCGGCAAGCGGCTCAACCTTCGTGGGTTTATCGTTAGTGATCATGCCCACATGCGCGGCGACTTCGTTCGGGAGGTTGGCGGCTGGCTCGCCGATGGAACGATCACGGCCCAGGAAACCGTGATGCAGGGAATCGACAGCGCAGCCGAGGCGTTCATCGGCCTGCTCGACGGAGCGAACACCGGCAAGATGGTCGTCGAGCTTTAGAGTCGCTGGCTCCCAAGCTATTTCAGCCGCCAGAGGTTACAGCCGGTAGAGCGCCTCGCCGTTCGCCCAGGTACGTGCGGCGATATCGGCAGCCGACTGGCCACGCACGTCGGCGACGGCCTCGCCGACCACGGACACCCAGGCCGGCTTGTTGCTCTTGCCTCGGTGTGGAACCGGCGCCAGGTACGGGCTGTCGGTTTCGACCAACAGCTTGTCTGCAGGGCACAACTGCGCTGCCTCTCGGAGCTCGGGCGCCGACGGGAACGTGACGATGCCGCTGAAACTGAGATAGCAGCCACGATCGAGCGCCTTTCGAGCCTCGTCTGGACCTCCGGTGAAGCAGTGAAACACCGTGCGTTCGGGAACCCCCTGCTCATCGAGGATGGCAAAGGTGTCGTCCCATGCCGAACGACTGTGAATCACCAGGGCGAGGTCGAGCTCATGAGCAAGCTGGATCTGCTGCGCGAACACCTCAGCCTGAACATCGTGTTCAGAGTGGCTGTAGTGGTAATCGAGGCCACACTCGCCCACCGCTACGGGAGAATCGGCCGCATCGAAAAGCTCACGCAGTCCGTCGATGCCGTCCTTGGCGTCGTGGGGGTGCACACCGGCGGTCGCCCACACGTTCGGGAACCCGGCGGCGATCTCCATTGCCTCGATCGAGTCGGCCACCGTGCAGCCGACGGTCAGAAACCTCGTCACTCCGGCTTCTGCCGCTTCGGCCACCGCATCGGCCGGCGACACGTTCTTCTTGGACGCTCCGGTGGTGAGATGGCAGTGGTTATCGAACCAGCGAATTTCAGACACTGACCGAGGGTACCGGACGCGCCGCCACCGTCTGGAACGCTCTGCTCTGGACTGAAGAGTTTTGGGCGATGGGTAGTCGTACCGCAAATCGCGACCCTTCATCTCTGGTCGACTCGACCAGAATCTCACCGCCGTTGCGGCCAACGATTTCGCGACTGATCGACAGTCCGAGGCCGGTTCCGTTGGCACCCTTGGTCGTGAAGTACGGGGCGAAAACCTGGTCGATCTCGTGGGTCGACATCCCCTTGCCGTTGTCGGTCACGACGACATCGAGACATCGATCGTCGTTCGGCACCGGTGCGGTCGAGATTTCGATCCGACCGTTGTCCCCCACGATGGCGTCGCGGGCATTGAGTACGAGGTTCAGCACCACTTGCTGAAACTCGCCCCGATCCATGCCAACTTCTACCGTAGGCAGATCGCCAACAACCAATGTGGTGCTCGCCGGAACGACCAGGCGCAGCATCGGCAGGCTTGCCGCCATCAACTCCGGAAGACTGTGCAGGGTGGGTTGTCCTTCGCCGGGCGTTGCATAGTCGAGCAGTGAATCGACAACCTCCGATGTGCTATCGGTCGTCGCGGCCAGCAGGTCGAGGGCTCGCTCGCGGTCCACGTTGCCCCGCAGCATTTGTTCGACGCTCCGGAGAACACACAGATTGTTTCGAAGGTCATGCGCGAAGCCGGCCGTGAGCTGCCCTACCGCCGCCGACCGCTGCAGGTGCTCGATGTGGCGAGTAACGGGATCGGATTCGCCGGCATCGACCAACACGGCCAATCCGCCATCGGGGGTTCCGTCCGCGTCGAACATGACCGTGGCGAGAAGGTCGCCCACCATGATCGAACCATCGGCCCGGACATAACGTTTCCGTGCCCGAAAGTAGGGAATCTCTCCACTGAACGCCTGGGAGGACAGTTCGACGTCGAGCTCGAGGTCATCGGGATGGGTTACATCCACAAACGACAGCCCAATCATGTCGGTCGGTTCATACCCCAAGAGTCTCGCCATCGTGTCGTTGACCCAGCGGTAGGTGAAGTCGGAGTCGACCAGACAGAGTCCGATCGGTGCTCGTTCCCACAATCTTGAAATGAGTTCGCTATTCACTGTTGGGCCTGGATACTGGGGGGATGTTTATGCGTCAACAAGCTGACGTCTGATTGCGCAGACCGGCACGATAGTTACTTGAAAGTAATTTTGGCTCGTTTAGGCGGAATTTTCTTCCTCCGCCGCCAGCTCGACCTTCGCAAACATCGGCGTTGGCTTGTCGATCGGGGTCCCAGCCACCAACTCGTCCCGAGCCCAACCGGAGGGTTCGCCGAGGATTTCATCGAGTCGCCCACACGTGAACGGCAGGAACGGCGCAAACAGCACCCTGGTTCCGTTGATCGCCGACAGCGCGGTGTGCAACACCTCAGAGGCCCGCACAGGATCAGTCTTTTGCAGCTTCCACGGTTCGGTAGCGTTGAGATAGCCATTTGCCGCCTGGGCCGACTTCATCGCTGTGCGGAGCGCAGCCTTCAATTCGGCCTGTTCAAACTGCGCGGAGGCTTCGATGAAGGATTGATCGATTGAGGCGAGCAGTTCAAGATCTTCGGGCGCCGATCCGGGTGTGTCGGGCACCTGACCGTCGCAGTTCTTGTTGACCATACTGAGCACTCGGTTGACGAGGTTGCCCCAGGTCGCCACAAGCTCCTCGTTGATTCGCCGAGCGATTTCTTCTGCGCTGATGTCGGTATCGGCTTGCTCGGGCAACGCAGCGCTCAGAGCGAACCGGAGCGAGTCCGGTTCGAACACCTCAAGCATCTCAGCGATCGTGTTTCCCACGGCCCGAGAGGCGGAGACTTTGTCGCCCTTGAACGTGACGTACTGGTTGGCGGGGATGCTGTCTGGAAGATGCAGGTTTCCCGCCCCCATGAGCTGGGCTGGCCAGAACAGGGCGTGGAATGGGATGTTGTCCTTGCCAATGAAATAGACGTGGCGAGAGTCAGGGTTCTCCCACCAGTCTTTCCATGCGTCGGCATCGCCGCTGGAGTTGCGGTCGCTGGCGGCCCATTCCTGGCTGGCGGACAGGTATCCGATAACGGCGTCATACCAGACGTAGATCTTCTTGCCCGGGCCGAGGTCGTCGACGGGAATATCGATACCCCAATCGATGTCGCGGGTGATTGCTCGATCGAGCAGGCCCTCGTCTTCGAGCCAACCACGTGCGAAATTGACCACGTGGGGACGCCAGTCTGACTTGTCTTCCAGGTAGTCACGGAGCTTGTCGTTGAAATCGCTGTAGCGATAGAAGAAATGTTCCGTTTCCCGCTTCTGAGGCGTTGCGCCGCTCAGCTTCGAACGAGGATTCAACAGGTCGGTGGGGTCGAGTGTTCGGGTGCAGTTGTCGCACTGATCGCCACGGGCATCGCCGTAGCCACAGTGGGGACATTCCCCCTCGATGTAACGGTCTGGGAGAAAGCGCTCAACCTCGGGGTCGAAGAACTGATCGCTGGTGCGCTTGTCGATATGCCCATTCTCAAGCTGGGTGAGAAACATCTCCTGGGTAACCCTGGCGTGATGCTCGGTGCCGGTGGTCGTGTACAGATCCCAACTGATGCCGAGCTGCTCCCACTGCTGCACGATCTCGCCGTGGTAACGGTCAACGATGTCTTGAGGCGTTACACCCTCAGCCTCAGCACGCACGGCAATTGGTGTCCCATGCACGTCGGAGCCAGACACCATGAGCACTCGATTGCCGGCGAGCCGTTGCTGGCGCGCATAGATGTCGGCTGGCAGGTACGCACCGGCCAGATGCCCAATATGGCGGGAGCCCGAGGCGTAGGGCCAAGCCACCGCCACCAGCACATTCACAGGATCAGTCACCCCATCAGGCTAGGCCGCGACACTTGGTGACGGGTCCGTTTGTTGCGGCGAGGAACGAGACGCAACAAATGGACCCGTCACCAAGTGTCGCGGGCTGGGTTCGCAGGTCCCCCAGAAGCGGACAGTTGTCGACCAGCTGGTCGGAGCCGGACGAAACTAGACAGACTGGAACATTCTCATGCTCACCTTTACCGACCCTGACGACAACGAGACCCAGAACGACTATTCCGGCCACGCCAGCCGCGTCGTCCGTGGTCCAATCTCCGATCAGCAACGAATCGATTTGGAATCGTTCACCGCCGATGGTGGCACCGTGCTCTTCGTGCCTGCGCCTGACTCCGGGCCCGACGCGACCCTCGCCGGTGCCACGGTTACCGATGTTCTGCCCCGAACCGAATGGTTCATCACGTTGGCCGAACGACCCGAACGCGTGCGTCTCGATGGCGAGGTGCCGATTACCTCGGAGCTCCTAACGCTGTCGGTGAACGACAGCACCGTTGCCGTGGCAGCTACCACGAGCGTCAGGTTCGAGCATCGCCCAACGATCCTTGTTCGTTCGGTCGGGGGCGGTCGAATCCTCACCACCGGCGTCACCGACATCGCTGCGCTGGGTCGGCACACCACGTTGCGCCCCTACCTCGAACGGCTTTCCCAAGAGGTCTTCACCACCCAACCCACGTCCGATCTCGGGGTCGGAGTTGTCGGGTACGGCCCGTTCGGCGGGATGGGCTACCTGCACGGATTGGCCGCCACCGAGACCGAGGGGCTTGCCCTGACCGCTGCTGCGGACAATGCGCCCGAACGACTCGTGGCCGCACAAAAGGACTTTCCTGCCCTCAACGCCCATCCCGACGCCACATCGTTGGCAGCAGACCCCTCGGTAGACATAGCGATCATCGCCACACCACCGGTATTTCATGCCGAGCTGGGGTTGCAGCTTCTACGGGCCGGCAAACACGTGGTGGTGGAGAAACCAATGTGTCTTCGAGCCGAAGATGCTGACCTACTTATCAAAACCGCTCAGCAAATGGATCGGGTGATCACCGTTCATCAGAGTCGACGGTGGGACCAAGACTGGCTTGCCGTCCAACGTCTCATTGCCCAGCAACGACTGGGCGAGGTGTTCAACATCGAAACCTTCGTTGGGGGATTCGAGCACCCGTGTAGAGCGTGGCACAGCGAGGAATCGATCTCGGGCGGCGCCGTATACGACTGGGGGTCCCATCATGTCGACTGGATCATCCAGCAGTACGGTTCGGCGCCCAAACGCGTGCTGTGCAGCGCCCATACTCGGGTGTGGCACGACACCACCAATGCTGATCAGCTGTCGCTCTGGATGCAGTGGCCCGACGGGAAAGAAGCGACGTTCCGCCAAAGCGACGTGTGCGCCATCCGGCGGCCAAAGTTCCACATTGAAGGCACTGCCGGAACGCTCGAAGGGCACTACCAGCCCGTCAGCCAACCAAGCATCACGCCCGGCCGGGGATATCGGAACGCCATCAGCCACCACGCCGAAGCCCCCGTGGAACTCTTGCTCGCTTCCTACGACGGCGACCACGGCATCATCCATTCAACGGTGAGCCCGGCACCTCATCCTGGCTGGGCTTTCCACCGGAACCTAGCGGACCATCTGATTCTGGGCGAGCCGCTAGCCGTGCAGCCCGAGCAGTCGCGTGACGTTGTGGCGGTTCTGGAAGCTGCCCACCGATCAGGAGCCAACGGCGGCGAACTGATCGAGCTTGGTTAAGGCCCCCAAGGCGGCGAGACTGCAGCTATGAAACCAGTTGGATTCGGAGTCATCGGAGCTCGCTCATTTATTGCCGAGGCCGCAGTACTTCCCGCCCTTGCGCGCGCACAGGGTTGTGAGCTCGTCGCAGCGTCTTCACGTAGCGGTGAGCTCGATCCTCGCTGGGCTTCGACCTCGGTCGGATCCTACGACGACGTGCTCGAACACCCCGACGTAGAGGCGGTGTATCTTCCACTGCCCAATCATCTCCACCTCGAATGGATCAAGCGCTGCGCTGCCGCTGGCAAACACGTTTTGTGCGAGAAGCCCTTGGCACTGAACGCTGCCGAGGCACAACTTGCGGCCGACATCTGCGACGCAGCTGGAGTTATCTGTGCCGAGGCGTGGATGACACCATTCCACAAACGGTGGCAGTTCATGATGCTGCACGCCAGCAGCGGCGACCTCGGACCGGTCCAAACAGTCAATACGGCGTTCACCTTCGATCTTGATGTCGGCGATGGCACCAACTACCGCCTCAACCCAGGCATGGGTGGAGGCGCGTTCTACGACGTCGGCATCTACTGCCTCGGCCCCGCGGTGAAACTCTGGGGAGCGGAGCCCGACACCGTGGAAGTCATCGAGCTCAACGTCGTCGACAGCACCGACCGAACCGTGACGTTCAACTTGGGCTGGAACGATGGGCGAAACGCCTACGGCACGTGCTCGTTCGAGCGAGCCGAGCAACAACTGATCGACATTACGTGCGAGGAAGGGTCGATCCGAGCATCCCACACCGCTCACACCGGTGGCGACCACAACTGCGAGTTCAGCTGGGAACGCACAACCGACACCGATGACGAAACCGAAGGGTTGGAAGTCAACGTGGTGCCGATTCCAAACAACGATCCGTATCAAACCATGCTCGAACGGTTCGGAGCCGCTATCCGAAGTGAACGAGCATGGCCGCGACCCATGAAGGATGTTGTCGCGATGACCAAGCTGATGGATCGAATCCGAGCAGAGATGTGATGACCTCGTCCGAGAACATCACCTTCGAACTGGACTCCGGGGTTACCCTCAGCACTCACATCTGGTCTCCCGAGGTAGCCACACAAACGCCCTGGGTCTTAACCCACGGGCTGGCCTCCAACGCTCGCCTATGGGACGGCGTTGCGGCCCGCCTTGTGCGGTTGGGTCATCCGGTCGTGACGGTCGACCAACGAGGGCATGGTCAGTCATCCAAGCCCGACGACGGCTTCGACATGGCCACCTGCGCCGATGACCTTGCTCTCCTTTTACAACAACTACGCACCGACCTTTCGATCGATCGGCCAGCAGTCGCTGGGCAAAGCTGGGGCGGCAACGTGGTGCTGGAGCTGGGTCACCGACACGATCATGTGGCGTCGTTGATCTGCTGCGTCGATGGCGGCTTCATCGATCTACAGTCTGTCTTCCCGCAGTGGACCGACGCAGAAACGCAGCTGGCACCACCGGCGTTGCTCGGCACGCCCACCGAACAGATCCACGCGTGGCTTCAGTCGACCGCAGCCGACTGGCCCCCGGAAGGCCGTGCGGGAACCATGGCCAATTTCGAACAACGACCGGATGGAACCATCGCCCCCTGGCTCAGCTTCGAACGACATCTCAAAGTATTGCGAGGTCTCTGGGAACACCGACCATTCGAGGTGATGCCGTCGGTAGCTACGCCGGTTCTCATCATCGTGGCCGACGATGGCAGTCCCAGTTTCCCCAAGACCGAACCTGTCGAACGATCGCTCGATTTGTTGCCCACGGCCCGAGCCGAATGGTTCCGGCCCGCGCACCACGACGTCCACGCTCAGAAGCCAGTCGAGGTCGCCGACCTCCTCCACCGAGCGGTCTCTCGTCCCGACTTCTTCTCCTGACACCACCAAGGATGTAACGCCATGGCCACCACCCGCCACACCCGAACCCCCCGCTTACTTGTCCTCATGGGATCGGGCGAAACCGCGCCAACCATGACCGGTCATCACCGCCAAATCTTCGCGATGATCGGCGGTTCGCACGTCTCGGGTCGGCCGGTTCCTGCCGTGATGCTCGATACACCATTCGGGTTTCAAGAGAACGCCCCGATCCTTAGCGAACGCACGGTCGAGTACTTCCGAGAGTCCGCTTTCCGGCCGGTCGAGGTAGCCGGCGTCGGGCGGACCGATGGCGATCCAGTGGCCTTGGAGGCCGGGCTGAATCGTATTCGTGGCGCCCAGTGGGTTTTCGCCGGACCCGGATCGCCCACCTTCGCTCTGGCCCAATGGCGGGACACGCCGATCCCAGATTTGCTGCGAGAAAAGTTGCAGACCGGTGGTGCGGTCGTGTTCTCTTCCGCGGCTGCGCTCACCATCGGGGTCAAGACCGTCCCGGTGTATGAGATCTACAAGGTGGGTATCGATCCATTCTGGCTGGATGGCCTCGACCTGTTGTCCGAAACCGGCATCAACGCCGCGGTGATCCCGCACTACAACAATACCGAGGGCGGAAACCACGACACCCGCTTCTGCTATCTCGGAGAGCGCCGCCTGGCCTTGCTCGAGCCCGAGCTTCCCGACGACGCGTTCGTGCTCGGTATCGACGAACACACCGGTGTCATCATGAACCTCGACGACGACACCGCCGAAATCATTGGCAAGGGAGCCCTCACCATTCGACGCGATGGCGAGTCGGTCGAATTCCAGAGCGGCGAGAAGATTTCAATCGACGTCATCCGATCCGGCGGCGACCGCACCGCGGGCGCTCCAAGCACCGCTCCGACCAGGTCACCGGGCAACGTGACCGACCACGCGGAACCGGTTCTGGACTCGCTGGAGTCGGTGGTAGCCGAAACCGAACTGGCATTCGAGACCGCGCTGGACACCGCCGATGCAGATGCGGCCGTGGCTGCGATGCTGCGGCTCGACTCCGCCATCATCGAGTGGTCCCGCGACACCTTGCAATCGGATCAGGTAGACCGAGCGCGGGCCGCACTCCGTTCGATGATCAGCCATTTGGGCACGGTGGCCAAGATCGGCCTGAGAGACGAGCGCGATGTTCTTGGACCGGTTGTGGAGGCAGCCCTGACGGCCCGACGGGTCGCCCGTGAAGAGAAGGCGTTCGCTGTGTCCGATGCATTGCGCGATGGCCTCGATGCAGCTGGCATCGAAGTCCGCGACACCGCCGACGGCGTCGACTGGATTATCCGCTAACGCTCCGATCGGCCCGCCGCTCGAGTGGGAAACCGCCGAGACCACGAGGTCAAGAGTCTTCGAGAACTCACCCGTCCGGCTCGAATAGCGAGGAAATCACTTGCCGTACCGGTGGTTGCGGAGCACGATCGCTCACATGATCATCGTGTTGAACGGCTACCCGGGCGTTGGAAAACTCACGATCGGTCGTGAGTTGGCCAAAATGCTGGAAGGCCGACTTCTCGATATCCACTCGGTCTACAACGTCGCCATTGCGCTGACTGAATTCAAGTCACCTGCGTTCATCGAGACGGTTGAGCAGATCGAAGCCATTGCTCACCAACTCATCCTGGACCTCCCCGCCGGGCAGCCCGTTGTATTGACCACGGTTCTCACCGGCACCGATGGCTGGGGTCAGCAGGAATGGCAACGAATCGTCGAGCTGGGTCGACAACGCCCACCGCTTTGTGTTGTGCATGTGAATTGTGATCTGGAGGAAAACAAGGCCCGAATCGCAGCCGAGGACCGGATTTTGAAGTTGAAGCTTCAGGACCCCGCCGTGGCGGAACGAAACCAGCTCGGTGCAGAACGATTGCTGGGCCATGATCTTGAGCTTCTGTTCGAGTTGGACACCACTGGCATGAAACCGGCCGATGCGGCCCGAGCGATCGCGAGCTGGGCTCGTGACATCCCGCGCTCGTAAAGCCTCCTAAAACACGTGCATCCCAAGATTGGGGTGTTTGAGCACGCCAACTCAACCAGAACCAGGTGTCAGGCGATATCTAGGTCCTGATGGAAAACGCACCGAACAAACCCGGCCTCCTCCGGAGCCGACGCCTACAGCTCACGTTGGCCGCCGCCGCCGCGGTCGTGTCGTTGGGCTTCGGTGCGCAGCCATCGAACTCAACCCCTGTGTCCCCAGCACAACCCGAGCTGGGACCGGCGAGCAGCGTGGAGCGCATCGAGAACCCCGATGAGGGGTGCGCAGTCGCACGCACACACATCCCCGGCCAGCCAGACTCCGAGACCATCATCTGCTTCGCCGACTAACACCGCAGACTCGACGGCGACCCCGGCGGACACCGCGCCGGGTTTAGTTTGGTGGTATGCGGCAACTGTTCCAGTCTTCCACCCCATTCACGATCAGTGCGCAAGGACGCAGCGTTGTTCGATCAGCGCTCGAGGTCACCGGATTCGGTGGCCCGGTTGAAGCTCTCGGCGTACGAATCAATGTGGAACACACCTACACCGGTGATCTGGTCGTTGTGCTCGAGAATCCGGTTGGCGACCGTGTGCTGTTGTTGTCCAATCGCGGTGGCAGTGGCGACGACTTAGCGTTCACAACCTTCCTCGACAACGCCACGGTCCCAGTGGGTTCCGGCTCGGCTCCCTTCGACGGGACCTATCGACCCGAAGGTCGGCTTGCGGCGTTCAACGGCGGAATCGCCAACGGAACCTGGCAGTTACTCATCGCTGACACGGCAGATCAAGATGGTGGCACACTGCTGGGGTGGGAACTAGAGGTCGAAGCTGCGGGACCGGCTCCTGAACCTGCGCCGCCGGCAAGCAACTCGCTCATAGCCGTTCGGTTCGGCGGAGGGCTCACGCCGTCGCAGCGTGAAGCCTTCTCGGTCGCGGCCGCTCAATGGTCGACAGTCATCACGTCTCGCCTCCCGGCTGTACGGCTCAACGATGGTCGCATAGTCGACGGAATCGAAATCACTGCATCCGCCACCAGAATCGACGGCCCGTCAGGAATTCTCGGACAGGCCGGTCCGGAGTTCCTACGTCCAGGAACGCTGATCCCGGCAACCGGGGTGATGCAGTTTGACACCGGAGACATCGCTCAGCTGGAGCAAGACGATGGGTTGGTAGACGTCATCGTTCATGAGATGGGCCACGTGCTGGGCATCGGGACGCTCTGGGCCGCCAACGGACTCATCCGCGGCTCTGGCTCAGCCAACCCGGTATTCACCGGCACGCAAGCATCGGCGGCGTTCGGCACCCTGATTGGTGAGGGTCCGACACCGGTACCGATAGCAAACACGGGTGGCCCGGGCACTCGGGAGGGCCATTGGCGTGAGTCGGTTCTTGGCAACGAGCTGATGACCGGGTTTCTGAACAACGGGCCCAATCCGCTCAGCGCGCTCACCGTCGCTTCGCTCGAAGACATCGGCTATGAGGTGAACCAAGCAGCGGCCGAAGCGTTCGCGCTACCCACGCGTTTAGAACTGGCCATGATGGGCGTCTGGGCCGAACCAGCATCGCAGACCTGCTGCACCCTCGGCGGTATAAACCGGCTGGAACCAACCGTCCTCCCGGACACGGCGATCGTCAGCTAGCCGACCACAGGATTGGAAACAGCGGGTGATCCATCTCTGCGCCGGGTTCAAGACCGAGATCTGGAAACGGCGGACTGGTGGTCCAGCTTCGAGGGGCGTGCACCATGTCGTCGCCAAGGAACCGAACCGACAGGACCCGGCGACGGTTGGCTCCCGACACACCGCCCGAGCCGTGCACGATCACCATGTTGAAGAACACCGCGTCTCCGGGTTCGAGTTCCCAGCCGATCACCGGAAATCGGTCTGGATC
>CALHFG010000063.1 GCA_938029215.1 uncultured Acidimicrobiales bacterium | reverse complement strand
TTCAAGGTGGCGGACACCCTGAAGACCGCGATTCAGATCGCAAGCCTCTTCTCGATGATCATTCTGATCACTGGCTGGGCCATTCAGGTGCGACCGTTGGGGCGCCGCCTCGAAAAGACAGCCGACGCCGCCGAGCGGGTTGCCGGCGGAGACTACGACCACCTCATCGGCGATATCGCGAGCGACGAAATCGGCGAGTTGGCGCGGGGCATCGATCAACTCGCCACCGACCTCAAGGCCGATATCGAAGCCCGCGAGTTGGCCGAGCAGCAGCTTCGCCATCAGGCCAACCACGACGCCCTGACCGGGTTGATGAACCGGAAACACGCCTCATCGATCATCAACGAGATCGATGAGTCCAAAACCTTCTCACTACTGTTCATCGATGTCGACGCGTTCAAGGCCATCAACGACACCTACGGTCACACCCTGGGCGACGATGTTTTGCGGGCCGTATCCCAACGCCTCCAGACCCTGATCCCTGAAGGCGCGTCGCTCGCCCGATGGGGCGGTGACGAATTTCTCGTGATGCTCCCAGGCGTCGGGGAATCCAAGTCATCGGTCCTGGCCGAGACGCTGTCCGGAGCGTTCAACGACCCAATCGCTACCAGGGCGGGCCAGCATCCGATCGGCGTAAGCATCGGTGGCGCGTCCTCGAGCCCCGGCGACTCGGTAAACGACGTGCTGCTCGCCGCAGACGCGGCCATGTTCAGGATGAAACGCAACCGCAGCGCGAACCGAAAGATCTCTCCCGACACGATCCGGATTATCGAATCGGCGCTGAAGGACGACCGAGTCGAGGCATTCTTCCAGCCGGTGGTTTCGCTAGATGACAACGAGGTCGCTCACCTGGCCGGAGCTGAGGCTCTGGTTCGAATTCGGAACCTGGACGGGACACTCATCTCCCCCGCCGACTTCCTTCCCGGCCTGGGCAACAACAAGCTCGCCGCCGCGGTCGATGCTCGAGTGATGAACAAGGCACTCGCGTCGCTCGGCGCCTGGACTCGGATGGGTATCGTTCCGCCAAGTTTCCGAGTGGCACTGAATCTTGGAACCGCATCGATCGAAGATCCGAAGCTCATGGCCCGCCTGGGCGAAGCCATCTTCACCCATGACGTCAAAGCACGTTCGGTTCTCGTGGAGATCCCCGAAACGGTGGAGAATGTGCGGCCCGAGGTCATCAACGGGTTCCGGTCGCTTGGTGTGCGGATCGCAATCGACGATGTAGGCGTGCAATTCTCCAACCTCGAACGCATGGTCGATCTCCAAGCCGACATCGCCAAGCTCGATCGACGATGGATCCCGGACCTCGCCACCGCCGAGAGTTCAAAGAGCGACGTGCTCCGGGCGCTCATCGGCCAGTGCAACACGCTGGGGCTCGACGTGATTGCCGAAGGAGTCGAGACCCGTGCTCAGTTGAAGATGCTGCGCGAGCTCGGCATCTGTGACTTCCAAGGGTTCCTGTTTGGTAAGCCCGTCTCGTCGATCAATTTCCAGCGAAACTGGTGCGCCGACACGAGCGAGGCTGAGGCCGAAACCGCCCTCCCCTAAGTTCAGATCTGCTCGAAGTCGCCGCTTCGCCCAGCCCCATCGGCGAAACGTCGAGCTCCTGCGATGCCCTCCGCCGCTACCACAGACTTGCCGCCTTCGAACTCCTGACGCAAGGCGGCTTGGACCGACATTCCCTGTTGGTCCTTGAGCGAGCGCATGTCGGCCCGCACGCAGCCCTGTGGGAAGCGAGCGATCCCGTGAGCTAACGCCTCGGCTTTGGCCCGGGCCTCACCCTCGGGGACGACGTACTCGCACAATCCGATGCGTTCACACTCTTCTGCCATCACCTGACGTCCTGTCAGGATGAGGTCCATCGCCTTGCCCTGCCCTACCAGGCGAGGCAGCCGGACCGTACCACCGTCGATCAGTGGGACTCCCCAGCGACGGCAGTAAACCCCCATGTACGCCGAGGTCTCCATCACGCGCATGTCGGCCCACATGGCGAGCTCCATTCCTCCCGCTACCGCCGGACCCGCGATGGCCGCAATGACCGGCTTCGAAAGATCCATGCGGCTCGGGCCCATGGGCCCGCGTGAATGTCCAGTGTCGGTCGCCCGCTCGAATGGCAGCCGATCGACGCTGGAATCGCCATCGGCGAGCGAGGCGGCAGCCTTCAGGTCAAAACCTGCACAGAACGCTCCCCCTTCACCCCAAAACACCGCAACCGCAGCCTGTTCGTCGTTGTCGAATTCGACGAACGCGTCGAAGAGCGCACCCGCGCTGGCGGGATCCATGGCGTTGCGGGCGTCGGGGCGGCTGTGGATGATCGTCCACACCGCGCCGTTCTTTTCAGTCCGGACGCTCATGTCCTAGTCCTCCCAGCCCGACACTGACTTCACTTCGCAGAATTCCTCAATTCCCCAGTGACCGCCCTCACGACCGTTGCCGCTCTGTCCATAGCCACCAAACGGGGCACCAGCCCCGCGTGCCTTGCCGTTCATTTCGACCATCCCAGAACGAAGTTGCCGGGCGACGCGCCGAGCCTTTTCCGGGTCGGTTGTCTGCACGTAGTTGGTCAACCCGTACGGAGTGTCGTTCGCGATGCGAACCGCCTCCTCTTCGGTGTCGAACGGCATGATCGATAGGACCGGACCGAAGATCTCTTCGTTCGCGATCGTCATGGTGGTGGTGACGTCGGCAAACACCGTTGGTTTCACATAGAAACCTTTGTCCATTCCTTCCGGTCGGCCAGTGCCACCGGCGACGAGCCGGGCGCCCTCGGACTCGCCGGTGGCTATCAGACCCTGAATCTTGTTCCACTGGGTCTCGTTAACCACAGGGCCGATGTGTCGCCCCTCATCGGCAGCGTTGGCCACTGCGGTCTTCGCCGCAACCTCTTGAGCGGTCTGTACCGCCTGGTCATACAGCGGGCGCTCGACCAACATCCGGGTGGGAGCGTTACAGGACTGTCCCGAGTTAGCGAAGCAGTGCCGCACCCCGCGGGTCACCGCCTTTTCGTCGGCATCAGCAAAGACGATGTTGGCACCCTTGCCACCCAACTCGAGGGCAACTCGTTTCACCGAGTCGGCAGCGTTCTTGGTAATAGCTACGCCTGCCCGAGTTGATCCGGTGAACGAAACCATGTCGACGTCCGGGTGACCGGACAGCTGGGTACCAACGCCGACCCCGTCACCGTTGACCATGTTGAACACGCCCGCCGGGAAGCCAGCCTCATCGATCATTTCGGCAAACAGCGCCGAGCTGAGCGGCGCTACTTCCGATGGTTTCAGAACCATCGTGCAACCAACGCCGAGCGCGGGAACCACTTTGAGCGTCACTTGGTTCATCGGCCAGTTCCAGGGAGTGATCAGCGCGGTGACACCCACGGGCTCGTACAGGATCGTGTTATCGGGGGCGTGGTCACCCAAGGGCCGTTCGAACTGAAAGTCCTTCAGTGCGGCAATCATGTTCTCGATGTGCCACGAACCGGCTCCACTTTGGGCAGTACACGCCATGTTGATCGGCGCTCCCATCTCCATCGAAATGGCCTCGCCCATCTCGTTGTTCCGGGCAACGTAGATTTCGAGGAGTTTCTCCAGTAGCGCGATTCGCTCCTCCTGCGGAGTCACGCTCCACGCAGGAAACGCGTTTCGAGCCGCCGTGACCGCGGCATCGGTATCGGCCTGACTACCGAGCGAAATCACGGCACAGACTTCCTCGGTCGAAGGGTTGATCACATCGAAGTCATTCGGTTCGGAAGGACCCACCCATTCGCCATTGATGTAGAAATTCCGTCGATCCAGCACTTGACTCACTCCTCTTGCGCCCGGGAACTTCCCAAACCTCGACCATTGTGCCCTCACCCGACGATCGGTTCCTAAGCGAACGAGAACGAATCGGTCGGGTTGCAGCTGATAACTTCAAGCCGTGACCATCGCCCCGCTCGATGCAAGCTTCGCTGAGATGCTCAACCAACCCCGCAGTGCCTTCGTCGAACCAGTGGCGAACGGGGTTCGCATTCAGCAGACCGGAGGCGCCTATATCGGTGACCGACTTGCCGTGCCAACGACGCCCTTTGAGATGACCGATGGCGAGCCCGCAATCGAGACCTTTGTCTGCGGGCCCAACGAACCCGTGGCCGCCATGGGCGATGATGAACGCCTCATAGAGCTGTGGCACGCGTTCGCTCAGCAGATGGCCGACGCCGTGTACGAGGCTGCCAGCGAGTTCAACATTTCACTTGAGGGACCGGGCTATCTCACTGCGTCGGCGTTGCCGCTTCCGCTCGTGAGCCACGATCCCCATTTTGACGATGACCTCTTTGTGCCAACCGATGGAGCGAGCATCGTTGCCACCGTTGCGACCCACGGCGGAACCCGCTGCACTACCGACCCGATCGAGTTGCCTGCCCCTGCGGTAGGAGCGCCGCTCGCGGTCCCTCCAGAGACGAAAGACTGGTTCGACGGCGGACCACACGCCCGAAGCGAAGCTGAGCAAGGACGGCTGATGATTCTCCCGCAGTTCGCCCAGCTGCATTCCGGTCCCGACCTCGAATCGGGCGACGCAAACACCCTTCGAACCCTGTACGTCTTCCGGTGCCGGACAACCGGTGCCCAACCCACCGCTCGGCGACGCCGCCAGCGCAGCTAGTGCAGCCGCGTTGAGTTACGCTCCCAGCTCATGAGTGGTCGTCGCAGAACCCGTGCCCCCAAACGTGTGCGCAGTGTCATCGGTGACCAACCAGCTTTCAGCCAACCCCGCCGATCGCTACCGCCGCGAGAGCTCCTCGACCCCGAGCAGATAGAGCGGATCCACGAGGCGTCGCTGAGGGTGCTCGCAGAAACCGGTATGGACTTTCTCCACCCGACGGCCCTGAAGATGTGGTCAGAGGCCGGCTGCAAGGTAGACGGTGAACGGGTTCGTTTCGACCCCGCACTGATCACCGAGCTAGTCAGCCACGCCCCGGCTCACTTCACCCTGCACGGACGGGATGCTTCTCGGAACCTCGAAATCGGTGGTGACTGGCTGGCCTATTCATCGGTTGCGAGCGCACCTAACTATGTGGGCCTCGACGGTGAGCGCCGTACCGGTGATCGCGCTGGATTTCAAGACCTGTTGAAGATCGGTCAGATGCTGAACACCGTGCACGTGTTCGGCGGCTACCCGGTGGAGCCGGTGGATCTGCACGCATCGGTTCGTCACCTCGAGTGCGCCTACGACGCCCACACCCTGAGCGACAAGCCGTTCCATATTTACTCACTCGGCCGCCAGCGAAATCTCGATGGCATTGAAATGGCTCGCATCTCCCGAGGTATCGATGACGAAACCCTGGACAACGAACCGAGCCTGACCACCATCATCAACGCATCGTCGCCCCTCAAGTACGACGAACCCATGCTCGAAGGCATTCTGCAAATGTCGGCTCGCAACCAGGTAGTGGTCATCACGCCGTTCACCCTCGCCGGGGCCATGGCGCCGATCACCCTTGGCGGAGCGCTCGTCCAGCAGAATGCCGAGGCCCTCGCCGGAATGGCGTTTACACAACTGGTTCGCAAGGGCGCGCCGGTCATGTATGGCGGGTTTACGTCCAACGTCGATATGCGGTCCGGCTCACCCGCCTTCGGTACACCCGAGTACGCCAAGGCCGCCATCGCCGGCGGGCAGCTGGCGCGTCGTTACGGTGTGCCATACCGGTCCTCCAACGTGTCGGCCTCCAATGCGGTGGACGCACAGGCGGGCTATGAGAGCATGCTGGCCCTGTGGGGCGCAATCGAAGGGGGCGTCAACTTCCTGATGCACGGCGCCGGCTGGATGGAAGGCGGCCTCCATGCCTCCTACGCCAAGATGGTTATGGACGCGGATCTGCTCCACATGGTCAATGCGTTCCTTACCCCAATCGACACCAGCGACGACGCCTTGGCCGTCGATGCGATTGCAGCGGTAGGACCCGCCGGTCACTTCTTCGGCGAAGCGCACACCCAGGCCCGCTACACGAGCGAGTTCTATGGGCCGATGGTTTCGGACTGGCGAAACTGGGAAACGTGGACCGAAGGCGGCTCGCCAATAGCCAGCGAACGGGCCACCAAAGCCGCGGCGGAGATTCTGGAAAACTATGAACCTCCCGCCATCGCCGATGGCGTGAAAGAGGAGCTTCGAGACTTCGTCGACCGCCGAATCGCCGAAGGCGGCGTCAAGACCGACTACTAATATTGCCTCCACTCGCCTCCTACGTGCGTGGAGGCAAGGAAATATGGCGAGTGGAGGCAAGGAAACATCCCTTGACCTCGGTTTTATCCCTGGTCCGCTTAACTCTTCCCATAAGGCCCCGACGGGGACAACAAGCCGCAACAACCTTCTGGGGACAGCAATGGACGAGCAAACCGAAACTACCGCCGAGGCGGAGATCGATCTGGACGAAACGATCGAGATGGAAACGGTCGCGGTGCTGCGGCATCGCCGAGCCAGCCGGTGGATGCACTGGATCAACTTCCCGCTGCTCACGATCATGATCTACAGCGGCCTCCGCATCTACTGGTCCGACGTCCGGGACCCGTTCGGTTTCGGCGTGGGAATCGTTGGTTGGCACTGGTTCAACTTCCTTCCCGACGTGATCAACGAAGAGCTCAACATCGAACGCAAGTTGGCCAAGGGCCTCGCCTGGCACTTCACCTTTGGCTGGTTGTTCGTTCTGAACGGCGTCGCTTATGCGCTGTACACGTGGCGCAGCGGGGAATGGCGTCATCTTCTCCCAGATCGCCATTCGGCTCGAGACTCGATTGAGGTTGTGAAACACGATCTCTTTATCCGCAACAAGCCCCTCCCGCCGCAGGGTCGCTACAACGGTGCCCAACGGTGGTCGTACTCTCTGATCATCGCCCTCGGCGGTGTGGCCATGCTCACCGGATTTGCGATCTACAAGCCCACCCAACTGAACCTGCTCACCTCTCTGTTCGGCGGGTACGAGATGGCGCGCACGATTCACTTCACCGTCACGATCCTGTTCCTTGCCTTCTTTGTGATCCACATCCTCCAGGTGGCCCGAGCCGGTTGGAAGAACTTCATGAGCATGGTCACCGGTTACGAACTCGTGACTCGCCCAAAGAGGCGGCCGACCAGCTTGACTCCCGACGACGCCCCCACCCCCAACGAACAATCTGAAGAGGAGCTGGCCAATGTCTAGCCCAAACGATCTGAACCCCGCCGACGCCGAGCGGGCCGCCCGATACGAGGCACTGGAAGCCGAAGCGCCCACCCTCACGCCCGAGCAGTATAAGTCCCAATCCCGACGAGCGTTCCTGACCGGTGGGTTGGCGATTGCCGCCGCCGCTGGCTCGTTCCGCTGGTTGATGGGTCGACCCGATGACCTCCGAGCAAACAGCGTCCTGAGGCGTGGGCACGAGTTCAACGAAGCGCTGTGGCGTCGCTTGAGCCGTGAAAGTGCGATGGCGCCGGAGTTCCCACGCAGCGAATCACAAGGCGACACGCTTCGAGTCAACGGCCGCCACGGAATTCGGGAAGAGGTCGATCTCGACGCCTGGCAGATGACAGTCGAGGGCCCCGACGGCGCGCTTCTCGGTACCCACGTGCTGTCCGATATCACCGCCCTGGAAAAGGTGGAGATGACGATCGAGCACAAATGCGTTGAAGGCTGGAGCCACATCGTCACCTGGGGCGGCGCCCGTTTCAGCGACTTCGCGAAGCCCTATCTCGAACAGATCGGCGAAGTTCCCCGGTTTGTCGGGATGGAGACACCCAATGGCGACTACTACGTTGGGCTCGACATCGAGACTGCCCTGCACGCCCAAACGTTGCTCACCTATGAGCTGGAAGGCGAACGACTCGACTCATTGCACGGCGCCCCACTGCGGCTTACCACACCCAACAAGTACGGCATCAAGCAGATCAAACGCATCGGCCGCATATGGTTCACCAACGAACAACCCAGCGACTACTGGGGTGACCGCGGTTATGACTGGTACGCCGGCCTGTAGGTCATCCTCGCTACGGGGTTGACCCACCTTCGGGAGTGTCCTGACTAAAGACGTTGATCCAGCCGTTTCCACGCTTGTGCCAGAGCGATGACACGAACATTCGCTCCTCCGCAGACCGACCCGTCCGTCGGAAAATCGCTTCATAGGCCAACAGCACAATCCCGTCGCCATAGGTTCGGGTCCGAGCCGACCTGATCTCGTAGTCAGAAACGGACGGACCGTCGAGAAGTTGATCGGTGTGGTCGGAGCGGTCGGCAAACCCCGTTGGATAGACGCCAAGAAAGTCATCCGCGAGCAGCGCTCGATCGGCCGTGGGGTCTCCTTCCACCAGAGCATCCCAGACCATCGATTCCAACGAGACGAAGAAGTCCACTTCCAGATCACTCACCCGACCAGTGTCGCACGGCCGACGTCTTCACGGCTCGCTGTGCTGACGCGAGTTCCGGTACGTCGGGGGCGCCGACTCTATGCTGATGCGATGAGTGCAGAGGTGGTTCTCCCGGCCGGCGACGATCTCCAAACAACGATCGACTGGTTCGCCGACATCGCCGGGTTCAAGATGACCATGATCACCCCCGCCGACGAACCCCGGATCTCGGTCCTCTCAGGCCACGGACTCACGATCCGGCTCGATAGCTCGGCGAGCGGTCCCTCCGGCTCCATCCGCATTCCCGATACCGACCCACGAACAGTGACCGCGCCGAACGGCACAACCGTCCAGTTCGTCACCACCCAGGACCGGCTCGAGCTTCCCAAGAACGCGGCCGAATTCGTTCATAGCCGTTTCGCCGACGCCGACTTCGGGGCGGGGCGGGCCGGCATGCAGTATCGAGACCTCATCCCCAATCGACAGGGTGGCCGATTTATCGCCAGCCACATAGCAATTCCGGAAGGCGGACCGGTCCCGGACTATGTGCATCATCACCACGTCCGTTTCCAGATGATCTTCTGCCACACCGGCTGGGCCGACCTCGTCTACGAAGACCAAGGGCCGCCGTTTCGTATGCAGGCCGGCGATTGTGTACTTCAGCCGCCGCATATCCGACATCGTGTGCTGGCAACATCGGACCGCTTCGAGGTCGTGGAAATCGGATGCCCCGCAGTCCACGACACCCTCCGTGATCATGAACTCGAGCTGCCGACGGCAGTGGTCGACCTCGACCGTGACTTCGGTGGTCAACGATTTGTGTGGCATCGAGCGGAAGGGGCCATCTCGAACCCTCGACCAGATGGTTCGACGTTCACGAACTTCGGCATCGACGCCGCAACCGACGGTCTGGCCACGGTGGGCATTGTCGACCAACCCTCCAGTCTCGATTCAGCGTTCGAGCTTCTGTTCTGGTTTGTTCGGTCTGGAAATGCGTTGCTCGACGGCGAGCCGGTGACCGCTCGTGACGCGATTACGTTCGCGCCCGGTCACTCGCATGCGCTGACGGAGATCTCACCAGATTTTCAGGTACTTCAGGTGCAGCTCTAGCGCGCCATTCCGTAGAACTCGTCGTTCGGACGCATCGACGTAAGGTTCGCCATTCGGTTCGAGAGCGCAAAGAACGCAGCGATCGCTCCGATGTCCCAGATCTCGTCGGTGGTGAAGCCTTTGCTTCGCATCGATTCGATGTCGTCGTCGGTGATCGTGCCGGAGTCGGTGCACACATGGAGAGCGAAATCCACGATGGCCCGCTCGCGGTCGCTGAGATCGGCTTTCCAAGGGTTGATCGCTACCTGATCGGCGAGCAACGGGTTCTTGGATCGAATCCGCAAAATGGCGCCGTGGGCCACAACGCAGTACAGGCAGTCGTTGACTGCGCTCGTCGCGACCACGATGAGTTCGCGTTCGGCCTTGCTGAGCCCTTCGGTCTTGTCCATGAGCGTGTCGTGCATCGCAAAGAAGGCTCGGAATTCTTCGGGCCGATATGCCAACGCCAGAAACACGTTGGGAACAAAGCCTGACTTTTCCTGGATGGTATCGACCATCGCCCGAATGTCGCCGGGAAGCTCAGCGAGATCGGGAACCGGGAACCGGGAGATGGGGTAGTCAGCCATCAGCTCATTCTGACATTTAAGGTTGCCGCCGCGCCAGCAAGGCAGCACGAACCGCTTCAACGAGGCTCCCGCATGTGGCCGAAGCGGACCCGCCGAGAGTCACCTAGACGTGCGTTCGCCACGCACTCCCCAGAGGCGAGCGGCGGCAATAAAACCTAGCCATTGGAACGGGACTTGGGGTCGAGTGCATCCCGCAAGCCGTCGCCGATGAAGTTAACGCTCATCACCGTAAGCGAGAGCAAGAGGCCCGGACCGATCACCAACCAGATGTTCAGCGTCATACGGTTGCGTGCCTCGTTCAGCAAACGTCCCCAGGTGGGGAGTTCCAGCGGGAATCCCAAACCGAGGAACGACACCGCGGACTCGGTGAGAATCGCTACGGCGATACCGAGCGAGGCGGCCACGATCACCGGGCTGAGCACGTTGGGCACCACGTGTTTGGTAATGATCCGACGGGGCTTGGTGCCGATGCTGCGGCTCGCCAGGATGAACTCCTGCTCCTTCACCGCAAGCACCTCACCGCGCACGATACGGGCGGTCTGCATCCAGCTGGTTCCTCCGATGATCATCACCATCAGAACGAAGATGCCGAGCGATGGACCGAGCCAGTCCTGCATGGGGTCACGGAAGAAGACCACGACCACGAGCAGAACCGGGAGAAGCGGCAACGACAGGAACAGGTCGGTGAGTCGCATCAGCGGCCCGTCGGCTCGCCGGAAGAACCCCGAGACCACACCGACGAAGGTGCCGACGAAGATCGACACGAGCATGGCGGTGAAACCCACGGCCAGCGAAATTCGTCCGCCGATCAGGGCTCGGGCGAACGCATCTCGACCCAGGTTGTCGGTACCCCAGATATGGGGCCAGCCAGCGGGCCGATTGGCATTGGAAACGTTTGGAGTTGAGGTGTCGAAGGTCAGGATCACTGGACCGAGAACACACAGCAACGTGATGAGGACCAGCAGCACGACGCCGAGCATTGCGCCCTTGTGGCGACGGAATTGACGCCACACGTCGGTGCGGAGGGACCGAAACTCACCGAGCTCATTGGCCGCAGCCTGCGCGGTGTCGATCGTGAGGTCCCCAGACGGCGTGACGTCCTCGAGGCCGGAAGGTTTGGCGATATCAGTCATAGCGAATCCTGGGGTCGAGGAGGCCGTACAGAATGTCGGCGATGACGTTGAACACCACCGTGAGGAAGGCGAAGATAAAGATCAGTGCCTGCACCATCGGGATGTCGTTCTGCCCGATGGAAACCAGCAGCAACTGACCGAGCCCGTTCACTCGGAAAATGTTCTCGGTGATGATCGCGCCGCCAAAGATGCCCGGAATAGACAGCGCGAGCAGGGTCACCACCGGAATTAGGCTGTTCCGCAACACGTGTTTGGTGATGACCGGCCCCTCGGCCAAGCCCTTGGAGCGAGCCGTGCGCACATACCCCTCGTTCAGATTTTCCAGCACCGACGCTCGGGTGAAACGACCGAATGACGCCGCGTTGAAGAGGGTGAGGACGGCCACGGGCATCAGGAGCTGTTTGATCTGGAACCAGATCGTGCTCCACTCGGTCCACTTGATGTCGTGCGTGGTCTTGTAGAACGTGGGAAGCCATCCCAACTTCACCGAGAAGATGTAGATAAAGACCGGGCCGATCACAAAGACCGGGACACTGAACCCGAGCATCGTCACGAAGGTGCCGGCGTTGTCGAAGAAGGAGTACTGCTTGTAGGCCTGGTAGGTGCCGATCGGAACGGCGAGAAGCACACCGAACACGAGCCCGAGGCCGAGCACCCAGAGGGTTTGCGGAACACGCTGGTACACGATGTCCATCGCCGGGGCCCGAGATGACCACGAGATGATCCGATCCGAGCTTTGCAGGCATTCACCAAAGCAGGCGCCGGTGGCGTTTTCGAACAGGTAGACCGGTTCGTTCGCCATGAGGCGGTTCCAGTTCATCCAACGCCAGAAGAACGGATCGTTGAGCCCCAAAGACTCACGGATCTGCTCTCGAATCTCGGCAGGCACAGTGAGTGGCAGCTGTGAGGTGGGGTCACCGGGGGCTAGATCGAGCAGGGCGAACAGCAGCAGGCTGATGACCAGAATGGTCGGAATCGCCAACAGCGTTCTTCGAATGATAAACCGACCCATCGAGCCTCTGATCCCCTTTCGATCCTCGGTTGAGAACCTTAACTATGCACCAAGAACTATGCACCCAGAACGAGAGTGCCGCCCAAAAGCCTTTACGGCAGGCGGCACCCCCACTCTTGTTACACAGCCATACTTACTCGCTGCGGAACCAGTCTTCGATGTTGTAGTACTCGCTGTCCCAAGCGTTGAGGTCGCCGACACCCTGAACGGTGTTAGCGAACGCCGAGGGGCTTGCACGGTGGATGAGAGGAATGATGGCCGTGGTCGACAGGATGTCGTTCATGGCGATGATCTTCTCGCTCCGAGCGGGATCGTCCAGAGCCAAGGTTGCAACCTCTTCCTGGAGTGCGTCGTACTCAGCGTTGTTCAGACGGGGGATGTTGCCGCCGCCCCAGCTGGTTGCCGAGGTCGGGATCTGTGAGGAGATCCAGGACTCAAGGTAGCCGGGAGCATCGGGGCCGGAGGCACCGTTGGTGAACATCTCCATCGGGGTGAAGAACTTCCAGATGCAAGCGTCGGACGCACAGGTGCCGTCGAAGAAGAGGCTGGCGTCTTCGTTCTTCATGTTGGCCTGAACACCGATCTCGGCCCACTGAGCCTTGATGAGTTCCTGGTTGCTCTGACGAACCGCGTTGGTGGAGGTGACGTAGTCGAACTCCAGCGGGCCGTAGCCGTCTGCTTCACGTACGCCGTCGCCGTCGGTGTCGAGGTAGCCAAGACCGTCGAGGAGAGCGTTTGCGGCAGCGGTGTCCTGGGTGAGGCACCAGTCGTTGTTGGTGCTGGCCTCGGCGCCTACTGGCCACATGTTGCAGGTGGGGCGGCCGGTGGGGCCATAGCCAACTGCTACAAGCTCGTCACGGTTGATCGCAATCGAGAGTGCACGGTGCAGGTCGGGGTTATCGACGAACAGTGGGTGCGGGGTGCCCTCTGAAGGCGGATCAGCAAACGGGTCGGTTTGGTTGAGGTTGATGTGCTCAACGTTGGCGGCGAAAGCAGACTCGATGCGGCCGATTCCGGCAGCTTCCATGGGAGCGAGGATTTCGGGAGCAACCTGCAGGTTCCATGCGTAGTCGGCCTCGCCAACTTCGAGGACCGAACGTGCGGCGGCTTCAGCGTCGCCACCACCCTTGATCTCAACGCCGCTGAAGAAGGGCTTGCCTTCTGCAACGCCACGGTAGTTCGGGTTGAACACGGCGGTCACGGTGTCTTCAGGACGAAGCTCGGTGATCATGAAGGGGCCGGTGCCGATCGGAGCGAAGTTCTGCTCCGAGCAGGACTTGGCTGCTTCGCCAACGCAGTCAGCGAACTGAGCGCGCTGGATGACCGGTGAGGTGTACCCGGCGTAGGGAACGAACGGGTAGGCCTTCGGGTCGTTGAAGGTGATGGTGACGGTGAGGTCATCATCGGCAACAACGGAGGCAACGTCGGTGAAGGACTCGACCGAGCAACCGGTTGCTTCATCGAGGCAGTACTCGTAGGTGAAGACGACGTCGTCAGCGGTGAACGGGGTGCCGTCGGACCAGAGAACGCCTTCCTTCAGCTTGTAGGTGATCTGCGTGCCATCCTCGGAGATGCCGTTGCCCTTGGTCGGAACCTCGGCGGCGAGGGCGGGCACGACGTTACCGGCGGGGTCCCACTCGACCAGAGGCTCGAGGGTCAACGACGCAGCAAGGAGGTCCTTGGTGCCGTTGGACAGCAGAGCGTTGGCCTGGGATGGTGCCTGCCACTGGAGCAGGCTCAGGGTTCCACCGGAGCCGGCTTCGGTGGAAGGAGCGGGCTCCTCCTCCATCGCGTCGTCTTCTTCTTCCATGGCGTCGTCGTCACCACTGGCCTCAGCAGCCGTGGTTGCGGACGTTTCACCGTCGTCGGACGCACTCGAACCGCTACCACAGGCAGCAGCCAAGAGCGCGAGCGCTGCTAACAGCGCAATGAGCTTCTTCATGTTTTCTCTCCTCTTATTTTCCGACCGGAAGGCCGATTTCTAGCGATTTTGAAACTCTACCACCGGTACTTCCACCCTTTAGAAGCCACCGTGGCGCATTGTCACATAGCGTTAGCAATGCGACAGAACGCATTTAGGCCAAGTGGCAAGCGACCCAGTGGCCACCACCGGTGTCGCGCCACGCTGGTTCGTCGGTGAAGCATCGATCGACCGCCACTGGGCAACGGGTGCTGAACACACACCCCGGCGGCGGGTTGGCTGGGCTGGGAATATCACCCTCGAGAATCGTGCGCTGCCGAGTGGATTCGGCAATCGGATCCGGCAGTGGCACCGCACTGTTCAGTGCTTGGGTGTAGGGGTGTTTTGGGTTGTCATACAGGTCATCGACCTCGGCCAACTCCACGATGTGGCCGAGATACATAACCGCAACACGGTCAGCAATGTGACGCACCATCGACAGGTCGTGGGAAATGAACAAGTAGGTCAGACTCAGGTCTTCCTGCAGCTGCTTGAGCAGGTTGACCACCTGGGCCTGGATAGACACATCGAGAGCCGCAATCGGCTCGTCGCAGACGATGAATTCGGGGTTCAGCGCAATCGCCCGAGCGATACCGATGCGCTGGCGCTGGCCGCCGGAGAATTCATGTGGGTATCGGTTGGCGTGACTGGGGTCAAGTCCTACTTGAGTCAGGAGCTCATCGATCCGGGCCCGACGAGCCTCTTTGTCCATAGTCGAATTCTCAACTAGAGGTTCACCGATGATCGAGGCAACCGTCATCCTGGGGTTGAGGCATGCGTGGGGATCCTGAAAGATCATTTGCATCTGCTTGCGCAATTCGCGCATGCGGTTGGTCGAGACCGTGGTGAGCTCTTCGTCCAAGTAGGTAATCGAACCGTCGGTCGCGTCGTCGAGTTGAAGAATCACCCGACCGGTGGTCGACTTGCCCGAGCCACTCTCCCCCACCAGGCCCAGCGTCTCACCCCGATAGATCTCGAAGTCGACCCCGTCGACGGCTCGGACCGCCCCGACCTGACGGCGAAACACGCCTTTCATGATCGGGAAGTGTTTCTTCAGGCCCCGCACGCTGATGACAACATCGCCATTACCGGTGGACGTCGATTGTTCTTGCAGGTCAGTCAACGTAGGGCTCCCCAGTAGTGACGTTAAAGAAACAGGCCGCCTTGTGCCCGGGAGAAATCAACCGCAGCGGCGGGACTTCTTGCGCACAACGATCAAAGGCATGCGGGCAGCGAGGGGCGAAGCTGCACGAAGTGGGTTCGGTGTACATGCTGGGCGGCTGGCCCTCGATGCTGTACAGCTCTTCGCCCTTCTGATCGAGACGGGGTACCGAGTCGAGCAGACCCTTGGTGTAGGGGTGGTGTGGCGTGGCGTAGAGCTCCCGGACCGGCGCTTCCTCCACGATCCGTCCGCCGTACATGACCAACACCCTGTCGGCTAACCCGGCCACGACACCCAAGTCGTGCGTGATCCAGATGAGCGCGGTGCCGAGTTTGGACCGAAGGTCTCGTACGATCTCGATGATCTGCGCCTGGATCGTGACGTCGAGCGCAGTGGTCGGTTCATCGGCAATGATCACCTTCGGCGTGCACGCGAGAGCCATTGCAATCATCACCCGCTGGCGCATACCGCCCGATAGCTCGTGTGGGTAGGACTTGAGGCGCTGAGCGGCGTCGGGCAGGCCGACTAGCTCCAACAGTTCGAGCGCTCTGCTGTTGCGCTCCTTCTTGTCTAGTTCGGTGTGAAGCTTCAGCGACTCGGTGATCTGGTTACCGATCGTCAGGACCGGATTCAACGAGGTCATGGGGTCTTGGAAGATGAACCCTACGTCTCCACCCCGGACCTTGCGGAGCTCGTCGATATCGATCTGCAGCAGATCCTGATTCTCGAACATCACACTGCCGCCAACGATCTCACCCGGAGGCATCGGGATCAGGCGCATGAGCGACGCCATGGAAACACTCTTACCCGAACCGCTCTCCCCCACCACGCCGAGGAACTCACCCTCGTGCAACGTGAAGCTCACGCCATTCACGGCGTGAACGGTTCCGTCCTGAGTATTGAAATGCGTCTTGAGGTCTTTGACCTCCAGCGCTGGCTCTCCCCTGATCACATACAATCCGATCTCATAGCTTCGGTGCGAGCCGGCAGAGATCTGCCGGGTTCTGTGTAGGCGACGATAGCGGTTTCAGGTTCAGGGCACCCAAAGGCAGGGTCACGCGGTGACGACGTGACCGCCATCATCAATCTCAAGACCGCTGGCAAAGCGGGCGGAATCAAAGCCGGCACCAAGATCAAGTGGATCCGGTTGGTCCATGGCGATCACGAAATAGACGCAAAAGTCAACGGCCGCGTCCTCCTGATCAGGGCAGCCTCTGTGAAGAAGGCTTGACGACGTTCACGCCGTTCGGTTTGACCCCGCCGACCCCGGTGACCAGAATGGGGCATGTTTCGGCGGAGAGTAGCGGACTCTCCGGGAGCTGGCGACCTCTCGGGTAGACACACATTTGGGTTGTTCGCGTTGGCGAGCGTCATTGGAATGCTCGCAATCGGCGGTGGCAGTCTGTGGGCTTCGGAACGCTCGGGTGAGTCAGAAGCCATGGCCGAGGTTCGTTCCCTCACTGAGGCAGTTGCCCGAACGGTTGTGGAGCCAAACCTGTCGCAGGAACTTCTAGAAGGAGACCCGGCCGCCATCGAACGGCTCGACGCGGTTGTTCGATCAGGGGTCATCGACGACAGCACCGTGAGAGTCAAGCTGTGGGATTCGACCGGACAAATCGTCTACTCCGACATGGGCGAGCTCATCGGCGAGACCTACGAACTTGAGGACGAGGAACGGGCGTCGCTGCGGTCGGGCGGTGTGGTATCCGAACTCACCACCCTCGGTGGCCCGGAGAATCGATTCGAAGAAGAGCACGATGAACTCTTAGAGGTCTATCTCCCGATCGATGGTCCCGCGGGTGAACCGCTGCTCTATGAGTCGTACTTCGTTACTTCTCGAGTATCTGAAGCCTCCGCTCGCATTCGGGCCGAGTTCGTGCCGATTACCCTCGCCGCACTAGCCCTAATGGCGGCGCTCCATCTTGCCCTGGCCTACGGCCTCAATCGACGGCTCGAACGTTTGCGCCACGAGCGGGAACGCCTTCTGGAGCGAGCAATTTCCTCGTCGGGAATCGAACGTCGCCGCATCGCAGCCGACCTCCACGACGGCGTAGTCCAAGAGCTGGTGGCGACCAGCTACTCCCTCGCTGCCGCCGCCGAGTCGGCCCGGCCCGAGTCCCCCGAATTGGCGAACGATCTTGAAGCTTCAGCCGCCCAAACTCAGAGCAGCCTGCAGTCGCTTCGATCGCTTCTGGTCGACATCTACCCGCCCAACCTCTACGAACTTGGCTTGGAGTCGGCGTTGTCCGATGTGATCGCTCCCGCCGAACGGCTGGGAATCGACGTTGACCTGAGCGTCGACGGAGACGTCGACCAGTCGCCCGAGTCCGCTGCTCTGGTCTACCGAGTGGTGCAAGAATCGGTTCGCAACGTGTTCCGCCATTCCAATGCATCCGAGCTCGAAGTCAACGTGAAGAAACTCGGATCGGGAACGCTGGCGACGGTGTCGGACAACGGGCAGGGATTTGAACCCGAGCAACCCGCCGATGAAGGCCATCTCGGCCTCCGAATTCTCGTCGATCTCACGAGCGATGCCGGGGCCACCCTTGTGGTGGACTCCGCGCCCGGCCACGGCACCGACGTTCGATTGGTTGTGCCGGCATGATTCGGGTGCTGCTGGTTGATGATCACGCCATGGTACGGGCCGGGCTTCAACGCTTGCTCGATCAGAAAGCCGACATCGTGGTGGTCGGCGAGGCCGAGAACGGACCGGACGCTATCGAGCTCGCCGCGGCACTCAATCCCGATGTCATCCTGATGGATGTCTCGATGCCCGGTCTTTCTGGAATCGAAGCAACCCGACACATCATGGAGAACGGCACCCGACCATCGATCGTGATGTTGACCGCATCGAACGATCGACGCAGCGTCGTCCATGCGATCGACGCCGGTGCACTGGGCTATCTCATGAAGGATGCTGAGCCGAGTGCGCTGATCGAGGGAGTTCGGTCAGCCGCGGCAGGCAATGCGCCGCTAGATCCGCGAGCCGCCCGGTCGCTGTTGGATTCACGACGTGCCACAAGACAACCAGCCCTCACCGACCGAGAGCAGGAAGTACTCCTGTGGGTCAGTCAGGGACTACCCAACAAATCGATCGCGAGCCGGTTGGGAATTCGCGAGAAGACGGTCAAGGCCCATCTGACGCGAATCTTCAACGAGCTGGGCGTCACCGACCGAACCCAGGCCGCACTGTGGGCTAAAGACAACTTGTAGCGATGGTCCTAGGACCAAAGTCCACTATCGCTTTGGGCGAACTTCATCAATAGTGAAGACGGCCGCCATCCAACCTCGGTGTGGGTTTCCGCTCCACACCGCAGTCGGAAGGCAACTTGCTAGTGGCCTCCAAGATGTCGTTCGGACGGACCTCCAACCCGTTTTTCCGAGCGGTTCTTGGGGG
>CALHFG010000062.1 GCA_938029215.1 uncultured Acidimicrobiales bacterium | reverse complement strand
GCGGTGAACAAGACCAGGAAGAAGATGTTGAACTTCCAGGTGAACCGACTGGCCGCGAACGCAATCATCGACGCCAGTAGAATCGTGAGGATCAGCGACGGGATGAGAATGAGCGCCGTATTCCAATACTTGTCGATGAAGTCGCCTTCGCTCAGCGCTGTCCGATAGTTGTCGAGGCTGAACTCACCACCCAGGGAAAGGAAGCCGTCGGTTTGGGTCGTGAGAAACGGCCGGAACGAGGAGTACAGCGAGACGACCAGTGGGATCATCCAGATGATTCCCATGGTGGCAAGGAAGAAGTGCAGGAAGATGCGGGCCGGTTTCAGCGGCTTCTTCGCCTCGGCGAAGACCGAATTGTCGCTGGGCTGGGCAAAGGCCACGCCGCGAATGGGTTCTGCTTCGGGAGCTACGTAGCCGGTGTCATTCAGGTCGATGGTCATACCGTGTTCTCCTGCTTGCGATAGTGGTTGGTGACGTACCAGAGCACGAAGCCGATACAGAGAAGGAAGAGCATCGTGGCATAGGCGGAGCCTCGCCCGATGTTGTCGGCGCCTTCACCAACCAGAGCGTTGGTGGTGAGGTGAGAGAGAAGCTCGGTGTTCCGGGGCTCGTTGAGCACGGCGATGATGTCGTAGGCACGTAGCGCTTCGATCACCGTGATGACGACGACGATCACGTTGATCGGCTTCAGCGTGGGGAACAGGACGTGGCGGAAGGTTTGCCACTCGTTGCAGCCATCGAGCGAGGACGACTCGCGCAGGGCTGCATCGACACTCTTCATGCCCGCGAGATACAGGACCATGATGTAGCCGGTATGCCGCCACGCCATGGCCACCAAGATCGCAAGGAAGTTCTTCGACAGGCCGTAACTTCCGATCGAGAAGATGAACTCCTGATTGCCGAGCCAGTCGACGGTCCCGCCGCCGCCGAAGAGGGCGGTGGCGATGCCGTGCTTCTGGTCGTACATGATGTTCTGCCAGATGAAGCCAACGACGGCCAGGGAGAGAACGACCGGTGTATAGAAGAGGCTCTGGTAGATGCGGGTGCCACGCAGGTTCTTGTCGAGCAGATAGGCCAGCAACATGCCGAGCAACGTTGGTCCAAAGAAGAGGAAGATGAGCAACCAGAAGTTGTTCAGAACGGCCTGAATCGTGTCACCTTGAAAGGCGCCGAGCAGTGTCTGGTCATAGTTCTGGACGCCGACGATTTCGATGCCGCGATCGCCGGTGAAGCGAATGCCGTTCCACTTGGTGAAGCTGAGCAGGATCGACAGGATCGTGGGTATCCAAACAATGCAGATATGGATGACCGACGGGATGATCACAAAGGCAAGAAACACCTTGCGATCGGTTCCTTCGAACTGTCTCTTCTTCTTGGGTTTGGAGTCGACGACCTTCGGGTCGTCGGAGGTTGACACAATTGGTTGGTCATCCTCGGTGGAGACAGGCGTTGCCGTCGTCACGATTATTTCCCCCTCTGGTAGCTCTCTTCACGAGTGTGCTCTATGCGCTGAGTTTCGCCAAAGCCTCAGCATTTGCGTTTGTTTCTTGCTCTCAGCCGGAACTGACAAGCGTTCAAAATGCAGAGTCCCCGCCGCCATTGGCGGCGGGGACCTGAATTCACTGGTCGCAGCGGGTTTGCTGCGGGGAGTTGTTCCTCTTAGAGGAGCGCCTCGGCCTTGCCCTGAAGGTCTTCCAGGATTGCATCGATGTTGTCCGGGTTGGACACAAAGTCAGCAATGGCCTGGCCGGCTTCGTTGGCGAAGGCGGGGAGGGTGTCACGGTCCAGGAACTGGGTGACGTTCTTGGCGTTTTGCACGGCGGCAACGGACTTCTGCTGAAGTGCGTTGTAGTTGCTCGTGTCCACGTTCTTGTTGGGAGCCTGGACGGAGGGGTCCTCTGCGAGGTAGGCCTCCTGGGCAATGGCGGTACCGAGATGTCCGACAACAGCCTTGGCGCCTGCTTCGTTCTTGGGGTTGGCCACAACGGTCCAGCCGTCGATCGGGGCTTCCACGGTGTCCTGGCCGTGCTCTGGGTTGAGCTCGGGGTAGGGGAAGAAGTCGAGATCGTCGAGCTCGTCCGGCGGGAACTGGGAGCCGACGAAGCCGCCGATGACGTACATGGCAACCTCGCCACCCACGAATGCGGCTGCGGCGTCTTCCCAGGTGCGGCCGTTGGGCTCTGCCTGGTGGTAGGGGAGGAGCTCGGCCCACTTGGCAAAGACATCCTTGGTGCGCTGATCGGTCCAGCTTTCCTTGCCGGCCATGAGGTCGACGTGGTACTGGTATCCGTTGAGGCGGAAGTTCAACTGATCGAAGGTTCCCATGAGGGGCCAGCGACCATCGTTGCCGGCAGCGAACGGGGTGACACCCATGCCGTCGAGGGTCTCGCACAGGGCGAGAAGCTCGTCGAAGGTGGCGGGAGGCACTGCGCCGATGGCATCCCACACGCTCTTGCGGTAGTGGACCTGCCAGCTGTAGTAGGTCCAAGGCACGAAGTACTGCTTGCCTTCGTAGGTGGATGCCTGCTTGAAGCCACCGGACAGAACGTCGTCGAGTCCGTCGGTCCAGACATCGGAGATGTCAAGGAGCAGGTCCTGGGAGGCGAGCGCCTGAAGGCGGAAGCCAGCGAACCAAGGGGCTACGTCGTCTGGTGGATCCTGCAGGTAGGCAACGATCTGCTCCTGGTAGGTGTTGTGGTCTACCTCGTTGAGTTCGATCGTTAGATCGTCATTCGGCAGCGAGTCCAGTGCGGCGCGGAGGCCAGCATTGGGAAGCTCGTTGGAGTAGTTGGAGCCAACACGGATGGTGCCGCTCGCGCTTCCGGCGTCGTCGCCGCCGCCACAGGCAGCCAGCACGCCGCTGAATGCGGCGATGCCGCCGAGAGCAGCGGCACCCTTCAGTACGTCACGGCGACCGAGGGCAAAACCGACCTCGGACGGGCTAGGTGACTGTTGAAACTCTGCAGTCATATTCTCCCCTGATCTCTGGCGTCAGAACGACACCTTCATTTCCGACCGAAAGAGTGTCTCCCGGCGGCGCCCACACGGTGCAGGCAATCACTCAAAAGCTCTCAGATTCTCACGTCCTAGTCAAGTACCCCTAAGTGGGGAAAAGGGCCGAAACCTAGGCTCTCGTGCCTGTTTCGCCGTATCGGGGCCATTTGCGCGATGTTCGAGTTGTGTGAGATTCTCACAGCCATGTTCGAAGATGTGCGAATAGCGAGGCAGTGACATGAGGCTCAGTGCTAATTTCTGGTGCGCGGTCCCGGTTCTACAGGCCCGGCAAGGACCGGGACCGGATTTGATGTTCAATCCGAGAACCCCGGTGTGCGATTTGACGGTTCGTCAAGCCCGAAAGGAAGTGCGGTAATGCTCGCTCGCAGACGGCATGACGAAATCGTGAAGATTCTTCGTTTGAACGGGATGGTGCGGGTCAGCCGGCTCGCTCTCGCTCTCGGCGTATCCGAAATGACGATCCGCCGAGACTTGGAGACGCTCAGTTCGAGCGGAGTTGTGGAGAAGTTCCATGGCGGGGCCTCGCTCGTGGGTCGTCCCACCACCGAGGAACCTGGATTCGACGTCAAGCGGACAATGCAAACGGACGTGAAAGAGTCGATCGCCGAGCGCGCCGCCACCCGGGTTCGCCCCGGAAGTTCGGTTGGCCTGACGGCGGGAACAACCACATGGATGCTGGCGAAGTACCTCGACGTGCGTCCGCTCACCGTTGTCACCAACAGCATTTCGGTGGCCGAGGTCCTCTACCCTCAGGCCTCTCCCACCCTTGACGTCGTGCTCACCGGCGGCGTCCGAACGCCGTCGGATGCTCTGGTCGGGCCAGTCGCGGTTTCGTCGCTGTCGTCGCTCCATATCGACGTCTTGTTCATGGGCGTGCACGGGATGACCGAGCGGGCCGGCTTCACCACGCCGAACCTTCTTGAGGCTGAAACGAATCAGGCATTCATTCGAGGTGCCGCCGAATTGATCGTTGTCGCGGATCACACCAAGTTCGGAGTGACCGGACTGAGCACGATTTGTCCACTTTCTGCCGCAGATTCCTTGATCATTGACGCGGAACTGGATGAGGGTGCAGTACAACTTCTGGGGTCGGAAATCGCCGACGTAGAACTGGTGCGAACCGGGAGTGCTCCGGTTCAAAAGGTGGAAGAAAACGTATGACAGAGACCCCCGCGTCGTCATCGACGTCGCACGAACTATCCGACTTGCTCTGGGTACCGTCTGAAGATCGCGTCGCAAATTCCCAGATCGACCGATTCCGCCGGACGTTCCGCCCGTCGGCCGCCAACTCTGACGAGCTTTGGGCATGGAGTGTGGAAAGCCCCGGTGAGTTCTGGAAGGCGGTATGGGACTACTGCGAGGTGCTGGGTGACCCGGGCACCCGACTGCTCGAAAAGTCAGACGACTTCTGGCGATGGCGATTTCTGCCTGACGCCACCCTCAACATGGCGGAGAATCTGTTGGCCTCGCGCGACGGCGCGAACCTCAATGCTCTGATTTCGATCGCCGAGGACGGAACAACCGAAGAATGGACCTGGGATCGTTTGCGGGCCGAAACCGCGGCGACCGCAGCGTGGCTCAAGGCGAATGGCGTCAAACAGGGTGACCGGGTAGCCGCCTGGATGCCCCACGTACCTCAAACCATCGTGTTCTTCCTCGCAGCGGCGTCAATGGGAGCGGTGTTCACCAGCACCTCACCCGACTTTGGTGTGGACGGAGTCGTGGACCGGTTTGGGCAGACGACACCTAAGGTCTTGCTCGCAGCCACCGGCTACAGCTATGCCGGCAAGGACTTCGACCTGCGTGACCGATTGGCTGACATCGCAGCAGAACTGAGCTCGCTTGAGCAAATAGTCGTGGTCGATGGCCCGCCCTCAACCCGTGGCGAGGTTGACTGCGGGTCGGTGCCGGTCAGCACCTGGGCTGAGGTATCGAAAGACACCGATGCGCCATTGGAGTTCGTTGCCCTGCCTACCGACCATCCTATGTACATCCTGTATTCGTCGGGAACGACAGGGAAACCGAAGTGCATCGTGCATCGCACCGGCGGTGTGCTCCTCAAACATCTCACCGAACATCAGATGCATTGCGACATCCGAGCCGGCGACAACGTCTTCTACTTCACGACCTGCGGATGGATGATGTGGAACTGGCTCGTGTCGGTGCTTGGGTCGGGCGCGACCGCCGTCCTGTTCGACGGCAACCCAGCGTTCCCGTCACAAACACGACTGTTCGAAGAAGCCGAGAAACATGGGTTCAACCTGTTTGGCGTTTCGGCCAAGTTCATCGATGGCTGCGTAAAAGCGGGCCTTCACCCCATCGAGTCGTTTGACCTCAGCTCGATTCGCACCGTGTGCTCGACCGGATCTCCGCTCAGCAACGATGGCTTTGCGTGGGTGTATGAGTCACTAGCGGCGGACGTTCACCTCGCATCGGTTAGCGGCGGCACCGATCTGTGCGGATGCCTGGTTGGCTGTGATCCCACCAAACCCGTGGTCGTCGGCGAATTGCAGGGAAAGTGTCTTGGCATGGACATCCAAGTTTTCGATAGCGACGGAGGAATGGTCAGCGATCTGCATCAAAAGGGAGAGCTCGTGTGCGTCACGCCATTTCCTTCGATGCCACTGAATTTCTGGGACGATCCCGGCGATGACCGCTATAGAGCTGCATACTTCGAGCGATTCCCCGACACATGGGCCCACGGTGATTTCGCAAGCTGGGAGGCAGGCGGCGGCATGGTGATTCACGGCCGCTCCGACGCCACCCTCAATGCGTCGGGCGTGCGAATCGGAACCGCCGAGATCTATAACGTGGTCGAGCAGCTTCCCGAAATCTCCGAGGCGATTGCGATTGGTCAAGAGTGGGACAACGACACCCGAATCGTCTTGTTCGTCCGACTGGCCGATGGTGTCGAGTTGACCGATGACCTCATCACCGCGATAAAGCGAGAGCTGCGCACAAAGCGGACGCCCCGCCATGTGCCTGCAATCGTCAAGGCCGTTCCTGATATTCCGCGGACCCGTTCGGGAAAGATCACCGAACTTGCAGTCACCAATGTTGTGCACGGCCGGCCGGTAACTAACACCGAGGCCTTGGCCAACCCTGAAGCGCTCGAGTTTTTCCAGCTCGACTAGCTGTTCTATCGCGGGAACGGGCCATACGACCTAGTCGTATCGGGTGAACGTCGGCCTTTAGTGATCAAACCGGCTCATCGCCGCGCTGGCGGAGTTGACCACAGCCGTTGAGCACCCGGCCTCAGGAGGAAGGCCGCGCTCTGTGTCGATGAAAGGGGTGAACCTTCGGCGACACCGTGTCGCCCCTTCTGCCGCCAAGGAGCCGCAATGTCCACCGAAACCAACCAAAGCGAACGTAAGCGTGCTGGCGCTCTGATCTTGGGAGCCGGACTTGTGTCGGCCCTCGGCGTGGGCGCCCTCGGACTCACCGCAACCTCAGCTGCGTTCACCGGAACCACCGATACGAACGGTCTTTCCTTTACCGCCGCCTCGGTCGACCTGACCGATGACGACTTCGCCGGCGTCAACTTCGTTGCGACCGGAATGATCCCGGGAACCGCAGTAACCGATTGCATCGAAATCGAATACCTGGGTGACGTCGACACGGTCGATCCCGTGCGCATGTATGGGTCGTTCTCCGGAGATCTCGCCGCTCAGCTGGTCGTCACGGTAGAGCACGGAGCAGCAGGCAGCACCTGCGTTGCGCCAGGCGCCCTAACCAGCATCTACTCGGGAACGGCTGCGGCTATGCCCACTACCTATGCCGCTGCGGTTGCTGGTGCCGACCTCGACACGACCGACACGACCGCGGCGTACGTCTTCACAGTAGAGATCGACGCCGCCGCCCCGAACACCTCACAAGGCGACAACTCCACAGCCGCCTTCACCTGGGAGGTCCAGTCCAGCTAACGCTGGCCGCTGGCTGACTATGGGGTCTCCCGCCACCTCCCTCGTTCTGCCTCTTCCCGACGCTGAGGCCGCTTCGTCTACGACGAAGCGGCCCGGCGCGTTCGGGGAGGACACGGTGCAGCGTCGTCGGCGGGCAACCTCGGTGGCGATCGGAAGATTCCTCGCCGCAACAGCTACGTTCACTGCGATCTGGCTCGCGGTTTTCAGCCTGCTCCCGATGCTCTTCGGGTGGACACCGCTCGTGATCTCGAGCGGATCGATGCGCCCGGTACTACCCGAGGGCAGTGTCGTGCATATCGATCCCGACTTCCCGTTGGATGCTCTGGGGCCAGGCTCGGTGATCACGTTCAATCAACCGGGCCGAGATCTTCCGATCACGCACCGAGTAGCCGACGTCGAGCGCCTCGGTGGCGTCACGGTCGGGTTTGTAACCAAAGGTGACGCGAATCAGACGGCCGACTCGGCCCTCGCTCTCGCCGAGGATGTAGATGGAGTCGCCCGTCTGGTGGTTCCATTCGCCGGACTGCCGTCGTACTGGGCTGGCACGGGTCAGTGGATCAAGCTCGGGCTCGTACTGGCGGTCCTGATCATGTCCGCTGCGGTCACGATCGACACAATCCTCTTCTTTCTCGGGCGACCCACACTGTCGGCACCTCGGCAAAGCCACATTGCCCTCCTAGCTCTGCCGGTCCTGGTGATGTCGCTCGGCATTCAGGGGACCGCAGCGGCCTGGACGGCGACGGACATGGCTACGGGGTCATTCACCATGACCAATACATGGCTACTCGACTCGATCGATCTGGACAGCCCGGTTGCTCATTGGCGACTGGGTGAAGCCGCCTCGGGCCCCGTCGTCACCGTGCTAACCGATGACTTCGAGTCCTTTAGTGGCTACACCGACTATGGCTCCGGTTCTTTCGTTGGGTCGACCGCTCAGGCTCGATCCGGTGTTGCTTCGGGCCTCAAGACCGGAAACAACGACCCCAACGGCGGCTGGAAGGCACTCCCGTCGGTAGTGAACGGCACGTTCACAATGGAGGTCTGGGTGTACCGCCCCAGTGGTTTTGCCGGCGGCTCGATCGATCGGCTCGGGATTGAAGATTCGTCGTTCAATGGCTACAGCTTCAACGTCGACCACAACAATAATCGCCTTCGCATCGATCGGCGCACCGGTGGTGCAGCCACGACAATTAGCCCTACGGTCACCTTTGATCCGCCCGAAGACGCCTGGTATCGGTTGGAACTGGAGCGGGTCGGGTCCTCTCTCACGCTGAATGCGTACGATGGCGGCGGGTCGCTGTTGGCGTCGACGACCGCAACGGATGCCACGACGAACTCGTTTGACCGCTTTGTTGTACATGGCGGCTATGACTACTTCGTCGATGATCTGACGGTCACAACCTCAACTGGGATCGCCACCGTGGCGGCCGACCGAATCGGAACCCTCGATGGGACCTACCTCGGAGCGGTGACCACTGGACTTGATGACGGCGCAACCGGCGACGCTGATACGGCCGCTCGATTCGATGGCCTGGACGACTTGGTGGCAATTGGCGATAGCTCGTTGATCAACACGTCGAATCGGGACGAACGAACCGTCGAACTGTGGTTCGAAGCGGATGATCTTTCCGGCCGACAGATCCTGTATGAGGAGGGCGGCACCGTGAATGGGATGAACATCTACCTGGATGGCTCCACTCTCTACGCGACGGCGTGGAGCGATTCGACAGCATGGTCCAACGACCTGGTGGCATCCACCACGGTCACCGCCGGGACCCCCTATCACGTTGGCCTTACCCTGGATGCTGATGCTGGGCGAGAACTCACGCTCTACGTGGACGGGATCGCCGTTTCCAGCGACACCAAAACCGACGCGGGATTGTGGAATGCCCATTCCGATGACGGAGCGATCGCCGGGATCAACGGAGGCACCAGGTTCCACGATGGAAACGCCAGTGGCGGCGGCTACAACTTCGCAGGTGTCATCGATGAGGTGGTCCTCTACAACACCGTCGTGTCCGCCGCACAGATTGCGAACCACGCGCAGGCCGGTGCCTAAGCTTCTAGAAGCATCGACCCAGTATCGGCAACATCTACAGCCGTCGCGATAGATGCCGAATCAAGAAACTGCCGCTTGAAAGAGGTCGGACTTCCCTGGAGTTCTCTTGGGAGTCGAAGAGTTGTTCTCCCCAGGGTTGCAGCTCGGATCCACGACCTAGCGACACTGGCCCTGGTACGTGAGTCTGTGGGGCGGACTCACATATCAGGGTCCGTTGCGTTTTTGTCCTCTACATTTGGCGCCGTGACGACAGTTCGAGCACCCGCTTCCACAGCCAACCTCGGTCCCGGTTTCGATGTTCTCGGTCTCGCCCTCGATCGTTATGTCACCGCCAACGACGAAGGGGTGGGCGAACGGTGTTGGCCAGACCACATCGCTCGCATCGCGTTCGAACAAGCTGGGGGTAGCGGAGACATCTGGTTTGCCTTCGACGTTCCACCCAGTAGGGGGATGGGGTTTTCGGCGGCAGCTCGCGCGGCTGGGGCTGCGCTCGCCTACGCCCAGCAGGGGCAATCGGCGACGGAAGTTCAGGCAAACGCCTACACAATCGTTGAACGTCTCGAAGGACACGGCGACAACGCGGCGCCCGCAGTGTTCGGTGGGCTTCATGTGATCGTCGACGCAGAGAATCATCGGATCCAGGCCGACTTTCCGGGCGAGATGATGCTGTGGGTTCCGACCGAGTCGATGACATCGACCGATGAAAACCGGGCAAAGATGGCCACCAACATCAGCAGGTCCGACGCGATTCACAACCTGGGACGGATCGGCCTGTTGGTGGCAGCGCTCTATGAGGAGAACATAGGGCTGCTGCGTAAGGCCACCGAGGATCGATTGCATCAGCCCGATCGATTCTTGCAACAACCATCATCGAAGGCGGCCTACGACGCGGCGCTTGACGCCGGTGCGGCTGCAGCTTGGCTATCGGGTTCAGGGCCGACAGTTGCCATCGTGGCTCAGCCGGGCACCTGTGAAACGGTTAAGGCAGGGCTCCCCGGCGGTGCCGAGGTGCTTCACGTGGCAACCGACTCGGTTGGAACGGTTGTCATCTGAGTCGGTTACCGCAGTCTGTCGGGCCGAAGCTGATCCAACATCAAACTTGGATCGGGTTTGGTGCCGAGAGTTAGATCAGCAATGAGTTGACCGGCGGCCGGCGAGGTCTGAATGCCGACACCGCCTTGACCAACACACCAAATGAAACGGGGGTGATCTGGGTCGGGTCCGAGAACCAATGATTCATCGGCCGCAAAGGTTCGAAGGCCAGCCCAGGACGATGCCACGGATCGTACGTTCATCGCAGTGTCGTTGTTCACTCGCTCGATTGCGAGCGCGATATCGAGCTCTTCGGCCTTCGCGTCAGCCGGAGCGGTAGGGGTTTGGTCGGCTGGCGAGCAAAGAAATTGCGGACCGTCTGGCTTGACGTACCACTCGTGGCCGATGTTTACCAGCATGGGCCAATGGTGAGAGTCGGCCGGGTCCGCGTTCGGAAGTGACGAGGATGGCGCCATGAAGGCGGTTCGGCGTCGGGGTTGTAGTCCGACCGGGACGACGCCTGCTGCCTGGGCGACAACGTCTCCCCACGCGCCAGCGGCGTTGACAAGTACGTCGGCATCGAGATCGCCCATTGTGGTCTCGACCTTCCAACGATCGCCATGAGGTCGGGCTGCGTCGACGCGGGTCGACGTTGCGATGTTCCCGCCGGCCGCTCGTAACATGCGAACGAATGCTTGATGCAGGCCCCCGACGTCAATGTCCATCGAGCCGGACTCGATAATTGCAAACGCAGTTTTGGAAGGATCTACCATCGGGCATAGGGCGGCTGCTTCGACCGGGGAGATCTGTGTTGGGGCAACCAGCACGTCGTCGTCGGCCGACAACGCTTCCTGAACTAAGTCGGCCTGATCGGAGCGTCCGACATTTAGGAACGGACGAGCCTGGAGCAGAGGGCTGTCGGTCGTGCCGGCAGGGGGATCGTCGAAGAAAGGCTTGCTGAGCCGAGTGAGAGTCCTCGTGGCCGCATGTCCGTAGTTCTCGATCCACTGAGCCGCCGAACGACCGGTGGTGTGATAGGCAAGCGTCGATTCCCGCTCGACCATCGTGACGTCGGCCCCACCCTGGGCGAGGAACGCCGCCGCGCTTGCTCCGGCGATCCCGCCACCGATGACGACTACACGATTCGACACGGTTGCCTACAGGATCTTGTCGCCAGGCAGCGGGGCGTCGCCGAACAGGCGACCCTGGAATTTGCGCATTGCCCCTAGCCAACGGTCGGTATCGGATGCCTTCATTTTGATGTAGTCGGCCACCTCCGGATGGGGGAGTACGTGGAAGCGTTCTTCGCTCATGGCCTCTAAGCAGAGCTGAGCGACGTCGTCCGCCTCGACGACCCCGTCCGCCGCAGCAACTCCAAAGTCGTCGACCTCGCCTCCGCTTACTTGCTCATCGGGGGAGTTAGCGATGATGTTTGTGCGCACGGCCTGCGGGCACAGCACGCTAACACGAATGCCTTGATGGTGATGGGTGATTGCCAGCCACTCGGCCAACGAGACGGCGGCATGTTTGGTAACGCTGTAGGACAGCGAACCGATTTGGCTCAACAATCCGGCAGCGGAGGCAGTGTTCAGGAGGTAGCCCTCGCCCCGGGAGGCCATAGACGGCACGACCGCCCGTGCCGCGTAGATATGTGAGAGGACGTGAACTTCCCACATCTTCTGAATGTTGTCGTTCGAGTCCTCGAGGCCAGCCACGGTGACATAGCCGGCGTTTGAAACGAAGACGTCGATTGGCCCGAACCGGTTCTCGGTGTCCTCGACCAGTGAGACAATTTGCGCCTCGTCGGCTACATCGACCTCTGTGGCCGATGCCGACCCACCCGATTGGGCGATGGCGGCGGCAACCGTTTCCGCAGCAGTCGCGTCCAGGTCGGCTACAACCACCTGCCGAGCGCCTGCTCCCGCAGCAGCCTTGGCGAGCGCTTCGCCAATGCCGGACCCTCCACCAGTAACCACCACAACTCGATCCTTCAGTTCCATTTCTCAAAGCTATCCCAGACCAGCGAACCGGACCGCACCTCCGGTGTTCAGCGCACGGACTCAAGTACGTTGGGGAGGTGGGTCGAAGAACAGGTGTGCTCCGAGTTGTCGCTTGCCTGCTGGTTGCCACCATCGTCGCGTCTCTGGGAGCGCCGTCGATCGCTCAGTCACAGCCTCCCGCGGTGCCTGCTCCAGGCGTGCACCTCGGAACTACACCGCTCGAGCTGCAGATCATGCGTTTCTATGCTGCGGTGCTCGATCGAGAACCTGACCCTGAGGGTCTTGCGTATTGGTACAGCCTTATTTCCACCGGAGCACCGATCACCGACATCGCCGATGCCTTCGCCGTCAGCGAAGAGTTCGAGACGCGTTTCGGAGTTCCGCTCGGAGCACAAGGCGATGAGCGATTCCTCCTGCAGGTGTACCAGAACGTGTTGCGGCGAGCGCCTGACGCCGAAGGGCAGCGCTACTGGTCCGATCTTCTGGCCGCCGGAATCCCACGAGCGCAAGTGGTTCTGTGGTTTTCTGAGTCGGCCGAGTTCATCGACCGAACGGGGCTTGCCCCTTCAGAGTTGCCGCCATTCGAGGGAGAGATTGTTTCGGTAAGCGAAGCAGATCTCGGTAGCTCGTGGCGAGCAGGCTGCCCTGTTCCTCCTGGTGATCTACGAAAGCTGGTCGTGTCCCACGTCGACTTCAGCGGCGGGGTCACCGTAGGTGAAGTCATCGTCAACGTCGCTGTTGCAGCGGATCTCATGATCGTTTTCGAGCGCCTCTACCTGGCTGGCTACCCCATACAGCGGATGCGCCCCGTTGACGAGTTTGGGTCGTCCGATGACGCCAGTATGGAGGCGAACAACACGAGCGCCTTCAATTGCCGCAACGTGGTGTCGGGTTCAACCTGGTCGCGTCATGCATACGGGCTTGCCGTCGATATCAACCCGCTGGTGAACCCGTACGTGAGGGGCTCACTGGTGTTGCCTCCGGTCGGTGAACCGTTCGTCGACCGCACCGTCCACAACCCAGGTCTCATACGAGACGGGGATGTGGTGGTGAGGTCGTTCGACGCAATCGGATGGGCGTGGGGTGGCCGGTGGCGTTCGCTGAAGGACTATCAACACTTCGATTGCCGCCCCGGGAGCCCCTGTTCGAGGTAGGGCTCGGCTAAAGCCCGATTCGCTGGGCTAGTAATTCACGGTGATAGCTGGGGTCGCCAAACATGAGCTCTGAGCTCTTGGCCCGCTTGAAGTAGAGGTGGGCGGGGTGCTCCCAGGTAAAGCCGATGCCACCGTGGATCTGAATGTTCTCGGCCGCTGCATGGAAGTACGCATCCGAGCAGTACGCCTTGGCCAGGCTGGCGACCGAGGCCAGTTCGTCGTTCATCTCGCTGGCACACCACATGCCGTAATACGCCGCGCTCTTGGCGCTTTCGACCTCGACCAGCATGTCGGCCAGCTTGTGTTTGATGGCCTGGAACGAGCCGATCGGGCGGCCGAATTGCACGCGGTCCTTGGCGTACTGCGTGCCCATTTCGAGTACGAACTGGGCGCCGCCTACCTGCTCTGCCGCCAGCGCGATCGCAGCAAGGTCGAGCACGGTTTGAAGTACATCCCAACCGGCACCGTCGGCGCCGATCAGCGTTGCGGGTGCCCCATCCAGCACGACCTTGGCTTGCTTGCGGGTTTGGTCCATCGTGGCCAACGCCTCGGTTGAAACCCCAGGGCCCTTGCCGTCGACGGCATAGAGGCTCACCCCAGCCGAACTTTGGGCTGCGACGATCAGCAACGACGCCGTGTGCCCGTCGATTACGAAGCTCTTGGTACCCGACACCGTTGAGCCGTCTGACGTCGCCTCGATACCCGAGGCATCCCACTTGCCGTTCTCTTCGGTGTAGGCCAGGGTTGCAATCGTTTCGCCGCTGGCGATCCCCGGCAGGTGAGCGGCCTTGGCTGTGTCGTCGCCGGAATGCATGAGGGTGAGAGCAGCCAAGGTGCTCGACAAGAATGGGGCACACAGGAGGGCTCGACCCATCTCCTCGAACACTATTCCTAGCTCGACGAATCCAAATCCTTGGCCGCCGAAGTCCTCCGGAATCACCAGTCCGGGAAGTCCCATCTGCTCACTCAACTGTTCCCAGACGGCGGCGTCGTAGCCAGCCTCAGTTTCCATCTGTTCACGTACTGCTTCCTCGGACGACTTTTCGGTGAGGAAGGAGCGAACGAATTCTCGTAGCTGATCTTGTTCGTCGGTGAAAGCGAAGTTCATACCGTCAGTGAAGCAGAAGCTTGCAGCCAACTCCAAGACGTCTTGTGTACGCAGGTGTACACTTGGACTATGCGACGACACATCGGGGTACGTCAACTTCGCGGCGAACTCAGCAGCGCGATACGCGCTGTCATCGCCGGCGAGCACATCACGATCACGATGCGAGGTGCTCCCGTCGCAACGCTTGGTCCAGCCGATGCCGAGGGGTCCGAGGTGACGCTGGAGGCCATCGCCGCGGTAGGGCTGATCGAACCGCCGCGTCGTCGAGATCGTCCCTTGGAGCCACATCCTCACGTTTTGCCTGCTGATGTTCGACTAGACCGCGTCCTCGATCAAGTTCGGGGGCGCTCATGACCGTGCTCTTTTTGGATACCTCCGCATTGCTTCGTCGGTACGTCGCCAGCCCGGGTCGGATGCTTGTCCTCGACGCGATGCAGGAGGCTGACCACTGGGTCGTTACTTCGCTCTCGAGGACCGAGACGTTACTTGCCCTGCAACAACTGGCCCTCTCGCCAGAACACCTCAACCAGCTGTGGTCCAGCGTTCGGGGCGAATGGGACGGGTTCTGGGAGGTTCCGGTAGACCAACGCGCCCTGAATGCGGCGGTCGAGATCGGCGGTCGATTCGGGTTGGGAACCGTCGACTCGCTCCAGATGGCCTGCGCTTCTCGGTTGCCGAGACCAGCGCAGTTTTGCACTTTCGAACTTCAGCAAATGAGCGCCGCCACCGAACTGGGTTTTGAGGTTGTCGCTCTCGCTTAAGTCGGCGAGTTGGTCCTACTGCTCGAGACGAACGATTGCCTTGCGGAAGCGCAGTCGCACGTTGGAACTGATGAGCTCGGCGTTACCAGCTGCCACGATCCCGATAATCAAGGCGCTCGATTCGGTCGTGCGCTGATCGAGCGGTACCAGTCCTGCGATGGTTACCTGTCCGCCCAACATGCTGACGAATTTGGTCAGTTTCGAATCGTCGGTCTTCATGCCCGGTATGACTGCGCAAAGGGCCGACTGGCCGGCCGCAGTTGGTACAGGGGGCTCCTGGGCGTAGTGCACAGACCAGGCGGCGTTGGCATTGCCGAACAGAGCAGCTCGGTTGGCGCTATCGGGGCACAGAGCATCGATTCCGTGACTGCTCTCGCTCCAGCCGATGATTGTTCGCTTGCGGCCGTCCGTCGTTGCGTGCTGGTGGTGAAGTCCGTTGACGACTTCACCGCGGTAGTCGATCAGGATGACCTGAGGGGCTCCGACTGGACCGGTAGTCGCTGCCGGAGATGCTTCGGCGGCGCTGCCCTGGCGGGCCGGAGTCTGCGCCTGGTCGAGCGTCTGTCCGGCTTCGGATCCGGCCAACGCGTCCAACATCTGTTGGGTGCCAGTGATGTGAGCACCATGGCGCCGGAGCGTCTGATAGGTGAGCGCACCGATCGACTCGGCGACCTCGGGAGCCCAGGCTCGTTTCAGAAGTTGGAACTGACGGACTCGCCACGGGAGAATTGTGTATTCGGTGCCTGCCACCGGATCGGGGGTCCAGTCGATCGCGCTACTGGGGCGTGACGGGGCTACGGGCACGTTCCAACCAATGGCTGCCAGGTCACTAAGAAGACCGAGCGGCTGTTCCTTGCCGTCGAAGGACAACGTGACATCAGGGGGTGAGTTGACCGTCGTCCATTTCATCGATGCTTCAATGGCGGCTTGCTTCGTAGTCTGGCTTGCGTCACTCATGGGAGTCCCTCCGTGGACCCGGCCGCGACTCTCATTCACTGCGGCTCCTACGATCTCCTTCGGATCATGTGGGCAGTGACTTAAGTAACCGGGCCCAGGTTTAAAGCTGGGACTGACGATCGAGCCATCCCAGCAGCATTGCCAACGCCCGGGGGTCGTGACGTAGTTGATGTCCTGCCCCGTTGATGATTCGTAGATCGGCACCCGCATGGGCGTCGGCTACCGCTCGGGCGTCGAGTGCCGGGACCAGTTCGTCTTCGGAGCCGTGAAGCACCAGCAGGGGTTTCTGGGAGAAGCTGCGGGCGGCATCTACGGTGCTGACCAGCTGTAGTTCGTTTCGCCAACCTTTACGGTCCTGGGGGAAGTTTGGATCTTTGATGGCGCCAACCTTGCGGCTATGCACGATCAGCTGATCGGGGCGGTTGGCCCAGTCGACAAAGTCGGCTGGAGTAGCGAGGACGGCGGCCCCCTGCACTCGCTCGGATTGTGTTGCCGCCGTTAGGCCAACTGCTCCACCCGTGCCAAAGCCGACGATCCAGATCGACGAATCGACGAATTCGGTTAGCGCATACGAAACGGCAGCATCGACGTCGGCTACCCAGCCGGCGAGGCTGAAGTCGCCTTCGCTCTTTCCGCAACCCCGCATTCGGGGACATATGGCCTGCCACCCCATGGTGGTGCCAATGCGGTCAGCCAGTTCGGGAAGATCGGCCCCGATCTTGGAAGCGCTTACCGTTCCCGACGGGAATCCGTGCACCAGAATGGCCACCGGGGGGCGACTTGGTCTGCCAACCGGGTGGGAGATGGTTGCTTCGAGCGTTAGTCCCGCTTCGGCGGGGCCAACGCGAAGCTCAAAGTTCTCAGCCAGCGCCCGGACCTTCGTATTGACGGAAGCCGCGGTTACGGGCTTCGGCGGGAGTATCGGGGCCAAACGTCGTGAACGTTCCTGCCTCTTGCAGTTCGTCCATAATCGCAGTGTCGGCTAGTGCATCGATGTCGTAGAAGACGAGGCTGCGCTTGTCGCCGACATATTGGTGGTGGGCGAAGTTTGTTGGGCGTTCCATCAAGATCAATTCTACCGGTCGCCGCCGTTGGCTTCGGGGTTCGTCGGCGTGTTCAGTTCCGGTGCGCTATTCGGATCGGCCAGTTCGATGAGTCCCAGCTCGGCCAGGTCCTGTTTCACGATGTCCGGAGACTCGATGTGAACAGCGCCCATGAACTGGAAGTAGGCGAGGTGAGCGCTTATTACTTGGCGTGCGTGGTCGGCCGAGATCGGAAGCTGCGTGACCGCCGCCCGTTCCATCACATAGGCAAGAGCGTCGTCGTCGTTGAAGACCAGCGGACCATCTGGGTCGCCTTCTGGCGTGAAGTGGTGGGCCTGAATCCACTCCAAATGCAATCGAAGTGCCCGTCGAAGGTCGTCGTAGGAGAGGGTGGCGGTTACTTCGTCGGGGAGTGCCTCTGCGCAAAAGTCGATGCTTTCCATGACGTCGTACACCACCTGGTCCGGCATCGCCGTGGTCTTGGCTACCCCACCTCCAACCGCTACGAGAGCGATGGCAACGACGATCAATGCGCCGACAGCGAGAATCACGAACTCCACCTGAGGCAGCGTAGGCGCCGATCTCGACGGCCACGGCGCTCTGGTTTCGGACCCGCCAACATCCCACTAGGTTTCTGGCGTGGTGGTCTATGCGTTCGATGTTGGAGAAACCCTCATCGACGAGTCGAGGATCTGGCTTCGATACGCCCACCACGTGGGAGTTCCGCCCCTCACGTTCATTGGAGTCCTGGGCGCCTTTATCGCAGAGGGACGAGAGCTCAGGGATGTCTTTGCTCATTTCGGAGTCGATTTAGACCGTTTTGAATCCAACCTGGCCTGGAGAGATCGTCCCGACGACGGGCTGAAAGTAGACGACTTCTATCCCGACGCTTTGCCTACGCTCAAGGCGCTTACCGAGGCCGGTAACAAAGTCATCGTGGCCGGGAACCAATCCAAACGTTTCAATAGCAACTTGGAAGCGATGGATCTTCCCGTTGCGTCGATCCGCTGTGCACATCAGTGGGGAGCGCAGAAACCTACCCGACGCTTCTTTCGACGGCTGATTCGGGAGGCTGGCGTCGACGCGAGCGAGATCGTCTACGTCGGTGATCGTGTCGATCACGACGTGCTTCCCGCTTTGGACACGGGCATGCGGGCAATACTCATCCGTCGTGGACCGTGGGGTCACGTGCACTCCGCATGGCCCGATGCAGCGCGAGCCGATGCGGTTATCGGCAGCCTGCGAGCCTTGCTCTAGAGAGTCGTAGAGCGATGTCGTACACGGCGATCGCTTCGTTTGCAGGGGGAAAGCGGCTGCGCCAAGAACCTTGGGTCAAAAAGAGTGATGAGGGGTGGGAGACCCACCCCTCATCGACTGCTTCTAACTCATCGACACCCGTTGTGTTGGGCGGGACTCACCCAAGGCGCCCATGAGCGGTGACCGGCGGGGTTTCCGCCAGCGGATGAGCTGTCCGGCTAGCGGCCAGCCACCTCCAAGGTCCCATCAAATAAATGAATCTGGACCACCTCCTTCCTCTTGGTAGTTCCCACAGTAGAACAAGTCGGCACGTCGATGCCGACTTGTTTGTTGAACGTGCCGCCATTTGGGTCATTTGGCCAATCGATACGTATTGGGTGGCCGGTTTGTTAAGTCAGCTAGGCACGCGCCGATATTCATGTTGACCCGCCGCTGCCACAGGAGCGCATCGACATGCCCAAATCGATCAATTTCAACAGTCTTCGACTCAGAACCAAGCTCCTCATGCTTGCCGCATTGCCACTGCTAGGCCTTGTCGCAACATCGGGTCTTCTCGTTCGCAACTCTTTCACCAGTCGTACCGAAGCACTGAACGAACAGATCGAAATCACCCGCGTCGGTCTGGCCGCCAACCTTACCGATGCGCTCGTTCTCGAGCGCGAACGTACTCGCCGGTCGACCACCAATCAGTTCCGGCTGGACGAGGCTCGCGCCGACGTAGACGCAGCCATTGAGGCCTACCGGGCACAGGTCGAGGGCGACGTGGCGATGGAAGCGGACATTCTTCTGCTGACCGATGAGATCAACCAGGTCCGCTCCGAGCTCGGTGACCTCGACAGCATGATCTCAGCCCAGCGCATGGCTCAGGTCTTCGTGTTCGGTGTCGACGCCGCCACCTTCGAACTTCTCGACACCACGATTGAGCATGCCCTCGCCCTCACCAATGCCCAGCCTGGTGCGGTCGTTAACGAACGCACCAGCATCAACGCTCGGTCCGTCTTGCTATTGGCTGACTACAACGCATCGCTCCGAGCCGAATTCCGAGCCTACGTCGACATCAACGAAGCGGTAGACCTGTCCGTGGCCGACAATGC
>CALHFG010000061.1 GCA_938029215.1 uncultured Acidimicrobiales bacterium | reverse complement strand
ACCGAAGGTGCAGAGTCGACGTATGCAGAGACAGAGTTGTTTCCGATCGAGCCGACCAAGTTGGGTAACCATGCTCTGACCATCGGCTGTTCCTAGTCGAGCGCGATACTAGACATTCGTGCTAGGACCGTCCTGAACAGGAAAAATGGGTGGCAGGGGGCTAGATTCGAGCGGGAAGTCCGATCCTGACTTCTACACCGGGGGAGTACAGCCCGATCGGTGCACCATCGGGCTTTGGAAGCCCGGCAGCGTCGATCAACGACTCGTCCCAGCTCAGAACTTCACATCGGTGAAGCGGCCAGACCGGATGATCCACATCGGCCCACATCAGCCGTCTGCCCAGCGTCGTTCCCAACGCCCAGCGGGCGGTAAGAAAGTGTTCGAGTTCGGTGACTTCGGATGCGTCGATGGGTGCGCCGCGACGAACGGTGACGGCGCTGTGAGCTCCTGCGCTGCCCCGCGGCCACCGTCTCACACTCGAGTACGTGACAACGTCACCGGACTCCTCGATCGACATTCGGGCCCAGCAGTACGGCAGCTGATAGGCCACCCGGGCGACAAGCGTTGGAATCATCCGGGTGATGTCCAAGCTGCAAAACCAAACGGCCCGTCTGCCATTGGGATCGATGATGTAGGTGCGGATGTTTGTCTCCGGAAAAGTGGACAGAGGCCCAAACGCCGGGAGGCCAGGCAAACGAATTCGCCGCATGTGAAACGGGATGAGCCCGACCCAGGCCGATCCGTCGAAGGTGTCGGCGGTGTATCCAGCGGGCAGCAACCGTTGCACCGCTTCGGCCGGGTACCGCCAATGCAGGGAGGTGAGGTTGTACCAACCCTGGAGCATCACCGGTCGACGTACCTGCCGGAGCGGTCCCGGTGTTATCGGCTCGACAGAATCGACGGTCGCCACGAGCTCACCGTACCTCCGCTCCGGCTATCGAGAAGAGTCAGGCCTGCTTGACGTGAGGTGTCATCAGGGCGATCGTGATCGAGATGTTCAGCTCTCGGGTCCGGATGGCGGAGATTTGGCGACCCGGTTGAACCGCGTCTCGCGGTTCTGAGAGGCGATCGCCGAGTAGCTCCTTGGATGCGTCAAGATCATCGGCGACCAGCGCGATTCCCCAGATGGTCGCGGGCCCATGCCCGGACCGGCCGATCGGGCCGACCAGTTCGATAATGGTTTTGCCCGCCCAGAAAAATCGCTGCTCTCGGTCGCCGATTGGCCGAGCTTTGCGCAAGGGGATTCCATGCGCTTCGAAAGCCGTTGTTGTTCGGTCGAGGTTTGGTGTTGCAACCACGAGATGGTCAACCGCGTTGGCCCCGTTGGGGTTCGTGACCTCCGATCCCGGAGCTGGACGAATGGGGCGAGCCTGGATTCGATCGATCGAACCCTCGGTCGGCGGGTCGAACGACCAGCCGACGTCGCAGCCGAGTTCTACTCTCATCGATCCGACCGTGACGCATCGATCGCGGACCGTAAAGCCGGCCTCTAGCCAACTCTCCTCACGGTCGGGCAGTCCAAGACCGACCAGCTGCGGGCTCACTTCTGGCGGGCAGCTTTCCAGTCGTCGTAGTCCTGCAGCGGCATACCGGCTTCCTTCCAACCACTAAAGCCGGGTTCAATATGACTCACCTTCTCCAAACCCATCGCCTTCATGTCTCGGGCAGCAAAAGCGGAACGCCAGCCACCGCCGCAGCAGAAGATGAACTCACGATCTTCGGTGAAGTCGGTGTCGTGGTAGGGCGAGTCCGGAGATACCCAGAACTCCAACATCCCTCGCGGTGCGTGTTTTGCGCCGGGTGCGACGCCTTCGCGTTGCAGTTCTCGCACGTCACGAATGTCTACGAAGAGAGCGCCTTCTTCACGTATTCGACGCTCAGCTTCTTCGGCGGTGATGTTGTCGAGGTCGGCCTTCGCCGCGTCGACCATCTCATGAACATTCTTCAACCCCATCGCGCCATCATAGGGTCGCGGTCTCTCAAGCCTGAAGTTGGATGGCTACTGGATCCGGTCGAGAACCGCTTGGCTACTGTCGGCCCGAGTCTCCGCCGACGACAAGGCGCCGGTCTCGGTCAAACGGAGCAAAAGGACCAGCGCCGGCACCGCAAGGACGCTCGCGAAGCCGAACGTGATCAGTAGTGCCACCATCACGTTGTCAGGGGCGGCTGCGTCGTCGATGGTTATCTGGTCTACGAGGATCCACGGATACTGACCAACGCCCCATCCCACGATGACGGATGCAACCGCGGCAATGGCGGGTAGACGGGCTTTGGTGTATCGCTCCTTCCGCAGCAGCAACATCGTTGCGAATCCTGAGGCCGCGCTCAGGAGGATGAGAGGAAGGCCGCGGGTTTGTAGACGGTCGGCCAATGTGGGAGCGTCGGATCGAAGGACGAAGATGCCACCGAGTGAAACGGCACCGATTACCACGCCGGTGATCAAGGCGCGTGCGGCAAAGTAGTCGGCCATAACGAAGTTCCCGGTCCGGGCGGCGTCACGGGCCATGAACACTGCGGACAACCAGGCGCAGGTCCCAACGGCAAGAATCCCACCCAGGATCGGCGTGGGTGCCAGCCAGCTTGTGATCGGGTCGTTGACTCGATCAACCGAAACTCGACCCGATGCCACCGCACCAATGGCAGCGCCAAGAAAGAACGGTGTGATCACCGAGCTGACCGCGAAGAGAATGCCGAAGAACCGGGCCTGCGCCACCGAAACGGATGACTTGCGGAACACGAACGCACCGCCCCGAAACACGATGCCTGCCGCAACGCCCACGAAAGGAATGAACAGTCCGGTCATCAGGGCCGCGAACGCGTCGGGGAAGCCCGTCCATAGAAACACGATGATGAAGATGAGCCAGACATGATTGGCTTCCCACACCGGGCCGATGCTCTTATCGATCTGCTTTCGAATGGCGGCGCCCTTCCGATCCGACCCAGCCAGGAGATCCCAGAAGCCAGAACCGAAGTCGGCGCCGCCGAAGATTGCGTAGGCGAGGACTCCAACCCAGATGATCGCCACAATGACGTTCGCGAGCATCAGATGTCCACCAGTTCCTTGTCGGTGACGTCGATCGCATCGGGCCCGTAGGGGGTCCCAACTTCTTCGCCGGCCCGCCACCGACGGCTCATGTTCCTCAAAACGAACCATGCGGACCCGGCAAGTCCCGCGTACACAACGGTGAGGCCGATCAGGATGCCGAGGATTCCCTCGCGCGGGGTCACCGCTTCTGAAACCCGCATCACCTGTTGGGCGATCCAGGGCTGGCGTCCCACCTCGGTGGTGGTCCAGCCCGCTTCGAGAGTGACTACTGCTGCCGGGCCAGCGAGCACCAGGGCCCGATACCACCAGTCCGAATCGGGGAGGTGGCCCCTTCTCCATCGATGCCAGCCGCCGAAGGCCGCCAAGAGTCCCAGTGCCGAGCCGAGACCCACCATGATCTGGAAGCTCGTGTGAACCACGTTGACGGGCGGTTGCTCATCGAGGGGTATCTGGTCCAATCCCTCCAGTTCAGCATTGGGGTCGAACGTGTCCAGGAACGAAGCCAACTTGGGAATCTCGACGGCGTAACGCTTCTCCCCGTCGATCACCAGTCCACCTACGGTGAACGGCACTCCCTCTTCGGTCTCCAGGATCATCTCCATCGCGGCGAACTTGGCGGGCTGTGAACTCGCGACGTTGCGGGTGGCGAGATCGCCCGTGATCAGGGAAATCGGCACGGCAACCGCTGCCACGGTGAACCCAATCGCAACGCCCATGCGGTGCAGCTCGTCTCGTCGGCCTCGCAGCCAGCCAGTGGCGTAGACCGAGGCCAACAGGAAGCCGGTAACCAGGTAGGTCGCGGGCAACATGTGCAGGAACTGGGGGATCGCTGCGCCATTGAACATGGCCGCCCACGGATCGATATCGATCACCTCGCCGGTTGCGAGGTAGTGCTCAATATTGAACCCGGTCGGTTCGTTCATCCAGCCGTTGACGGTGAGAATGAAGAACGTGCCGGCGATGCCCGACAGCATGATCGGAATTAAGGTCAGAAGGTGCAGCCGGGCGGGAAGGCCTCTCCACCCGTACAGATAGATACCCAGGAAAATCGCCTCGAGGAAGAACGCAATGCCCTCCAGAGCGAACGGGAGCCCCATCACGTCGCCGAAGGTTCCCATGAGGCCAGGCCACAACATTCCCATTTCGAAACTGAGCACCGTTCCCGATACCGCCCCAACGGCAAACAGCACCGCGGCCGACTTGCCCCAACGGCGGGCCAAGGTAAGAGCGACGGGATCGTCGTTCTTGAGGCCACGGCGGTGGGCGATGAAGATCGCAACGGGAAAGGCGACTCCGAAACAAGAGAGAACGATGTGGAAGCCCAGCGACATCGCCATCAGCCATCTGGCTGCCTGGAGATTGGCTTCGGTAGCGAGCAGGGTTAGTACCGGATCAGGCACTTCGATCACCTCACCTCGAACCTACATCTGTACGGACAACTCTGGAAGCTCACGCGAGGTGTCGTTCGTCTCTTCGTGGTTACCAAACCAGCTGCAGTTTCTCCGGCCCCCGGAACGTGATGTTGGGAAAGACCGACAGATCCTGTTCCTCGGCCAAGGCGAGGTCCGGCGCCTTTTTGGCCAGCAGCTCCAGCGCGATTCGAGCCTCCATCTTGGCCAGCCCGGCGCCGAGGCAGAGATGGATGCCTTTGCCGAAGCTGATGTGCCTGTTGGCGTTGCCTCGAAAGATGTCGAAGTCGTCTGGGTTGTCGAACACTTCGGGTTGACGATTGGCGGCCGCAAAGTTGAGGAAGATTGGTGTGCCAGCTGGGAGGTCGACGCCTCCCAAGGTGGTTGCCTCGGTCGTTACTCGGCGCCACGCGACCTGACTACTCTCGAATCGCAGCGTTTCGTCGACCGCGTTGGGGATGAGGGCCGGGTCGTCGCATATGGCCTGCCACTGGTCTCTGCGGGGGAGCAGGCAGAGAAGTGTGTTGCAGAGCAGGTTGGTCACCGGGTCGTGTCCGGCGAAAGACAGCCCGTAGACGACCGACTCGACCTCTCGGTAGGTGAGCTCGTTCTCGTCTGCGTCATGTGCGTCCAACAGCTCGCTTGCGAAATCGTCGCGACGCTCATCCTTGCGCTGAGCAACGAACTCCCGGCAGTAACGCCAGTAGGCCAACATGTGCTCTGCGATCTGGGCCTGCTGTTCGGCGGTTGGCTTTCCCCAGCTGAAGGCTTTTCGTTCCGCGGCCCAGCCCTTCACCATCACGTCGTCTTCGCGGGGAAAGCCAATCAGCCGGAAGACGATTTCGGCCGGAAGGGGGAACGCGACCGACTTCACGTACTCGGCGCTGTTTCCGCTGTTGAGCATTTGGTCGATCAGGACCTCCGCTCGCTCGTACATGTAGTCCTCGAGCGTCTTGAGTCGACGGTTCGAGAATCCCTTGCGGGTGTAGACCCGGATCCTGCCATGGTCCGGTTCCGGGCGGTTGCTCATGACCGCTACCGGGTTGAAGTCGGGGGCGGAAAGGATCTCGGTCGCCTCGGCGGCCAGCGGATACAGCGGGTTCTGGACGTTGGATGAGGCGTAGATGTCCGGGTGCATGAAGACGTGCTGAATGTCTTCCATCTTGGTCACCACGACATACCCCAACTCTTCTGCCCAGAAGACCGGATGGTCCTCTCGTAGCTGCCGGGCTATCGGGTACGGGTCGGCCAGGTAACTTTCGCTTAGAGGGCTCCAGGATTCATGAACCGGGCAGCCCGACGGCGCGGCCGCGATGGTCTCGGGAGCAACATGGTAGGTGTTCTCTGGCATGGAGATAACTCCTCGGTAGTGCGTGCGCCACCAAGATAGTTAACAAGTTACATATCTGTCTAGCTCACGACAAAGCCCCCGAACCGTTGGTTCGGGGGCTGTGCTGTCGGCCGGGGCTGTGCTGTTGGCCGGGGGCCTGCTATGCGGGGGAGCCAGGCTTAGTAGTCGGCAGAGGAGGACTCGGCCTCGGCCGATTCGCCATGCTTGATGAGCCCACCGTCGGGAGTGGCGACGAACCATACGTCGCCTGAGCCCTGCCCGTTGACGTCGCCTGCGCCCGCGTCGCCAGCGAAGCGGTAGAGAGGCCACACGCCGGCGTTGAGCTGGAAGCTTCCGTCGGAGCGTTCGCTCACACTGAAGATGTTCGCGTCGAGTTCCGCCGGCAGCTCATTCGTGTCCAGAAGAACCGGGGGCCATGCGTCGGCACAGGCGCCATCGCAGGTGGGAACGCCGTCGGTGTCATTGGTGAACCCGTACAGGGTCAGCCCGTTCTCGTCTACCAGCGCATCGCCGAGCGATGTGGAACCAACGGTCACGATCGGGGCGGTGGGCGCTTCGACGGAAGGTTCGCCGGCCGCGGCTTCGGCGCCGTCGGTGACCAAGATGCCGTCGGTGTTCACGACGAACCAAACATCGCCTGAGCCCTGTCCGTTGAGATCGGTGGGGACGGTGTCGCCGGCAAAGAAGTACAGCGGCCATTTGCCGGCTACCAGTTGCAGCTGTCCGTCGTCACGGGCTACGGCGTTGAAGATTCCTGAGTCGAGACCGGGAGCAACGGTCCAGTTCTCATCGACCAACACCGGCGGCCAGGCCTCGGCGCAGGTTCCGTAGCAAACCGAGCTTGCATTTGCATCGTTGGTGAACCCGTAGACGGCCAAGCCGTTCGAGCCGACCAGGATCTCGCCCAGCTCGGAGTCGCCAGAGGTAACGGCGACGGAGCCGGTCGCAGGTTCGGCCGCTGGTGCCGGGGCCGCGGTGGTTGTCGCAGTGTCGGCCGCCGGTACTGCGGCGATAGGTACGGGGTCGCTGCCGCAGGCTGCGAGCAGCAGGGTTCCGGCGACGAGTCCGCCGATCAGCTTGTGGTTGAAGTGGTTTCGCATTTTGGGTTCTCCTGAACTGGATGAGGTGATGGTTGGTTGGGTTTGATTAGTGGTGGTCATGGCGTCGGCGCGTGAAACGCAGAGGTCAGGCTTGGACGGTGATGGTCGAGACCATCCCGGGGTGTACGGCGCAGAAAAACTCATACGTGCCGGGCGTGGTGGGCATCGTCAGGGTGACCTGTCCGCCTCCGTCGATGAGTCCGGTGTCGAAGGAACCGTCGTTGGCGGTCATCGTGTGGGGTGCGCCATCGAGGTTTACGACGGTGATTTCTTCGCCGGGCTTCACGACCGCTGGGCCATCGAATGCGAAGCTCGCGATCGTCACGGTCGAGGGGCCCGACTGCAGTGCTGCGCTGGGCTCGGTGGACTCCTCGGCGGCGGGTGCGACGGCGGCAGGTTGGGCGCCGCCGTGGTCGGCCCCGTGGGCTGCTGTGGCCGTGTCGTTTCCTGGGAGGAAGAGAGCCGCAACTGCGGCGAGGCCGCCGACGATGCACACCGCAAGGGTGATGGTGATTCGCTGGGTCATAGTGGTGTCCTTTCTGGACGGGTTTGTTTGGATTGATCTGATTGGGGTCACACGCCGGGGAAGCCAAAGGTGGTGAAGAACCACCACGACGACGTGGACCAGATGGCGACCAGAAGTGCGACCAGCGATCCGCCGGCGATGGGAAGCGCCCAGCCCGGGACTCGTGTCGATCGAAGGATCAGCATCTTTGTGACGAAGGCGCCGTAGAACGCACAACCGAGGATCGAGTGCACCAGAACCCGGGTTGTTGTCTGTTGGAAACCGAGTGCCCAGAGGCAGTGGTAGGCGACCGGCAGGGTGGACAGGAAGGCGACCGTGCCGAGCCAACGATGCAGCGGTGGTATCCAGGTCGGTGCCGACCCGGCGGCGGGGAGGCGACCCCACATCCACAGAGCCGACATGAGCTGGCCAACCGCGAGCACTGCGGCGATCGTTGTGAACCAGGCCTTCATTGGCAGGACCGCCGGGAAGCCGAAAGCGAAGATGCCCTGACCGGTTGGGGTGTGGATCCGGGCGTAGGCTCCCAGGCTTAGTGACACGAGCCCGCCGATCATGGCGTAGCGGAGGAGCTTGGTCGATGAAGGTTCGGTGACCGACGCCGCCGAGGCGGTGCTCGTGTCCGTTGCTTGCTGCTCGAGGCCGGGTATTTCCATGGTTCTTGTTCTCCCTTTGAGGGCTCCGGTTGAGCCCATCTGCCCCCCTGTACGCGGCGGAGTTCGATTCGGTTCGCGATTCGTTCGAAGTTTTTTCGCGGCATGATGGAACGGCGATGAACGACCTGATCGCCCAGTTCCGGGCAGGCGATGAAGCTGCGGTCCGAGCAGTGCACCAGCGCTATGGCGGCGCGGTCCGAACCATCGCGCGGTCGTTGATGTCCGAGGACGACCTCATCGCCGAGGTAGTGCAGCAAACCTTCATAAAGGCGTGGCGGTCGATAGACACCTTTGAGGACGGTCGCGACTTCGCCCCGTGGCTCTACACGATCGCCCGACGAACGGCGATCGATGTTCTGCGCAAGGAGAAACGGCCCACAACTGGCGACCACGAACCCGAGGTTGACGTAGAGGGCCCATCCGTGTCATTCGAACAGACGTGGGAAAAGCTAGAGGTGCGAAGGGCGATCGCCGAACTTCCGGCGGCCGAACGCGACGTCGTGCGGCTATCGCACCTGGTAGGTCTCACCCATCCCGAGATCGCCGAACGCCTCGGCGTACCAGTCGGCACCGTGAAGTCGCGGTCTGGTCGCGCCAACAAACGGCTGTATTCGGCACTGCAACATCTACAACTGCCCGCGAACCAAAAGGGCGTCTCCGCCGTACAGGGACAAGAAGAGCCATGACAGACATCCCCTTCGACGACGAACTCAGTGAGGAAGAGCGGGCGCAGCTTGCAGCGTTTCTTGACGACCCGGCAGTGTGGGAAGAGCCGAGCATGGAGGACGAGGACGCCATCGTCGCCGCCATCCTGGCCGAGACGTCAACCGCCGGATCGACCGCACCGACGATCGCTCCGGTGCCCGAAGCCGAACCCGTCCTTCAGCAGGTCAGGCAACCAGTTACAGGCGAACTCCCCGACAACGTGATCCCGATTTCCCGTTCCCGCCGCTGGCTCAGTTCGGCCGCGGCCGGTGTTGCAGCCGCAGTGATGGTCATCGCTGGCTTTGCCTTCGTGACCCGGAGCGAGGACCCCGAGGGTGTGCTTCTGGCGTTGGAGGGAACCGACCTGGCCCCCAGTGCCACGGCCGAGGCATCGATCGCACCGCTTCGATCCGGCACACGGATCATTCTCGATGTTTCTGGGCTGCCGCCCGCCGAGCCCGGAACGTACTACGAGGCCTGGATGCGCAAGGACGCTGCGGTCGGCGTGAGCGCTGGCACGTTCCACCTTCGCGGTGGTGATGGAGCAATTGAACTGTGGTCCGGCGTGCTCCCCGCCGACTATCCACTGATTACGGTGACCATTCAGAACGAGGCCCAGAGCGAGTCGTCGGGCGTCGTGGTGCTCAAGGGTCTGCTCGACCCCGCAGACTTCGACGGCTGATCTCGCCCCGCAGCACGGAGGGGAGCGCGGCTGCGGTTAGAGCAGCTCGCTGAAGTGTCGGCGGTGCGATGTGTGCAATGCCAGCTGCGTTTGGCTGCGTTGTACCGACGGGATAGCGGCGACCGCCTGGATGATCGAGTGAAGGTCGTCATTGGATGTGGCGACCAATCGACAGAGGAGGTCGCCGAGACCGGTGACGGTGAAGATCTCGAGTACCTCGGGAATCTGCGCTAGTTCATAGATCGTGTCGTCGTGGGTTCCCTGACTGATTTCGAGCGTGCAAAAGGCCGTAACCGAGTAGCCAGCCTTAATCGGGTCTATGTCGGGTCCGAACCCCGTGATGACGCCGCTCTCGGTCAGTCTGTCGAGCCGGCTATAGGCGGTTCCGCGGGCGATTCCCACCGCAGCGGCGACCTCGGTCAGGGTTGCTCGAGGGTTGTGACGAAACTCGCGGAGGATGCTGCGGTCGGTTGGATCTAAGGGCGTGGACATCGTGTTCATTCCTGATGCGTGGATACGCGCAAACTTTGAACGTTCTGTTCAAGAAACTATCACTGACAGGGCGTTTCTGGGAAGAGCCTTGGCAGATCCTCCGCCGTTGTGTTCTATTGCCTCATGCTGAAAAAGGTTGACCACATCACTTACGCCTGCGAGCAGGGCAGCATTGAACGCTGGGCCTGGTTCCACATCGAGGTGGAAGGCGGCACGCTAATCAACCGGATCGACGATGTTCGACCGGGGGATACCGACTCGAGCATGAAGATCTGGTGCATCGACTACGGCGAGTTTGGCGTTGCGCTTATCGAGGGGATCGACCGCGACAAAAAGTCGCAGGTAACAAAGTTTGTCGACAAGCACGGCGACCACGCCGTTCAGCATGTTGCGTTCGATACCGACGATCTCGAGAAGTTCATCGAACGAATGAAGAGCCTTGGGGGAACCCCACGAGGTGAAGTTCTCGTGCGCAACGATGGGTTCGGCATTCTCAAGCAGATGTTCGCTCGGGGCTACGACGAGGGCGATGCGGCCGAGGCCAGCTTCCCCGAGTATGTACAGCGGCCATCGCTCGGCGATGCCGACGACGTCGCGATCACCTTTGCCGAGGAGACCGGAAAAGGCTTCTACGATCAGATTGAAGATGCGGTCGCCGATGGTGACGAAGCTCCGTTCTTCGACTTCAGCTATATGCCCGAAGACTGGGCCGTTCCGGTCCCGACTCCCAAAGGCAGCTAGTGCCACCCAGGCGCCCATAGGTGCGTCTGCTCTTCCTGTCGAACTAACTACTTAACGTGTTAGATTTGCCGATTGACGGCCCGGCCGTCACCATGTCGGTGTCTCGAACGGAGTAGTAGGTATGCAGGACAAGTTGTTGATTAATGGCCAGTGGGTCGAAGGCTCCGACGGTCAGACAACCGATGTCACTAACCCCGCCACGGGCGAGCTGATTGCGACCGTTGCCGCGGGTTCGGCCGAAGATGCAGTTGCGGCGGTCGATGCTGCTGCTGCCGCGCAGAAGCTCTGGGCGTCGACCGCGCCACGCCAGCGGGCCGAGACCCTTCGGGCCTGCTGGCAGATCCTGCTCGACAATCAAGAAGAGCTGGCCGGGATCATTACCGCTGAGCAGGGCAAACCTCTGTCGGACGCTCGTGGGGAAATCGCATATGCGGCAGAGTTCTTCCGCTGGAACAGTGAAGAGGCAGTCCGGATCGAAGGGTCGATTCGTACCGCCCCGGGCGGGACGAACAAGATCATTGTTCACCACCCCCCAGTCGGTGTCGTCGTCATGGTCACCCCGTGGAACTTCCCGGCGGCGATGATCACCCGCAAGGTGGCCCCCGCCCTCGCGGCAGGTAACGCGGTCGTTATTAAGCCGGCGCCTGACACGCCATTGACCGCTCTGCGGGTTGGTGAGCTTCTGCACGAGGCCGGTGTACCCGCTGGGCTGGTGAACATCGTTCCCACCAACGACGCAGCCGAGTGGTTCGAGGCCGCCACCGCCCACAAGGCCACCCGGATGGTCTCGTTCACCGGCTCCACCGCTACCGGCCGCGCACTGCTGAAGGTTGCCTCCGGGCGAGTGCTTCGCACTGCTATGGAGCTTGGCGGCAACGCCCCATTTGTTGTGTTCAACGACGCCGACATCGATGCGGCGGTCGAAGGGGCGATGGTGGCAAAGATGCGTCATTCGGCCGAGACCTGCACGGCAGCGAACCGGTTCTTCGTCGAGTCGGGCGTCGCTGAGGAATTCACCACCAAGCTCTCCGCAGCAATGCGAGCGGTAAAGACCGGTGACGGGACCGACCCCGAGGTCAGCTGTGGGCCAATGATCAACGGGGCTGCGATCGAGAAGATCAGCGGTCTTGTGAATGGAGCGGTTGCCGCCGGAGCCACGGTTGCGCTCGGCGGTTCCGCCGTGGATGGCCCCGGCCACTTCTTCGAGCCCACCGTGCTTGGCGGCGTTAAGCCCACCGACCCGATCACCTCGGAGGAGATCTTCGGCCCGGTCGCACCAATCATTCCCTTCACCGACACCGCCGAGATGATCGCCCACGCCAACGACACCGAAATGGGGCTGGCGGCGTATGTCTACACCGCGGACATCGGTCGGGGTATGGCCGTTTCCGAGCAACTCGAGTACGGCATGGTCGGCCTCAACCGGGGCGCGATGAGCGACCCGGCGGCACCCTTTGGTGGGATGAAGCAGAGTGGAATCGGCCGCGAGGGCGGTTCCGAAGGCATCTACGAATTCTGCGAAACCCAATACATCGCCACCAGCTGGTAGCTGGTGGAGCATGAGGTGGAACGGCAAGATCTCGTTCTAACGTAAAGCCATCGCGCGCCTACCTTTCGAAAAGACTCCCTCACAACAGTTGGTGACGTTCGCGGCTGCGATGTCTGCGGCCGGTCGTTACTCGATGCTGCAAACGGCAGCGGCTGCGTTGGGAGTGTTGCTCGCAACCGATCGCGTCGGTTTCGTATGGTTCATCGCCGCAGTTGTCTTCGAGTGGGTCTTTACGAACGGGCCCGTCAAGTTGCTGTTTCGTCGAGAGCGTCCCGACGCGTCCGATGTAGTGGCCATGCTGCCCGGCTGGTTGCACCCGCCCCGCTCAAGCTCGTTCCCCAGTGGACACTCGTCTGCCGCGGCGTTTGCCACCGTGATCTGGTGGTCCTGGTCACCGTTGGCCGGTGTCATTGCCTTGCTTCTCACATTGGCGATGGGCGCAAGCCGAATCATCATCCGGGCTCACCATCGGACCGATGTTGCAGCGGGCCTGATCTGGGGAGCCGGGTTGGCCTTCGTAGCACTCGCACTGCTCGGCAACCGTCTCCCGACCTGAGGCAGTTAGCGGCCGCGCAAGCTCTTCCAGAGACGACGCAGCCGCCCCTCCGGAACCTGGGACAGGCTGTAGAGCTTTACGTCACCAAACAGCGTGGCTCCCACCACCCGGACATAGGGCATACCGGCGATCGGCGGCGACAGGAGCTCTTTTCGATCACCAAAGATCGTGTTGGATTCGAGGGTCGCCTGTACTCCATCGGGAAGGATCACCGTGACGTCGCCAAAAATCGTCCGCGCCCGAACCGTGCAGTTGGTTTGCAGCCGAGCCGAGGAGAGATCGACCACGACGTCTCCAAACGCAGACCCGTACGCGATGTCGCCGTTGACCGAAATCCAGCCACCGACTTTCACATCGCCAAACATCGAGTACGTGACCGGAGGCAATGGGTGAACAGGGGCAGGAGCCACCGGCGGGGGTGGTCCGGGCAGCTTGGCCCGGATCGCTTCGAGCTCGCCCTGGGTCTGAGCCGAGTAAATGGCTTCAAACCGGTCGTCGAGCTCTTCGAAACGAACATGCCCGTCGGCCATTGCCCGCTGGACCTGCGCTACCAGGGCCGCCCGATCACCATCGTTCGCGGGTTCGTGGGGTTGTGGAAGGTTCATCGGTGAATTAGCTCCTTCATTACGTCGATTCCGTCGAGCAGACGAGGTCCTGGTCGAACGACGTACGAATCGCCGTCCAAGGCATAGACACGACCATCGCGCACGGCTGGCAGGTTTGCCAGTTCGGGCCGAGCGATGACCAATTGAAGCTGCTCTTGGGCGGCCGCACCGTCAAACCCACACGGAGCGACCAGCAGAACGTCTGCGCCGCATGCGGCGATGTCGCCCCACAGGCGTCCTTCCGATCGTGCGCCGGGGTGACCCAACAGTGGCCTGCCGCCCGCGGCCTCGATCTGGTCGGGTATCCAATGACCGGGGGTAAATGGAGGATCGACCCACTCCAGCAGAAGGACCGAAGGTCGCTGATCGGGTTGCCAGGCTCGCTGAGATTCCAGCCGTTGCTTCAGATCTGTCGCAAGGGCAGGATCGGCTCCTGCAACCTGTGCGAGCTGGCTGATCTGATCGATCACCTGGTCCAGGGTCATGGGGTCATAGGAGAAGACCTCGGCGTCGCACCCGATCTGTTGCATCGCTTGGTCCACCTGACCGGCGGGCAGTGCACATACTCGACAGAGGTCCTGGGTGACGATGAGGTCAGGTTCTAGCGATCTCAGAAGATCGTCGTGAAGCTGATAGAGCTGCTTGCCTTCGGCCACCGCCGACTTGATGATCTGATCGATCTCCGCAGGGGTCGCTCCGATCGGGATGATCGTGTCGGTTACGTGCGGTCGGTCGGCGGCCTCGGCAGGGACGTTGCATTCATAGGTTACGCCGACAACCTGATCGCCGAGCCCGAGAGCGAAGAGCACCTCGGTAGCCGACGGGAGGAGCGAAACGATGCGGCGTGACACCGTCTCAACCTAGCGCCCACACGCTGGTTGAGCTGGGGAGTTGTTCCATCGCGGGTGCGCGCTGTGGTCATCGACTCGTCAGGAGCTTGGGGGTGCAAGCACCCCTTGAAGAACGCAGCCTGGCACCATTCTCGCAGCGTGTCGGAGAACTCATAGTTGAGACATGATGAACCGACCAAGCAATTCACGACCCCGCCGGCTTGTCGCCGGAGCATTGGGACTTGCCCTTGTCGCCGCTGCCTGCGGCGACGCCACCGGGGCCGGACCCACAACCACTGTCCCGTCCGGATCGTCCGGGAATCCCGAGCTCGATGGATTCATCAGAGACGTGACCGACTGGGAGGCAGTCTCTCCGGCCGGTGAGCCGTTAGGGCGCGCCGCCATGGGCGATCCGAGCGATCCCAACGAAGTGATCCTGGAGGTTCCGGTCAGAAACGAAGACGGGATCGAAACAACCGAACGTCAGGCGTACGTGTGTGTGGACCAGGAGTACTCCCTCACACAGAATCCGCGCGAAGTCGTCCTAGCCGACCCGAGCGCGGGACAAATCTGGCCCGGGGCGATCCTTGACGGTGCCGCCCACGTGCAGGGTGCCTTGCGGCCGGTTGCGATCGATCGCTCGAACCGAGCACCACTAGGTATCTCTGTGGCCGGTGGCGGAGTACTCGGAATTCGTAGCGGCATCAGCACAGAGGTCGATGCGCCAACCGGATCCACTGTTCGAGAGGGCGTCAACCAACTCGTTGCCAACGCGCTTGAATCGGACGTGGTAGCCGGGGCGGGCTACAGCAGCTTCGAATCGGTGGAGAGCCATAGTGCCGAGCAAGTTGCGTTGGAGCTTGGACTTTCGGCTCGATACCTAGGACACGAGCTCGACGCAAGTCTTGACTACTCCCGTGACGAGAGCCAGCACACCTACACGGCCTACTTCATCCAGCGGCTGTACACCATTGCTATCGATGCCCCGCAGTCACCTGGGGACTTCTTTGCCGCCGACGTCACCAGCGACGAACTCAGCGCTGCTGGAATCGGGCCCGAGAACCCGCCGCTGTATGTTGGGTCGGTTTCGTACGGTCGAATCCTCATGTACTCGATCACGTCGTCGGACTCTCGGGAGCAAATTCAGGGTGCGATGGAGTACTCGTATAACTCTTTCGCTGGCGGAGTTTCCGTGGATGTGGCGGCCTCGTACGAAAAGACACTCAGCGACGCTCGCATCGAGGTGCTCGCAGTGGGTGGACCCAACGCCGGAGTCCAGAACCTCATTGTGTCTGGCGATCTCGCCAGCTACTTCGAGGAGGATCTAGCGCTCAACCAGGTAGAGCCGATCGCCTTTACCGTCAACCGTCTCTCGGACAATCAACTTGCCGAGGTCGTCGACACCACTGAATACACGCAGAGTTCTTGTGAGTTGGTTGGTGCCCCACTACCAGCGCCCATCCACTGGTGGCCGCTCGACGGATCGTTGGAAGACAACGCTGGCGTGGCCGACATGGGTGGCATTGAGGAGGAGTACATCGCTGGCCGCTGGGGAAAGGGTTTGCCCTTCGACGGTTCGGTTGGCTCAGCCAACACCTACGGCGAGGTCGATGGCGTGCGCTACGACAAAGTGATTCCCACCGAAGGGCCCTACACGGTGAGTGCCTGGGTAAACCCCCGGACGACGGTCATGGGTACGGTGATCAGTCAGGTCGGTGATGGTTTCGAAACCGGAGACATGGCCATCCGCACTGGAA
>CALHFG010000060.1 GCA_938029215.1 uncultured Acidimicrobiales bacterium | reverse complement strand
CCGATGACTTTGCGGCGCTCGGGGCGTTCTTGGCCGACCCCAGCCAGATCTATCACACCGGCACCGAGATCGTGGTCGACGGCGGCTACACCCGGTTCTAGCCAAATGGGCGCCGACGACGAGCTGGTGGAAGTCGTCTCCGAGGATGGCACCGTTGAACGGATCGTCACCCGGGCCGAGATGCGGGCTGGCGTTTTGCGGCACCGATCCACCTATGTCGTGGTGAGACGATCCTCAGGTTCGCTGGTTGTCCATCGCCGCGCCGACTGGAAAGACGTCTACCCCGGCCTGTGGGATTTGGCGTTTGGCGGTGTCGTTGACGCTGGCGAGGGCTGGCTGGCCGCGGCGCAACGTGAACTGGCCGAGGAGGCGGGCATCACCGGCGTCGAGCTCAAACCGCTGGGCGAGGGCCGCTACGAAGAGCAGGACGGTCGGGTCATTGCACAAGTGTTTCTCGCCGTCACCGACGCAGCGTTAACCTGTCCTGACGGAGAAGTGGCCGAGGTGGCTGAGGTCGAGGACATCGCACCATGGATCCGCAACCACACCGTGTGTCCAGACAGCCTGCAGATCCTGGCCAAAACGGGATTGGGCCACCCGCCGAGCGGATGGCCCAATGCTTCGGAATAGCTGGGGAGTTAGCTAGCGGCCTGGGCCGCTTCTAGGACTTCTTCCTTGGGGAAGAGTCCACGCCAACCTCGAATGGGTTGACCGTCTTTGTCCACGAGAATTGCGGTCGGCTGACCGGTCACCTGGTAGTAGCGCCAGGTGTCAAAGCTGGCGTCCCACGTCATGGTGAAACTGGTGGTGCCAGTGCTCTGCTGGAACTCCTGAGCGAAGGCGAAATCATCCTGTGCTCCCATGCCAACGACTCTGAGGGTGTCTGCGTTTTCTCGAGCAAACTGCTCGACTTCCGGTCCTTCGAACCGGCACGTGCCTCAATGCGGGGCGAAGAACCACAGCAAGACGGGAAGGTCCCCGCCCTGCAGTTCTTCTTGCAGGTTGAGCGCCGAACCATCGCTGATGTTTGTGACCTCAACGTTGGGGAACAAATTGTCGGCGGAGGAGGAGCCACCATCTGCTGATGCGGGTGCCGGGGCGGCTGTGGTTGGCGTGGCCGCTTCGCCTCCGCCGCATGCCGCGACGCCGATCGAAAACGCGGTTGCCAAGGCGAGCAAACGACTACGGGTGCGCTGACGTGGTTTGACCCGGTCAGGCTGCCCAGAGGGGTGTTGGGGAGTTCTCACAAGGTATGAAACCAGCCAACCTGATCGCACATTCCGGATTCGACGAGGATTATTCCTGCTACGGCCGGATCGCTTTTTCGCCGATCTTTACGGACAAGAACACAAACTGATCTCAGAACACGCCAGGCTTTGTATTCGGGCAACCCCAGTCAGCAAGAGGACCACCAAGAATGGAAACCGATCCCCAATCAGTGGAAGCACCAGTGGTCGAGCCCACCGCTCGCCCTCGGTGGGCTGGCGCGCTGGCGGGCATGGCCGCTGGTGGAGTCGCTCTTGCGGTCGGTGAGCTGGCAGGGTCGATCGCTGCCCCAAAGCCTGGCCCTGTGATTGCAGTGAGCAATCGGGTGATCGACCAGGCTCCCGTCTGGTTCATCGACTTCGGCAAGGCGATCTTCGGCCTCGCCGACAAGCCGGCCCTGATCGCAGGCACCATCATCCTGTCGGTCATTTTCGCCGCGATCCTCGGCGTACTCTCGCTGAAGAAGCCATTGGTCGGCGTGGCAGGAATCGCCGCTTTCGGCGTGGTCGGCTTCCTGGCGATGGGGGTCGACGCCCAGGGCGGATGGGGTTACGGACTGCTCCTGTCGATCCTCTCGGTCCTCGCCGGTGTTTCCGCACTCATTGTTCTACTGAACCAGGTGCCCGGAGGATCTGCCCGACTCGCTCCGATCGAGGTGACCGGGGCCGCCCCGGCAAACCCGATTCAATCAGCGACCGGTGCTCTCGAACGGCGCTCGTTCCTTGGATGGCTGGCCGGTGCTACTGCGTCAGTGATCGGACTCTCGCTAGGTGCTCGGCAACTGCGTGGTGGAGCGGCTGTTGAAGAAGCTCGTCGAGGGGTTGAACTGCAGGCACTCGAAGGAGCTGAGGAAATTGAGGCCGCTGTCACCGCCGCCGACGCCAGCCCGGTGGCAACCACCGAAGGCGTGTCCTCGGTAATAACGCCGAACGACGATTTCTACCTGATCGACACCGCCACCCTCACGCCTCAGGTTGACCCTTCAGATTGGAAACTGACGATCAAGGGAATGGTCGATAACGAACTGACCTTCACCTACGAAGAGCTGCTCGAGCGGTCAACCACGATTGCCCCGGTCACGCTGAGCTGTGTCTCGAACCCGATTGGCGGGAACCTCGTAGGCAACGCCGTGTGGCAGGGCGTGCCGCTTTCGGAACTGCTGGAGGAAGCAGGCCTACAGGAGGGCGCAACCCAGATTCGCAGCGAGTCGGTCGATGGTTGGGACTGCGGGTTCCCCACCGAAGCAGCATTCGATGGTCGGACTGCACTGGTAGCGGTCGGCATGAACGGCGAGCCGTTGCCCGTCGACCATGGTTTCCCAGCCCGCCTGGTCGTTTCTGGCCTCTACGGGTATGTGTCGGCCACCAAGTGGCTGAAGGAAATCGAACTGACAACCTTTGAAGGGTTCGACGGGTTTTGGATTCCCCGAGGCTGGAGCAAGCTCGGCCCGGTTAAGACCCAGAGCCGTATCGACACCCCGGTCGCCAGTTCCCAAATCCCTGTCGGCAGCGTCCCAATCGGTGGAGTCGCCTGGGCTCCCAACAAGGGCATCGTGAAAGTCGAAGTTCAGGTAGACGACGAGGAGTGGGCAGAGGCTGAACTCGGCGAATCACTGGGCGTCAACGCCTGGCGCCAATGGTCGCTGCCCTGGACTAGCACACCCGGCGTACACCGCATCCGGGTGCGAGCAACCGACGGCGACGGGGTTACCCAAACCGATGTCGTCACGCCGCCAGCGCCAAACGGTGCGTCCGGCTGGCACACCATCGCCGTCCGCGCCTAGCCCTAGAACCGAGTTGAGTGGGGACGTTGGGCCATTCAGGCTTGCGGTCCCCGGCTGAGGACGAACTCCGAGACAAACGGGGTGGTCTTCTCTTCAGACACGATCTGCAGACCGGCTGCTGCGAAATCTGCACTCCATGAAGATCTCGAGAGGAAATGAAAGACGCCAATGCTGAACCCGGCCGCATTCGGCAGGTCCCTTAGGTGTTCGACCACGACGAGCTTCCCACCTTCGGCGAGACCGTCTCTCAACTCGGTTAGCAGTCTCTGCCGGGCGTGTTCGGAGCGGACCTCGTGCAGACACATGAAGGCAACAACCCAATCGAATCGACCGATGGCTATGAGCGGTTGATTCGGATCTGCCGATCCCGTATCGGCTGTGTCGTTGAGGCGTCGGGCCTGCCGGATCGAGGGTCCACTCACTTCGAGCCGGTTGTAGAAGCTCACCGTGTGAAAGTCCGAGCCGTGACGTGCTTGGAGGGTTTCGGAGACTTCGTCTAGGCCCGCGTGCACAACGGCGACACGGTCGTGGTCTTGAAATGCGTACGACCACTCGAAGTCGTAGAGGTCTGAGGCGTCGTACACCCAATAGCTGACGCCAAGCGAGGCCACGACACCAATCACAACTAAGGCGGCCCCGATCAGGGACGGCGTACGCACGCTCGCAACGAGCATCGCCGTTGTAGTCAAAGCGACAACAGCGACGGCTGCTGCGACGAATTTGCCGCGGTTGAAACGGAGGACATTCATCGTCCCAGAGAAACGGCGCCTTGTTGGGCTCATTCGTCGATCCGGCTATTTCGCCACAAGTACTCCACGTTGTCGACCACAATGGCGTTCGGTTGCCCATCGAAGACGACGCCCATTTCGGTAACAGCGGCGATGTCTGCATTCATGACTGCGACTGGTCGCGGTGTCCAACCCTTTAGGACACCACGGATGACCAGTGTGGCGTTCGAGCGAGTGAGGTGCCGAAAATTGAACGAACGAGGTTTCGACAACTGCTCGTAGTGGGCCCAAGCCTCGTTGTCGGCGTCGAGAGCGACAGTGACATCAATGCCAGCTTTGGCCGAGTAGAAGCGTCTCGTCGCACCAGCCTCGATCACTTTGAGGTCGATCTTGCGAAACCGGTAGTGCGAGAATATTCGGCTTCCGACGCAAGCAAGCCTGCTTGGAGTGTCTGACTGAAGGAGGTAGAGCCCCCGCATGTGCCTGCCGTCGGACGACTCATACGTGACGAAAACGAGGTATTCGACCATGTAGAAGTCCCGGCCAGCTCGGCGAGGAAGCCCTCGGGGACGGAAGCTACGTTGGTCGACAAAGGCAACAGCGAAGTGCCCGCGGCCCCCGACCACGTCAACGTTGACACCAGGGCAGAGGAACCGTTGGAGGTCGTCGGGTTCGCAGGAGTACATCAGGATCGTGTTCGTGAAGAACGTGCTGGCGATAGCAAGTCGGCCGTTGCGTGGGTCGAGGCGATCAAGAAGGTGAACTGCCTTTCCCCGGATCATCTCGCTCCTCGCCGCCACAGCCATCAGATGTTGCGGCTTGCCAACGACCTTACATGCGCTGACCGCCGCCGGCCCTCGTAGCAAAGTGAACGGCACACCATCGCCGTCAGAGCCTAAGGATCAGTTGTTGTCTTTGACGTTCTGGTTGTTGTTGGTATTCCCCTTGCCGTTTCCGGGAATGTCCTTCACACAGATAAATCCGTCGCCATTGGCATCGACGTTCTGACCGTTCTTTTTGGTTTGTCCACCGGCACTGAGGTTCCAACCGTTCGGGCATTCGTTCGGCGCAGACGCCTCTTCGGGCGCCGCCTCTTCCTCGTCTCCGCCATCTTCGAACGCGAGCACATCAGTGATGGCGCCGAATTCTCCGGCGGCAGCGTCGCCGAGGTAGTTAACCGACGCCATCGCCATGACCAGGACACCGGCAACGAGGAGAACGTATTCAACGACTGAAGCTCCACGTTCGTCTGTTCGGTTTGACTCTTCGTGCATCGACGCGGCTCCGTTCCGGCTCATCATCAGGACGCAATGTCCATGATGTGTGATGCTTCGACAACAAGGTTCAACCGCTTGACGAATATGAGTCGATTGGATTAGCCGCTCTAGTCCGAACGTTCCGAATCGGCTGTTAGGGCAGGTATGGGAGCGGGTCGATCGGCTTGCCGTTGAGACGAAGCTCGTAATGGAGGTGAGGTGCGGTTGACCATCCCGTGTTACCCACAAAGCCAACGATGTCACCACGGCTGACCGCCTGGCCCGCCACTACGTTCATGCTGGACTGATGGGCATAGAGCGTGCTGAAACCGCCACCGTGATCAACGACGACGGCGTTGCCGTAGCCACCACGCCAACCTGCCGACAGCACCGTCCCGCCCTTGGCCGCAAGAATCGGGTCACCGGAGCGACCACCGATATCGAGGCCGGTGTGCTGACGACGTGTACCGAAGATCGGGTGAATTCGTGGGCCAAATCCGCTGGAGACTCGGTAGGGCGGAGCCACGGGCCACTGGTACCCCTGAACCGAAGGGTCACCCGGCGGCGGTGCAACTGCGGGGCCCGACGAGGCTGCGGGAGTGTTGGCGATGATGTAGGCGGTGAGTTCGGCAATGTCGTTGTTGCGCTGATCCACCTTGTCTTGGAAGACGCCGACACGCTCTTCGAACTCGGCCTTCAGTTCGGCTGACTCAAATCGGTCGGCTTCCAGCGCGCTCAACTGCGACGCCAGCTGACTTTCGAGTTCGATAGTTTCTTGCGCCGCATCGCTCACCATCCGCTCAGCAAGGCGGCCTTCTTCCTCAACGACACGAACCAGATCGAGAAGTTCGGCGGGCTCGGCGTTGGCTTCTCGGATCAAGGAATCCTGACGGTACGCGTCGCTCAGCGACCCCGAACCAAAGAACGCTTCTTCCTTGCGGGTGGCTCGCACGAATCCTGCCACGGCGATCGTGGCGATTTCTTCTTTGAGCCGCTCGGTCTCGGCCAGCGCGTCTAGCTGCACTTGGCGAGCTTCGTCCAGCTCGGCTTCGACGACCACCAGCTTCTGCCGCAGGTTGTCCACCGCGAACTCGGTTGTGGCAATTTCGACGTTCAGATAGTTCAGAAGTTCGGCGAGCTCAGCGTCTTTCAATTTGGCGGCTTCGAGTTCGCGTAGGGCGCTGGCGCGATCGTCCCGCACCTCTTCACGTTCTTTGCGAGCTTCGTCGACCGACTCCTGAGCGCCTACGGACGGACCCAGCAACGAAGCCGTCAATCCGACCACGAGGACCAGAGCGAGCGCACGACGACCAGGCCGAGTCTCCTTCTTTTGGTTCTGATCCTTCACCCTCAACCTCAACACAAACGTTGGAAGCTTCACACGACTTTCAATGGTAACGCTTTGGTTGAGGGTCCGCGTGAATCCCACGTTTCGTAGTCTCAGGTTGCTCTAGGTGGTTGTACTTTCAGTGTCGGATTTCGGGACCTATCGTGGGGGAGCATCTCCGCGCTCTTGGCCGAACGTGGACACCCAGATGCCGCGAAAGGAAATCGTTATGACGAAGTCAGTTCTCACCGGTGTGGGCGTGGTTGTCATGTTCGTGGTCATCATGGCCGGCCTCGCTGGGGCCTACGAACTCACTGCGCCTCTGGCTGTTGCGTGGCTGTTCCTCTTCGTGGTGTTCGCGATCCTGTTTGCAGGGTTCGGCGGGTTCAAGCCGTTCTTTGCGGCCGATGAAACCGCAATGGACTCTCAACTCGTCAGCGACCACCTGGCAAAGGACTCCTCAAAGCGTCGGCTTATCTCGGTCGGGGCCGAAGTTGACGAAGCTCAATCACTGTTTGATGAGCGCGAACCCATTTCGAGCGAGAACGTCGAAGCCCGTACCGTCCGTTTCGATGCCTCTGAATCGCCGTCCGATGTCGATCTCATTCCCCCTCGTGCACCACTATTTGGCGAAGCACTGAGCGATCGTCTGGAGTCTGAGCGGCGAGATGCAACCGGATCCGACGAACTCGAATCGACCGGCATCGAATGGGCCGATGACGCCCCAGTCGATGACGGGGTGGAAGACGAAGATCTGGTCGACGAAGACCTGGTCGACGATGCAGCCGACGAAACCGAGACCCAAGCGCTCGGCATCGTGGTGGAGGAAAACCCCGACTGGGTTGCCGACGGCGAGAGTGCTGAGGAAGAAGTTGTAGAGGTTCTGGACGTCGAGGTCGTCGACGACGAGGTTGTGGACAGCGAGGTTGTCGGCGACGAGATTTTGGATGAGGCCGTGGTCCACGAGGAGGCCATTGAGGCCGAGCTTCTTGATGAAGCCGAGGTCGAGGAAGCTGACCCCGACGACGGGACAACCGATGAGGTTGCATATGACGACGTCGAAGTAGAAGACGAGGCGGACCTCGAGGGCACCGAAGCCGAGGATATCGAAGCCGAGGACATCGAAACCGAGGACGCAGCGGAGGACGCGGACGAAGATGTCCTCGATGCGGACGAGGTTCTCGAAGTTGAAGAGGTACTTGACGTCGTAGAGGTCGAGGCCGTTGCGGCCGACGAGGAATCGGTTGACGCCGCTGAGGTTGATCTGGAAGATATCGACGCAGAGAAGCTGGCGGCAGCGCTGGATTCCATCGCTCCTGTCGATCCGGCCGACTCAACCGTGGAGGTCGACTACGTCTCTGAACCAATCGTTACGGCCAGCACCGGACTGTCGGTAGGAAGCGGCACAGAACTTCCGGTTGTCGTCCAAACGCCTGCACCGCTGGAACTCCATAAATACAGCTCGTCAGAGATCATGGCCGTGGTGAAAACGCAGGAAAGCCACCTTGTCGACACCCTGATCGACGAAGGGGTCCTGAGCACCGAGGGGCCACTTACCGACAAGGACATCCGCACCATGGTGTTCGTTGCGGTGAGTAGCACCGAGTTGATCGACGTACTGACCGAAGGCCAACAGGAAGCCGTAGCCCTCAACGGCGGCGGCAACCACGCACTCGAATCGGGTTCCTAGCCTCCACTTCCAGTAGATTCGCTCCAGCAGACGAAGGAGCGAAGTTGTGGGAATTGTTGTTGCGTTAGATGCAGGCACGACCGGCGTACGGGCGCTGGCGATCAACGAACGATCGGAGGTACAGGGGCTCGCGTACACCGAGTTCACTCAGTACTTCCCCCAGCCCGGTTGGGTCGAGCACGATGCCAACGAGATCTGGACCAAAATCCAACAGGTCATCGCCGAACTGGTCGCTTCCCTCGACGAACCTGTTGTGGCGATCGGCATCACCGATCAGCGCGAAACGGTGGTTGCGTGGGATCGGCGCACCAGCGAGCCACTTCATCGGGCGATCGTTTGGCAGGACCGTCGGACCGCCGCCTACTGCGACCAGTTGACTGAACAGGGACATCTCCCGATGGTCCGTGCAACAACCGGGCTTGGCCTTGATCCGTACTTCTCGGGCACCAAGTTTCGCTGGATGTTGAATGAGGGCGGCGTCGAAGTCAACGAGCACCTGGCCCTGGGGACCATCGACAGTTGGCTCATGTGGAAACTCACCAATGGGGCCGTCCACGCTACGGAACCATCCAACGCCAGCCGAACCCTGTTGATGGACATCGGGAAACTCGCATGGTCAGAAGAGATGTGTGAGCTCCTTGAGGTTCCGATTTCGGCTCTGCCCGACGTACGCCCCACTAGCGGCCGGTTCGGTCTGACGGCTGACACCACCGCGTTGGGCGCCGGCATTCCCATCAGCGGCGTGGCGGGAGACCAGCAGTCCGCGCTCTTTGGTCAGGCGTGCTTTGAGCCAGGCATGACAAAGAACACCTATGGCACGGGCAGCTTCATGCTGATGAACGTCGGTAACACGATGCCCGCTCCGGTAGATGGCTTGCTGTCCACCGTTGCGTGGCAGCTGGGCGAGAATCAACCCGCAACCTATGCGTATGAAGGAGCGGTGTTCGTTACCGGTTCGGCGATCCAATGGTTGCGGGATGGCTTGGGCATCATCTCCGAAGCCGCTGAGATCGGCCCGCTGGCAGCGAGCGTTGAGACGAGTGGCGACATGTTCTTGGTTCCTGCCTTTACCGGACTGGGGTCGCCGTATTGGGACCCCTACGCCCGTGGCACCATCGTTGGCATCACCCGTGGCACCGGCCGAGCCGAACTGGCCCGCGCCACAGTAGAGGCCATTGCGTTCAGCGTCCGCGACGTAGTCGATGCGATGACCGCAGGGTCGGGCACTCCCCCGGCCGAACTTCGAGTGGACGGTGGCGCCAGCGTCATGGATCTGCTGCTCCAGCTTCAGGCCGATCAGTTGAACGTGCCGGTAACCCGTCCGGCCAACATGGAATGCACCGCGCTGGGTGCGGCCTATCTGGCTGGACTTGCCGAGAGTTACTGGAGCGGAACCCAGGACGTGACCGACAGCTGGGAGGTTGATGCTCGATTCGAGCCAGCAGCCGATCGATCCGGTGTGGAAGAGATCTATGCCCGTTGGTTGCAGGCCGTGGAACGCAGCCGTGGCTGGAGCCTCACCTAGCTGGACCGGACCGCCGCTTCCCAGTCGGTGAGGAATTGCATGATTTCGAGGCTGTCCGCCAGTCGAGGCGAGGGCCGGTCGGCCTCGGTGTCGGCTGCTGCCAGGTGCCGTTCGACCATTTTGATCTGGTGGTAGAACGCGTCGTGTTCAGACACTATGTCTATCCGCTCAGGGTCTATTCGCCCGGCCTCGCCGTCGAATGGGGTCCAGGTGAGAACGTTGCTCCCCGCAGCTGGCAGCCAGGGATTAGTCTCAAATCGAAGGACACCTTGATCGGTGCTGATGGCGAAGTCGCTGCCGTTTCCGTAATTGTCGGATGACTGCAGAGTGGCCAAAACCCCATTGCTGAAACGAACCGAGACGGCGGCGTCTTCCACGGTGTCATCGGCGCCGATCGTTCCAACCGCGGTTAACCGACGATCGACGAACGCGCCATCGCCGCTCATCGTTTGCAGTACGAGATGGAGCAACGACACCGGATAGCAACCGAGGTTGTACAGCGTTCCCATGCCTGCCGGGTTCACCACCGCTGCGATCGGAGCCGCGTAGCGCCCCGACACCGACCGAAGTTCACCCAACCGCCCATCTCCCAGCAACTTGGTGACCGTCTGAAACAACGGATGAGCGAGATACATGAGGCCCTCAACGAAGAACGTGCCGTTCGCTCGGACCGAGTCAACTAGTGCGTGGGCATCTTCCATCGTGGTCGTCAACGACTTCTCTGAAAGCACCGCCTTCCCGGCCGCAGATGCGAAATCTGTGAACTCGCGATGTTTGTGGTTGGGCAGGCCTATGTAGACCGCGTCGACCTGCGGGTCGTTGATGGCCTCATGGTGGTCGAGGTAGGTGTTGTCAATCGAGTGAGAAGCAGCGAAGTTCGCCAGCGTTTCGGGGTTCCGTCCACCGACGGCAACGACTCGCGATCCGTCGCTTGCCTGAATCGCCTCGACCACCGTGTTCGAAATGAACCCGGTCCCGAGAATCGCCCAACCGATCACTCGGCCGGCTCGATCTTCTTTGCAAGATCTTCCACGATCTCAGCATTCGGCAGCGCCGCCAGCAGTGCGGGCGGTCCAAGGATCTTGCGGTCTCGGCCGCCGCCCCCGAGCACGATTCGATCGCGTTCCATCACTCGACTGTCGATCCAGATCGGCAGATCCGCTGGCAACCCCACCGCAGTAACACCGCCGATCGCCATGCCGGTCAGTTGAGTGGTCTCCTCGCCCGAGGCGAACGATGCCTTGCGGGTACCGAGCCGCTTACGTACTACTCCGTTGACGTTTAGCCGGCTGTCGGCCAACACAACACATGCTGCATACACGCGCGGTTCGGCCTTGCCAACGACCACGATCGTGTTCGCTGAATCGGCGATTTCGAACCCATACGCCTCACAGAACTGGGCGGTGTCGGCCAGCTCAGGATCACAGTCGAAAATCTCATAGTCGACCCCGAGAGCGTCGAGCTGGCCGGTTATCGAATCTTCCATCTCACCGGTCTATCAAAGGCATCGCGGATCGACGCGACCGGCCCACTTGACCACTTGGTCAAGAAACTGTTCTATTCTGGTCGCTTATGTCACTTGCGCCAGACGAACGAAAACTCACGTCGCGTGGCAAAGAACGTCGCGATGAGCTGGTTCGGATGGCGATCACGAAGTTCTCCGACCAGGGGTATCACCCCACGTCGGTGGCGGAAATCGTCGAGGGCGTCGGGGTCGGCAAAGGCGTTTTCTATTGGTACTTCGCCTCAAAAGAAGAACTGCTTCGAGATATTCTCGCCGATTCACTGCTCGAGGTCCGACGGCACCAGAAGGCGGCGTTCGGCGACGAGCCCAATCCGCTTCGCCGAATCGAACTGGGCGTACGCGCCTCAATCGAATGGCTTACCGACCACGCGGAACTGATGAAACTCATCGACTTCGCCTGGACCGAGGAGACCTTCGCCTCCGACCTTCGCAAGGGTCGCGAGATCTCGATCGAGGACACCGCCCGCCACCTGCGTGAGGCCATCGAACTGGGTCTCATCGAACCCGGCGATACCGACACGATGGCGGTCACGATTCGTGGGATCGCCGAAGAGGTGTGCCGTGTGAACCTGGACCGTGGGACCACGGTCGACACCGATGCGGTGGTGCGCATGGTGATGTCGGGCATTAGCGGCCGAGGAACAAGTCCCGCGCGCTAACCGCCGCTCCGATCGCCCCGGCTTCTGCTCCGAGGCGGGCCGGAACAATGGGCACCTCCGGACGGTAGGCCGCCCCCATCACCGTGGTGTTCACACGTTCTTGCACGTCGGAGATGAAGTGCCGATTGATCGCGGTAAGACCGCCGCCCAGCACGATCAGCTCGGGATCCAGCAGTGCGATCAGACTGGCGAGACCTTCGGCCACCCACCATGCGAAACGATCGAGCACCGCCTCGGCATCGGCGTCGCCTTCAGCCATCGCCGCCGACACATGCTCACCCCGGATATGGGCAGACTGTCCGCCAGCCAACTCGACGATCCGTGCACCCTTGCCTTCGTTCACTACTTCACGAGCGATATTGGCTAGGCCCGCGCCCGATGCGACCGCCTCCCAGCACCCGGTCTTGCCGCAGGCGCACACATGGCCAGAGGCATTGATCAGCATGTGACCCGGCTCGCCCGCAAAGCCGTTTGCGCCCCGATGCATCCGGCCACCGATGATGATGCCGCCTGCGATCCCGGTCCCTTGATTGACCACGATCGCATGCGTGGTGCCCATGGCAGCACCCAAGCGGTGTTCGGCCAGCGCCGCGCAGGTGGCATCGTTCTCGGCGACGACGGGCAAGCCAAACTCCATCCGAAGCTCCCCCGCCATGTCGAGCCCCAAGACACCAGGCACGTTCGGCCCATAGTGAAGCACGCCTTGGTGGTCCACGAGGCCGGGGACACCCACGCCGATTCCGACGGGTCTACCCGCCTCTTCGATGAGCTCGGATACAACTGATTTGATAGCCCCCGGGAGTGCATCAGGGTCGGTCTTGGGCGTGGGAGCCTTGCGACGAACCTGAATCTCTCCGCTCGTGGGATCGGCGACAACCCCCATGATCTTGGTACCACCTACGTCGATACCGATGAACCTGTTTCTGGCTTCAATCGTCACCCTTTCACCCTACTGTTGGTGCCGATGACTGAACCCGAATTGGTGGACCTAACTACTTGACCTGGGCGCCGCTCTGCCACACGTGTGTGACTCGCTTCGCATCACCCCAGACCGAGCGATCATCCAGCGGGTTCGTATCGAATGCAATGACGTCGGCGTCGAATCCCTGCCGCAATTGACCCGACCGGGGGCCCTGCGGTCCCAGTGTCTCGGGCCCGCTGGCGGTGGCGGCTTCGATCGCTTCAAGGTCGGTCATTCCCGCATTGATGAGGTGCATGATTTCCAGGCTGCTCTGCCCATACATCTGCCCGGAAACGAAGATGTCGCAGCCGGCCGCGATTCGAACCCCTTTGGCGATGGCGAGCTTCAACGATGCCGCATGGGCGTCTGCGACCATCAGGCCCTTCTCATAGGCGTACCTGGGAAGCATCTCCATCTGTGGGAGGAGCGCCTCGATGACGAACCGAGTGGGAACCAACATGGCATCGTGTTCGAGCATGAGGTCGCAGGCCTCCTCATCCAGGAAGCTGCCGTGCTCAATCGTGTGGCACCCAGCGTGCAAGGCGGCCATGATGCCAGCCTTGCCGTGACAGTGAGCGGCGACCACCCGTTCTGACCGAGCCGCCTCTTGCACGATCGCAGCCAGCTCCTCGTTAGAGAACTGCTGGTGCATCGGATGATCCACCTCGCTCATGACACCGCCGGAGGCGCAGATCTTGATCACCCGAGCGTTGTGCCGCAGGTTGATTCGAACCGCTTTGAGAACCTCGGGTACACCGTCACAGAGGATGCTGAACTCGTTGTTGCAGGTGAGTTGATGCACAAAATCGAGCGGGAAACTGTGGAGGTCACCGTGGCCACCGGTGGTCGAGAGAATCCGACCCGCCGCATAGATTGCCGGTGACTTCATGCTGCCGTCCTTGGCCGCCGGAGCCATACGGAGCCCAAGCCCACCGACATCACGCACGCTTGTAACGCCGCCATCGAGCATCGCGGCCGCGTCGGCTACCGCCCGGGCCGTCGCCGTGATCGGGTGGGTCATCGCCAGGGCTTCGATGTTGGCTCCGGGCATTCCGGCGAAGTGCGTGTGGCAGTCCCACAGGCCAGGCATGACGACCGGAACCTCGGTGAAGGAGTCCTCGGCTGCCCGAGTCGGTGCAGCCGAAGCAGGACCGGCGTAGTCGATGACGTCACCGTCAAGCACGACCACTCCCCCGCTGATCGGATCTCCCCGACCGGGGATCAGGACGTCGGCGATGATGTGGTGAGCCATGCAGTCACTCTAAATCTTGGCGGCAGGCCAAGGTAATCTCGCCGCGGGGCGAGCTGACTTACAAAACTCTAGACAGAGGTGGCGCGTTCAAGACCGACGGTCGAGGCCCACTGCTGGGCTCGTTCGCGTTCGGTTACCACGATCAGCTGGAAGTGTTCTGTGAACGCTTCCAGGCTGAAGAGAAGATCTTCCACCTCATCATCGGTGAGCTGTCCGAACTGGCCGCTAAGAATCACCGGCACCGACGAAGTACCGGCGTTGGCGTTGATCCGTTCCAACTGCGGCAACAGATTGTCGAGCGCTTCGGCTGCACCGGCCCGGGTGGGCTGTTCGGAACGGACAATTTGCAGCTCGAGCTGCTGGGCCTTGCGAGCGGTTGCTTCGGCGGCGGCTTCCATCTGATCGATGCGGGCCATGGCCTTTGCGTGACGACGCAGAGCATCTTCGGCGCTGATCAGCTGGTCGTCGATGTCGTCCGGGGCGATACCGGCCGCTTCGCGGGCGCTAGCTTCGGTTAGTTCAACCCATTCGGTGGCCCACTGAGGTAGGTCGCCGGGTTCCATCGTCTCCGGAATTCCGGATCCGACCTCGATCAGTGCGTCATAGAGCTTGCGAAGACCTTCGATCCACAGCGGGTTCTCTCGTTCGGTGATTTTGGCCTCGAGGGCGGGCCCAAGATCGGCGGGAAGGAGAGCGCCCAGGTGTTCTTTGGCCTTGTCGGCGATGGCGGCGTTTTCGAATTCAAGTTCTCGTCGGACCGGGTCCAACGACAGTTCGGCCTTGGCCTCTTCGAGGTTTGCCTGGGCACGAGCAACGGACGCGGTCGCGGCGTGCAGCGCAGCCTGCTTCTCCGGCGGGGCCTGCGGGTTGAGGCGATGCATGGCGTACGCGGTGAAGGTGGGAAGACCGACACGAGCGAGAATCTCGTTCATCTCGTCCTCTTCTTCTTGACTCCGTTCACGGGGCTTCTTCTTGCCACGCTTCTCGGTCGTCGGGTTGGCCAGCTCGTCGAGACGAGCCTCTTCCTGTGCGGAAAGAATGACCGGTTGAGCATCCGCCTGGGCTGCCATCACGTCGTTCTCGGCCGACGTCACCTCCGCCTCGGCGTTCTCAATCTTTGCGTGGAGTTTGGCGACGTGGTCTGCGTGAGAGTCTCGGCGGGCCACATGAGCACGCCACTCCTCGATCAGATCACGCATGCCGGGCGCAGACTCGATAATCGTGGGCGGCTGTTCTTGCACAGCCGTGAGAGCGTGGCCAACCTTGGCGAGATTCGAGACGATCTGCTGGTCCATGAGAGCAGCCTGATCGCCCGCCTTGTAGCTGCGAAGGTGCTGCAGCCGGGCGGCGGCCGCAGGATCGAGGTCAGCGCGAATCATTTCGACGGCCACTGCGTCAATGCTGGCGCGACGCTGAAGCTGATCGAGCTCGGCCCGCAGTGCATGCGAGGGCTCATTGCCTGCAGCGGCTGCATCGGTGTCGAGAACGATGTCTTCGGTGGTCACCGGAGAAGGGAAGCCCGGAGGAGGCGATCCTTCAAGCTCTACAAGGCCATTGACCGCCGTTTCGACCAAGCCAAATACACCGCTGCCATCACCATTAGCGAGCGAACGGGCTGCGTTAATGACCGGTTGACGGTCATCGACTCCGCGACGCTGCATCACCGTGAGGAACGGGTGCAAATTGAGGGGTCCTGTCTGACCACCGAGGTCGAGGCGGAGCAAGCGCATGCAACTCCATCGACCCGATCGTGCCTCCGGTGTAGAAATTCGCCACATGGATTTTTACGATCTGCGTTTTCGCAGCTCAGGCAGCCCTTGCCGCGCGACGCGAGACCTCGGCGCTGAAGCGTTCGAGAGCCGTGCTCATCAGTAGGTCTTCGGCCCTACGGCGGACGAAACCCGGGACGGGAATGACCAGTTCGACCTCTAGTTGATACACAACCTCGGTTTGGTCCGGTTCATCGAGGGAGGGGGCGAACCGGTAGCTGCCGCTGATGGTGCGAACGATGTCGCCCTTTACCAGTGTCCAGGCCAGCGAGTGAGGGAGATGCTCGGTGGTGTAGGCCAGCTCGTAGGTAACGGCTCGGCCGTATGCGGCGGCGGTGAATTTCGCCTGCTTCACGACCCCGTCGTCACCAAGCTTGGTGATTTCGGCTTTCGTCACACCCTCGGCCCAGGCAGCGTAGTTTTCAATATCGATGGCGACATCGACGCAGTCTTGAACGGATGCATCGATCGTCCGTCGTACCAGTCGTTGTTCAGAACGCCCCATTGGCCCAAGGTTAGTGGTCCCCGACCGATCTCGGGTGACCTCGATAGGGGTCTCAGAGGGGTAGGGCCTGGAGGCCGTTGTGGAGTTTGTTGGCAAGAAGGTCGTAGTCAAACTGCGCTACAGCGCGCTCCCTGGCCCGATCACCGAGCATGGTCCGGTGCGCCTGACTGCCGAGAACCTCATCTAGTGCGTCGATGACCTGATCGAGCGATCTGGGCTGATCGACGATGAGACCGGTCTCGTTGTGCACGACCGCCTCATGAGCGCCCCCGCTGCGGCCCGCCACCTGTGGGATTCCCGCTGCGGCAGCTTCGAGGAAGGCGATCCCAAACCCCTCCTGCTCTAGCCCCCGCCATCGTTCATGACACAGCATCGCCATCACGTCGGAAGCTCCGTAGAGCTTGGCCACGTCATCATCGGGGATTCGACCGAGCAAACGGACCGGAGCTTCCAACTGAGCAACGAGCGAAGCCAAGTCATCTGCCTGGCGTCCCTTGCCACCAATCAACACCCGCAGGTTCGGATATTTCGTTCTGAGCTTTGCGGCGGCCCGCACGAGCATGTCCATACCCTTGCGCGGAACCAAGCGGTTGACCGACGAAATCACCAAGGCTTCGCCGTCCAGACCGAAGTGCGCCCGGGCCGCCTGTTTCTGTTCGTCATCGAAAGGAGCGAACCGCTCGGTATCGACGCCGGGGGGAACCACGATCGATCGGAGCGGCTGGCCCGCGCACCGCTCGGCCTCGGCCAGCGCATACTCACCCGCCGAGACCGTGATGCTGGCACCACGCAACACCCGGGCCAACGCCTGCTTGGTGCCCGGGAGCCGTCCGGGGATCGTGACTTCGGCTCCGTGGAGGATGACGCCGTAGGGATGGTCGAGGAACGGCCCGATCAGCCCCAACGGAACTGCGGGATCGAGCAGCACGAGGTGGGCGCCAAGCTGGTTCGCGAGTGCGTCGATTCGGCGGGGCAGCCACGGGTACGGGATGAGAACGGGCTCGGGGGACCGCTCGATCCAGTAGTCCTGCTCCACATCGAAGGCCACGTCGTTGGCGTAGGGGGTGCAGTAGACCGCGGTGCTTTCCGGTGGCAGCCGACGCCACAGCTCCCAGAGATAGTTCTGTATTCCACCGACCTTGGGCGGATAGTCGTTGGTTACAAGCAAGTGTTTCACTTTGAAATCCCGGCCCTCCGCTCGTCCAAACGGTCCAAGGCCCAACGGGCATGGTCGGAAAGCTGCGGGTCAGAATCGGCGGCGAACCGACGGAGAACCGTTCTGGCCTGTGCACTGGCCGGGTCGGCGGTGTTGCCCAGTACCACCAGTGCCGTACGTCGAATCACGTTCGGATTGCGATCCGCTATGTACCACCGACCGAGCCGCTCGAGGATTTCACCGTCGGGCGCATCGAGTAGCCAAAGGAGATCAACCCCGGTCTCACTTTCCGGTTCTGCCGCTGGTGCCGCGGTGAACTTTGCGGGCGGACAGACGTCTTGACAGTCGTCGCACCCGTAGAGGCGATCGCCCAACGCGGCCCGGAATTCCACCGGGATCGGATCGGGCCCCTGCACCAGCCACGCCAGGCAACGCCGGGCGTCGACCATGCCAGGCCCAACGATCGCATTGGTCGGGCAACCGTCCAGGCAGCGGCGGCACGGACCGCATCCATCGGCAACCGGTGTTTGGTTGGGCACCAACGGCGCATCGGTGACTACGGAGCCGAGCACCACCCAGCTGCCGACGCCAGGAACCAAGAGGTTGGCGTTCTTTCCGTACCAGCCGAGGCCCGCCCGCCATGCAACGTTGCGATCCACGATGGCGTTGTCGTCGGCCTTTACGACCGCTCGATACCCTGCGGCCTTCAACACCGCCCCCATTTCGCCTAGGGCCGATCGCAAGTCGTCGTAATGATCGACCCACGAATATCGAGCGACCCGTCCGGTTGGCCCGGCTTGTTCGTGCGAGTTGGTGTCCAGTCGCCGATAGTCCCAGGCTCCAGCAATGACGGTTTCGACGCTGGGAAGACTGGATCGAGGGTCGGTACTTCGATCGGGGTTGCGATAGGTGAACGCCATCGTGGACGCCATGCCCGCTTCCTTGCGAGCCTTCAGCGCCGTACGAGCGGGCTCAAGAATGTCATTGGTTGTGACGCCGACCGCAACCAAACCGGCCTTGCGGCCTGCTGCGAGCACTGCATTGGTGAGCTCGTCGTTGGCTGGGGACGGGTCCACGGCCTACCGAAGGTCGAAGCAGATTTTGATCGCCCCGCGTCGACCGGCGTTCACCGCGTGGTCGAGCGCTTCGCTGTACTGGCTGAGAGGGTAGGTCTGGCTCACGAGCCGTTCCAGCTTGGCTGAGCCCACGAGGTCGGTGGCCAACTTGAAGGTTCGCTCGGTAGAGCCGTCGGCCATTGTTTCGGTGCCGTAGGTGTAGGCGCCGACCAGTTCGGTTTCCCGGTGCCAGAGCGCGGTGAGATCTACAGACTCAGTTCCGGGCATGCCGACCAGCACTACCCGACCGCGAGGTCTGGTGATTCCTATTGCCTGGTTGATCGTTGCAGCCGAACCGATGGCATCGATGGTTACGTCGACTCCCCCGCTGAGGTCATCGCCGATGGAGAAGCTGTTGGTTGAGCGCCGAACGGCTCGCCCGATCTCTCCCGGGTCGACCACAGTGGTCGCGCCCAACGACTTTGCAAGTTCCTTTTGCTCGGGGTATTTGGCACCCACGATGATCTCGCCGGCTTCGGTGTATTTACGTAGGGCCGCCACGGTGACCAGGCCCATGGTCCCGGCACCGATGACGGCAACGCTGGCTCCCGGTTTCACATTGGCCTTGAACGCTCCGTGCACCCCAACCGCCGTCGGTTCAATCATCACGGCCGCTTCGTCGCTGAGCCGCTTAGGAATACGGCGAATCTGACTCTTGTGAGCGACGAATTCGCTGGACCATCCACCGCCCGTCGAAGCGCAGTAGCCGATTTGAATACCGGGCTTGATGTGTCCGCACACCAGATGCCGAAGGTCGTCACCGTCTCCGGGGGCGGCGCCTTTGAAAGGCGGGTCAAAGCCTCGGGCCTCGTGACCAAGAACGGGCTCGATCACAACACGATTGCCCTTCTCATCGAGACCGATGACCTCATGACCCAGCACAAACGGAAACGACACCCACGGCCCGAAATAGCGAGCCGAACGTCCCTCTACTGTCGCCAGATCACTTCCGCAGATACCGGTGAGGAGGGTTTGGATACGCTGCCAACCGGGTCCTGGAATCTCCGGGGGCTTGGTGTCGATCAGCTTGAGAGGCGAACGATTGGCCGCACTTCCGGGCCGGAGACGCGACGCTACTGCGGCAGCCACATACTTCGCCTCGTTCCGCTGAAACTCCAACGCCTTCACGCCGCTGAGTGTAGGCCGCCCACCGGATGTTCCTAGGCGCTGAACCGGAGGTCCTTGACCTCAACATAAGTTGAGATAGTACAACGGTGACATGTCGTCCACCGAACCAGTAATCGCATCGCTCGACCCGTCCCACCCTGCCTACATCGAGGTGGGGGAAATGAAAATGGCCACGGTCGAAGACCAGAGACTGGCCGTGATCCGAACCCAAGACGGCGTCCATGTGTTGGACAACGCCTGCCCCCATCAAGGATATGGCCTCGTCACGGGCGACTTGGATCCGGACTTTCAGGATGGACCGGTCGTCACGTGTCTGTGGCACAACTGGAAATTCCGGGTAACCGACGGAGTTTGCCTCATCGGCGAGGAAGACGTGACGTGTCACTCCACATCGATTGGCGACAACGGCGAGGTTCATGTGTTGATCCAACGCCCTAGCCGCGAGCATCAAATGCGGGTTCTGTGGCCGAGCCTGCGGTCGGCTTTGAACAACCACTACGTCGGACAAATCTCTCGAGACACGGTCCGATTGCTCGACAATGGAGCAACGCCAGCTGAAATCATGGCGGCCGCGATCGATGCGACGATCGGCCGCACCGAAGACGGCGCCGACCACGAGATGGCCCTGGCCGCGGATTGCCTGGCGATCGCCGAGGAACGCCACGGAGACGCTCGGGTCCTGCCGCTGGTCATCGGGCTGTCAGGCTTGGCCGAACAAACCCGCGGACGGACCGAGGTGACTGTGGAACCGAGCGACCGTGGCGACCTGGTGGAACTGATCGAACGCGAGCGACTGGAGGACGCCATGGCTACCTGTGGCGCCCTCACAGCCAGCGCAGCACAACCCCACCTCATCGAGGCCGCCGCCCGTCACCACCTGGGATATGGGCATGGATCGATCTATGCCCAGAAGGCCTTCGAGCTCCTCGATCGCATTGGTGAGACCAGTGCCGCCTCGCTGCTACCCCAGCTCACTCGATCCCTGACACTCATGACACGAGAAGACGTCTTGCCATACATGCGCAAAACGACCCGAGCCATCGACGAGGTAGATCTGCAGACTCTGGCCGACTCACCCACCGTCCGCCGCGTCAGCGAGGCTGAGGTGGACGAGTTTCTGAATGCGGAGCAGTTCGACGTGCCGAGAGCAGTCGATCTCGCTGCGGCTGGGGTAGGAGTCCGCGGTCTGATCGACATCGCCTCCATCGGGTCGGCCAAACGCATGCTTCGATATGACATCTCGACCGAGGCTGACGCCGACGCAAACTTCAACTGGCTTGCCATTAGTCACGGACTCACTCACGCACGCGCCACCCGCTGGGCCTGGGACATCTCGCCGAGTGCGCCCGTAGCCCGCATGGCGCTCCACGGCCTCTGGCTGCTGTTCGACACGGGTCGCTGGGAGCGTCGAAACGGCGTTGCGAGCCACCGATTCGAACCGGATCCCCAAATCGCCAGCGCCCCAACCGGCTTTGCCGACGAACTGATGGACGACGCCATGGACGACCGAGGAGGCTCATTCATCGTGGTCGCCCACCTGGTGAAGACAACCCGGGCGGCGCTAGAGGAGACCGAGGCCACCGGTTCACCTCTACCCCTGCAAGCCGCAGCGCGACTGGTAAGGGGTGATCGTCGCGAGCGTTTCGTAGCTCGCAACGTCAACGAATCGATCCGATTCATCCGCACCGGAAGACCGCCGATCCGATAGGTGTTTCTACGGCTCAGAGCAAGTCGTCTTCGAAGCCGTAGAGGCTCAACAGCTCGGTTCCGCTTTCGGTGACCAGCAGCTGTTGTTCAAGCTTCACTCCTTCTTTGCCGTCGGCGGCGCCGATATAGCTCTCCACACAGAGCGTCATCCCGGGTTCGATGACACCGTCGTATCCGGCGGCCGCGAAATCGGCGTGGTGATACAAGTACGGATACTCGCCGGTCATTCCCACCCCGTGGGCCGACAAGTAGTACCGATTGGCGGCGTAGCGGTCAGGAATGTTCCACGCCCGGTCGCTGTACTCACGGAAGGTCACGCCCGGCTGAATGATCTCCATGTTGTGATGAACCTGCTCGAACGCCGTTCGGTACAGGTCGCGCTGCACCTCGGTGGGCGCATCCGGACCAACGTGAAACGTGCGGGAGAAGTCGCTGTAATAGCCGTGGCACCCGACGACGTCGGTATCGAGCGCCACCAGTTCATTCGGCTGGATCGTGCGTGGGCCCGTCTCTTGAAACCACGGGTTGGTTCGCGGCCCACTGTTCAACAGCCGTGTCTCGCAGTAGTCCGCATTGTCGGCGATGACCGACTGTTGGAGAATTGACCACAGTTCGTTTTCAGAGATGCCGGGCCGAATTGCGGCTGCCATCTTCTGCACACCTCGTTCGGTCGCCCGCAAGGAGGCTTTGATGCATTGGATCTCCCCGGGCGACTTGATTGCCCGAGCCCTTTCCACCGGCTGTTGCGCATCCACGATTGTCAGGCCAGCATCTGCGAGCGCAATCGCAGCACCGGCATTCAGCCGTTCGATCCCGACCGTGAGCTCGGGGGAGCCGACCAGGCTACGGAGCTCGCCCGCTACGTCTCTTGCCCAGGTGCGCTCCCGATCCGCAATGTCTGATCCGGCGGCAACAAAGCTCGCAGTTGCCGAAGGGCGAACTTCATCGACGGTTTCAAACCCGTCCGCCAGGTGTTCACAACCGGTGAACTCGAACAGGATCGAGTGCTCGGCAGTGAGGTATAGATATCGCGACGGCGCATTGCGAGCCGTAAACACCTGCATGTTGCGAGTACCGGTGGCATAGCGAATATTCACCGCATCGCTGATCACTAGGGCATCGATCCCCCGCTGGGCCATTTCCTGCCGAACGCGGTTCTGACGGTAACGACGCACCGCGGCCAGGTCGATTTCGAGGCTTTCAGGAGCGGTGTCAAGGAGAGCGATCGCATCGCGGTCGGCGTGCCAGTCCAACGTGGTCATGACCGCATTGTGCTGGAAGTTTCTGCTCCGATGGCCACAAAACATCCCGCAATCACAAAAAATCTGGACTCGGTGAACGATTCCCATCTGCTCATTGCGTCTCAGATGTATGCGCGGTGTTATGGCAGAGCAGCGGATGGTTGTCAGACAACCATTAAAGGATCGTGTCGTGTTGAACCTGAGAACCGAAAACGACGTCCACTCCACAGTCGAACGGGCTCGGGGCGGCGACAAGACGGCACTTCTCTCGCTGATCGATCATTGCAAAGGCGCCATCATGTCCGCCGTCGCAGGTATCCGCCCTCCTGCGACGGTGGACCTCGATGAAGCAGCGCACCTGGCTCGCCTCCAGATCTTCGAGAAGTTTGAGAACGGATTCGATGGCACAGGGACGCCTTGTGGATGGATGGCAATCGTCGCCCGTAATCGCACCCGAGACGTGATTCGTTCCGAAGCCCGTCACACCGACCGTTCGGTATCCATCGATCTTGTCGACGGCAGCCTCACCGACTCGACCGCGAGCAACGCCACCAACCGCGTCGAGACATGGGACCTTCTGTATCGGGTGCTGTCCGAACTGTCCGACGGCGACGCCGAGCTTCTGAAACTTCACTACCTGCACGGAATGTCACGACACGACCTCGCCGAGCACTTTGGGATGACCTACGACGGCATCAGATCCAAACTCGGTAGGGCGTGCGTAAAGGCCCACAAAATTCTGATCGAAGCGGAGGTCCAATGATGAACGACCACGAGACGCTCGACGAGTCTGAAGCCGCAATCGAAGGGTTGTTCAACGACTTCAAGAACTCCAGCTTTCCCGAGGGCTGGGAGTCGGCACTGTTGGAAGCTGCTGGTCCGGCCACCATAAGGCTTGCCCCGGAACCTTCGGCGCCAACCCTGCCCGCTCCTCCGCGAATCCACGCGCCGGCCTCGTTCTGGACTCGACACCGCCTCACCGTGGCTCGTGTTGCTGCAGCGGCCGTTCTGCTCACCGCAACGGGTGTGTTACTCCGTCTCGTGCCGTCCGGCTCTGATCTCGAAGCGGCTTCGGAGGTCTCGGCAACCACAAGCATCTTCACCACTACCACCACCGAACCGTCCGAAGCGGCCGCCGGTGAGGCTTCAATTCCGAGCGAGGTCACAACAACAACAGCGGTATCAGACCCCCCAACAACACCGACCGCCGCGTTGGAGGAGTCCGTTCTCTCAACGTCCTCAACGTCGACAACGACGACCCCGCCCACGACGCCCCAGACCACAACGGTGGCCTCGCCCGACACCGCCGTGGCCGTCCCAACCGATCCCACGGTGACGACCCAAACCACAGTCGTAGATCCCTCGACCACCGCGGTGTCAACCACCGTTCCTTCAAGCACCGTCACCACCACCGTCGTGTCAACAACGGCCCCATCGACGACCTCAACCACCAAACCGGTTGCCGCCGACGTGGTGATTCGCGACCTCGCAATCGTGAAGATCAGCACCGACTCTGCCGTAGTGTCATTCCGTACCAACGACTGCGCCGGTGCCCGCTTCCAGGTGACAGGAGGGGTGAGCGGCTGGGCCCACGGATATCCGAACCAGCGGCAGTGCCTCAACGACCACATCGCGGTCCTCGGCACCGCTCCCTACACCAATGGCGAACTGGAACCGGGCAAGAAGTACTCGGTCAAGATCACCACGTTCGCAGCCGACGGCACGACCGCAACGGCTCGGACCAGCTTCAGTACGCTCCCGCTGGAGATCGTGCTCCCACCGGTCCTCGACACCGACGTTGACGACGTCGATCCTGCCGACGACGATGACCCGGACCGCGACGACGAACCGACTCCGTAGGCCGGCTACAGGGGTCGACGAAGGTCGCACTACAATGTGACCGTGGACACCACTACGGAAACGACAGAAGAGACCCTCGAGGTCACCGAGGCCGAAGAGCTCATCGAAGAAGAACTGCTCGTCGAGGAGATCTCGATCGACGGCATGTGCGGCGTTTACTAGGCCGCAACAAGATGGCGACAGCTCCCGCTCTTGGTTCATTCGACGTTGATCGAAAGTGGCGCCTGCACTCGCGCGTCGCTCTTCGACCCGAACCATTCGGGGCTATGGCCTACCACTACGACAGCCGGCGGCTGAACTTCCTACGATCGCCCGACCTAGTGGTTCTTGTGGAACGCCTTGGCGACTACGACACCGCTGCCGAAGCCATTGCCACGATCGATGAGAAACGACGGCCAGCCTTCACCCGGGCGCTCGCATCACTGGCAGTCAGCAACTTTTTGGAGTCCGCATGACCCTCACCACCGATCTCAAGCGCGGCCTCGACGCGCCCATCTGCCTCACCTGGGAACTCACCTATGCGTGCAACTTGGCGTGCACTCACTGTCTGAGTTCGTCGGGTCGCCGTGATCCCGATGAACTCACCACCGACGAGGCGCTCAGCGTCATCGACCAGCTCCGAGCCATGCAGGTGTTCTATGTGAACCTCGGCGGCGGCGAGCCGATGCTCCGACCGGACTTTTTCCAGCTCATCGACTACGCCACGACCAACGGCGTCGGTGTGAAGTTCAGCACCAACGGCAGTCGAATCAACGCCGAGAATGCTGCCCGCCTGGCGGCAATGGACTACCTCGACATCCAGATTTCGCTCGACGGCACCGACGATGCAACCAACGATCACGTTCGAGGGGCAGGTTCCTTCGACGACGCGATCGCTGCCATGCAGCACCTCCAAGACGCCAACTTCGGCGAGTTCAAGATCAGTGTGGTCGTCACCCGTCACAATGTCTCCCAGCTCGACGAGTTCCAGGCACTGGCCGAACGATTCGGCGCCCAGCTGCGACTGACCCGACTTCGCCCTTCCGGCCGAGGAGCCGACAGCTGGCACGACCTGCACCCCACCCAAAGTCAGCAGCGCGAGATCTACCACTGGCTTCTGGCGCACCCCAATACGCTCACCGGCGATTCGTTCTTCCATCTGAACGCTCTCGGCGAGGAGAACCTGCCCGGGCTCAACCTTTGCGGCGCCGGCCGCGTTGTGTGCCTCATCGATCCGGTGGGCGACGTCTACGCCTGCCCGTTCGTGTTGCACGACGAGTTCAAGGCGGGCAACGTTCGCAGCACCGGCGGCTTTGCCAAGGTGTGGCGAGAAAGCGATCTCTTCCTCGACCTGCGCGAACCCGAAGCCGAAGGCGCCTGCACCGCCTGTGGAATGTACGACGATTGCCAGGGTGGATGCATGGCTGCCAAGTTCTTCACCGGCATCCCGCTCACCGAACCCGACCCCGAATGCGTCGGCGGGCATGGCGAAGAGTGGTTGGCGGCCGCCAACCCCAGCACGCTGCCCCGTGCAACCCAGGACCACAGCCGGCCCGGGGCGGTACCGGTGTCTCTCGGTCGCCGCTGAGGAATAGGTCGCCGCGATCCGCGGCCGCTTCAACAGACACAGCTCATAGGCTCCATCGTGGTGGCTTCTATGATTTCAATCCAAGGCGTTTCCGTCGATTTCGGACCGGTAAAGGCGGTCGACAACGTCAGCCTCGAGATACCCCGCAATGAGGTCCGAGGTTTGCTCGGCCCTAACGGGGCCGGTAAGACCACGCTGGTCAAGGTGATCGCAACGCTTTTGGCTCCCAGTTCGGGCACCGCGATCGTGGGCGGCTACGACATTCACGACAACCCCAACGCGGTTCGTTCCATGATCGGCCTCGCAGGTCAGTACGCCGCGGTCGATGACCTGTTGACCGGACGAGAAAACCTGGAGATCGTTGGCGCGTTGTACCAACTGCCCAAGGCCGAAGCGAAGCGCAGAGCCGACGACGCCCTGGAACGACTCAGCCTCACAGACGCCGCCGACCGTCTGGTTCGCACCTACTCCGGCGGTATGCGCCGACGCCTCGATCTCGGCGCCAGCCTGGTCGGCCGTCCCGACGTCCTCATTCTGGACGAGCCAACCACCGGGCTCGACCCTCGAACTCGGCTGGAGCTCTGGGCTTTCCTGCGTGAATTGGTGAGCGAAGGAGCCACCGTGCTCCTGACCACCCAATACTTGGAGGAAGCCGACGAGCTAGCCGACCAAATCACCGTGATCGACAGCGGCAAGATCATCGCCGACGGCACCGCCGACCAGCTGAAGGGCCGAGTCGGGGGCGACCTGGTAACCGCGTCACCGAAGCGCCGAGCCGATCTGGTCCGGGTCCGTGAGCTATTGGAAGTGGTCGGGAGCGGCCCGGTCCGAGTAGATGAGACCCAGTTGATTGTTTCCGTGCCCGTCGACTCGCGGGTTGAAGCCTTGGTGAAAGCAGCGCAGTCGCTCGATGAAGCCGGGATCGAGTTGAGCGATCTCGCAATCCAGCGGCCCTCGCTCGACGATGTCTTCCTCGCCATTACCGGCAAGGTCGGGACCACCGAAGACGTTGAAGCCGCCAAGACCAAGGGAGGGCGTCGATGACCGCCGTCGCCCCCAACGCCTCAACTCCCACCCGCTCAGGACCGGGCCTGGTGAACGACGTTGTGGCGATGACCCGCCGCAACCTCCTCCGGCTTTTTCGCACACCGCAGGTCATCGTGTTCGCCACGATCCAGCCCGTCATCTTCGTTCTGCTGTTCAACTTCGTCTTCGGCGGTTCGATCCAGTTTGACGGAGACGTTGAGTACATCGACTTCCTCGTGCCCGGAATCCTCGTTCAGACCGCCCTGTTCGCAGCCGGCAACACCGCCATCGGCATCACCGACGACCTGCAGAAAGGTGCGATCGACCGGTTCCGATCGCTCCCGATGCACCACATCGCGGTGCTGATCGGGCGGACCAACGCCGACGCACTTCGGGCAACGCTCACCATGACCATTATCACGGTGGTGGGATTCATCATCGGGTTCCGCACCGATCACTACGGCGGCCTCGTGCTCGGCATCGGGCTGGCGATTCTGCTGGCCTATGCCTTCAACTGGGTGTTCGCCGCCTTCGGTCTCTACGTGAGGGACCCCGAGGCGGCCCAGGCCGGCGCGTTCCTACCGGTCTTCCCCTTGGTGTTTGCCGCGTCCACATTCGCACCGGTCGACAACATGCCGGGTTGGTTGCAACCGTTTGCGAACAATCAGCCGGTCACCGTGACCGTCAACGCAATTCGTGCGCTCACCCAGGGCACGCCGCCCGGCCGCGACCTCTGGCTGTCCATCGGCTATTCGTTCGCCATCCTGTTGATCTTCATTCCACTCGCCAGCCGAAAGTTCGCCAAGGGCTAGGCCGTTCTTCCGTATCTGGTACACATTCACGCGTTCTGGCGCTTGGGCAAACACGATCTGTGCTCGCCCACAGGAATTTGATGGGTGAGGGTTAGAAGAGTGTGAGAGCCGCTTCGCCGCGGCTGGCGGCGAGGAAGAATCCGGCGGCGAAGACTGCAGCGAGGATGCCGAAGAAGATGGCCGCCTTGATCAGCTTCTTCACAAAGAACAGCGCCGCCAGTCCACCGAGAGCGATGGTGGTGAGGCTGTATTGCGCGATGTTCTCTTTGATCCAGTCGAGCACGGTCCCGATAGTAGAGAACGCCAGCCCCGAAGTGGTGGCGCTGACCATTGTGGGATACAAACGGCTGGTGACTTCTCGACCATTTCGCGTACTCGGAATTCAACAGATCGCTATCGGCGGCTTGGACAAGGCCCCGTTGAGTGAACTATGGAGCGGTCTGTTCGGTATCGAGAAGGTCAACGACTACCGCAGCGAGTCCGAGAACGTTGACGAAGATATCCTTTCGTTAGGTTCAGGCGCCCACGCGGTGGAGATCGACCTGATGCAGCCGATCGACCCCGAACGCTCCCCCAAGGTTCACTCGCCAGCCCTCAACCACATCGGACTGTGGATCGACGACCTGCCACAGGCGGTGGAGTGGCTTTCCGCCCAAGGAATGCGATTCACGCCGGGCGGAATCCGTAAGGGTGCTAGCGGTTACGACGTGTGTTTTCTTCACCCGAAAGGCAACGAAGCGGCGCCCCTCAGCGGCCAGGGAGTTCTCATCGAATTGGTCCAGGCACCGGACGACGTTGTTGCTGCGCTCAGCTGAGAGCCGGATGACGGTTCCCCGTTACCGGTCGGATACATTCGAGTTAACAAATCGTCCAGAAAGCGCACGAGCACAATGGGGTGCTTTGCCGTCCGCGGCCTTCAAACGTGCGCACAACGAACCAGCTAGGAGCTGCACGTGACCGAGTCCGTGACCATTACAGACAATCGCACCGGTGAATCGGTAGAGATCCCTATCGAACACGGCGGTATCGACGGCAAGGCCTTCGCCAAGCACATGCCCGGCGTATGGTTCTTCGACCCCGGTTTCGGCGCCACCGCCAGCACGTCCAGTGCGATCACCGACCTCGACGGTGCCAACGGCATCCTTCGCTACCGCGGCTACCCCATCGAGCAGTTGGCTGAAAGTTCCACGTTCCTCGAGGTCAGCTACCTGCTGCTCTTCGGTGAACTCCCAACCAAGGAACAACTGGACAACTGGGTCCACGACGTCACCTATCACACGTTCATCCACGAGAACATGCGTAAGCGTTTCATGGAGGGCTTCCATCACGACGCCCACCCCATGGGCATGCTCGTCAGCGCAATCGCAGCACTCAGCACGTTCTACCCAGAAGCCAAGGAAATCGACGATGCGCATGTGCGCTACAAGCAGATCAACCGACTGATCTCCAAGGTACCCACCCTCGCGGCCATGGCATACCGCGCCAGCATCGGCATGCCGTTCGTCTACCCAGACAACCAGCTCAACTACGCCGAGAACTTCCTGTCGATGATGTGGAAGGTCGCCGAGCCTCACTACGAACCCGACCCGGTCCTGGCGAAGGCGCTCGATGTGCTCCTCATTCTGCACGCCGATCACGAGCAGAACTGTTCGACCACCACTATGCGCGTCGTCGGTTCGTCTCATTCAGATCCGTACTCCTCGGCTGCTGCGGCAACCTCGGCCCTTTATGGACCTCGTCACGGCGGCGCCAACGAAGCCGTGATTCACATGCTCAACGAGATCGGCTCCTACGACAACATCGAGCCGTTCATCGAGCGGGTAAAGGCCGGCGAGGAACGTCTGATGGGCTTTGGCCATCGGGTCTACAAGGCCTATGACCCTCGAGCCCGCATCGTGAAGGAACAGGCCGACAAGGTCTTCCAGGTCACCGGCAAGAGCCCGCTGCTCGACATTGCACTGAAGCTCGAAGAGATCGCCCTAAACGACGACTACTTCAAGAGCCGCAACCTGTATCCGAACGTCGACTTCTACACGGGTTTGATTTATCAGAGCATGAACTTCCCGCTCGACATGTTCACGGTGTTGTTCACCATGGGCCGGATGCCGGGCTGGCTCAGCCATTGGCAAGAGATGCTCGAACAGGATCAGCGAATCAGCCGCCCTCGCCAGCTCTACATCGGCCCCGGCGAGCGCCAGTACGTGCCGCTCTCCGAGCGCTAGCAGCATGGGGTCAGACCCCACTCACCTACACCCGACGCACGCCGATCCCTCCAAGCTGGTCTGACCCCATCAGAGCGGGGTTGCATCTTGTTGGGCTACAGGGTCCGAACTGCGGCCAACGGGTTCACCGGCCACTTCTTCAGCTTGATCGCCGCTTCCACGGCGGTCACGCCGTCGTGGGACACAATCGTTGGGTTGAGGTCGATCTCGGCGAGATCAGGCACGTGGGATGCGAGCACCGAGAGACGTTCTACCAGCAGCCGCAGCTCGGCAAAGTCGTACCCCGCGATGAATTCGGCAACATCGCTGCGAAGCAGCGCATCGACATCGGCCTTGTCGGCCGGAAGCACAAGACGGGCAAGATAGGGCAGTCGGTTGCGGGCAAGCCCGCCGACACCGAGGAAGAGATGCGATCCCGAACGCGGGCTCTGCCGCATCTGAATTCGTAGATGGGGTCCGGTGCCGTGCATTCGTTGCACGATCATCGGGCGATCCCCGGATGCGCCCATCCGTTTGAACGCGCGTCGGAGGTGCTGTTTGTGGCGAATGTCGAGCACTGTTCCGCCCGCTTCGCCGGCTCGCCGGTCCGGGCGCCACGACTCCTTGAGGGCCACGGGGAACCCCAGCTGCTCGGCGGCCTCGATCGCCTGCCCTTCATCCGCAGCCAGCACCGCGGGTGCGATGGGAAGCTCCAAGGCATCAAAGAGCGCTGCCGCGTCGCTATGAAAAGTTTCGACGGTTCGTTCCTCGACCGATTCCAGAAGCTGAGCAACCGCGTCTTCGACCGCGGAACAATCGACCGGATCGGGCTCGTGCACCTCCTGATGGGAACGACGCCAGGCGGCGTAGTTGCTCATTCGGCCCAGCGCGTCGGCGGCCTGCTCCGGATACGCAAACGTGGGCGGACGGTGGATCTGGTTGCCTTCCCCTACCAAGTTGACCGCCACGACCGGCTTCTGCACCGCCCGGTCGACGTCGGCCACTATCTGGGCGAGACGGTCGGCTGGCAATGCTGGAGTTGGTACCAGGGCGAGCAACACCGCGTCGACCGAGGCAGAAACCGCCGCCGCCACCACCGCCCGTTCGAATGCTGCGGAGTCGGTAGAACGGGTGAACGTGAGCGTGTCTGCGTTGTCGACCAAGACCGACCTAGGGTGATCGGCCAGCGCCCCTTCCGCTCCGGTTTCCGACGGCGCGACAACCGTGAGCCCGGCCTTGTCACAGGCCGCCCGGGCCAACCGGGCAACCGACTCGGCGTTGGAAACAATGACGACCGCATCGCCCTCAGGGAGCGGCTGAGAACTCATCAACCGAACCTGGTCCACGAGTTCAGACACCTGATCGACCAGAACGAAACCGCCGGACTCGGCAACGGCTGCAAGGTCGGGGTCTGCTGGACGGACGGCGACGACGGGCTTGTGAGCGCTGATTCTCCGGGCGATGCTCACGATGTTTCGAGGGTTGCCAAAATTCTCGAGGTAGAGCGCAACCGTCTTGGTTGCTTCGTCTCCGACCCAATACTGCAGGACGTCGTACACCGAAACGTCGGCGCGGGTTCCGGCCGACAGAAACGTGCTGATCCCCAGACCAAACGAGGCGAACTGATTAAGGATCGCCGCACCCAAGGGCCCGCTCTGTGAAAGCACGCCGACGTCGCCCGTGGGTATCTCGACCTCGAGAAAGTGAGCGTGGAGCGCCACGGCGGGATCGGTGTTGACCACGCCATAACTGAGCGGCCCTACCAGTCGGACACCGGCGTCTCGTACCAACCGCACCAGGCGGTGGAGACGATCGGACCCTTCGCTGCCGGCATCACTGAAGCCGGCCGCAAGCACCAGGACCGCCTTGACGCCTTGAGCGATGCATTGTTCGACCGCGTCAAAGACCGACTCGGCGGGGATTGCGATAATTGCCAAGTCGATCGGGCCGTCGAGATCAGCGATCGATGTCACCGTTGGCGTATCCAGAATCGGGCCGGTGGCGTTCGGGTTGACGGCGGTGACCGCCCCGGTGAATCCGCCCGCCCGGATCTTGCGAAGAAACTCATGGCCGATGGAACCGGGCTGTCGGCCGGCCCCGACGACCGTCAGCGATTCGGGGGCGAAGAACCGGGCGACGGCCTGGGAGCGGGCTTGTTGTTCACGAGCGTCGATTGCGCTCTGCGCTCGCTCGGGATTGCCGATGCCGATCGTGACCGCGATCGCGCCGTCATCGAATCGGGTCGATACCTCAAAACCCGCCCCCTTGAAGACACCAAGCATGCGGTAGTTCTCGGGCAGGACGGTGGCGGTGAAGGTGTGGATGTTGCGGGCCCGGGCTCGCTCGGCCAGATATTCGAGCATCAGCGTGGCCAGGCCGCGGCCGTGGTGCTCGTCGTCCACAAAGAACGCAACTTCGGCGGTTCCCGACTCGGCGCTGGCGCCTTCATAGCGCGAGACGGCAACCATTTCATCGCCCAGTAGGGCGATGAACGCCATGCGTTTGCTGTAGTCGACGTTCGTGAAGTACTCGACCTCTTTTTGGCTCAGTTTGGGCCGGAACCGAAAGTAACGAAAATAGATGCTCTCTTGCGACTGGCGACTATGGAACCGCTCCATCCGCTCGGCATCGTCGGGCCGGATCGGCCGTACACGCACGGTGGCACCGTCTTTGAGCAGGGCGTCTGTCTCCCACTGCTCTGGATACCCCGGAGGAAGATCTGCCACCCATCGATCTTACGGCGTCGACTGCAACCTAGGAGAGCATTCGGGCGAGACCGGAGGCTCTGCGGATTCTGGTGGAAACCGCTTCTCGAACGGCGGCCTCGGTGGCGATGACCGTCACCTGGTTCTTCGCTCTCGTTACGCCCGTGTACAGAAGTTCGCGGGTCAGGATGGGCGACCCCGGTTCGGGCAGGGCCACGACCGCGTGGGGGAACTCCGATCCCTGACTCTTGTGAATCGTCATGGCCCACCAGGTGTCGAACTCACCGATCTGAGCTGGGTTCAGCGGTTCGCTATTGTCGGCGTCGGGGAACACCACCATCCGGCCATTGGCCGATTTGACCACCACACCGGTATCGCCGTTGAAGAGTCGCAACACATAGTCGTTCGAGGTGGCGATGATGGGCCGTCCCACATACCAGCGGCCACGGAAGTGATAGTTGTCGACCAGCGACCGAACGCCGGTCTCAATCCGCTTCTGCCACTCGTCCCGCCCATTGTCGCCCCGTCGAGTCGCGCACAAGAACTTCGTGGCCGACCCAAGCGCCAACGCCTTTTTGGCATCGCCATCTAGCGCCGCATGCATGGCCTCAACGCCACTGGCAATTGTCGAGTTCAGAAGTTCGTGGGTCTGATCGGGGTCGAGCCGCTCAACGTCGGCGAAGGCAGGACTATCCAACACCTCGACCACCCGGTCGGCGTCGCCATGCCGAATCGCCTCAGCCATCACCGCAATTCCCGAGTCGGTTGTAAAACGACGGGCGTCGGTGAGGGTCCGTACCGACTGGGCCACCCGACCGGTACTGCCGGTGATGTCACCCAACACGGCGCCGGCTTCGACGCTGGCTAACTGGTACGGATCGCCAACCAAGATGACCCGGGTGGATGGGCCGATTGCCTCGACCAGCCGACCCATCAGCGGCAACGACACCATGGACACTTCGTCGATGACAACGACGTCGAATGGCAGCGGGTTGGAGCGGTTGTGGCGGAATCGGATCCCGTCGTTCCAGCCCAGCATCCGATGGATCGTTGATGCCTCGACGCCTCGGAGGGTCTCGGCCAGGCCCGAATCGAGCTCGTCGGTGGCTTCGCCGATGGCGTCTTTCATGCGGCTGGCCGCCTTGCCGGTAGGTGCTGCCAATCCAATCCGAGGCTGCGGGTCGGCGCTGAGAAGAGCCGCCAGCACCCGGGTCAGCGTGTATGTCTTGCCGGTTCCGGGCCCTCCGGCGATCACGGTGAGCCGATGGGAGATCGCATGCTCGGCTGCTGCCCTCTGCGGCCCGGAATCTTCGAACAGCTCATCCAACGTGTCGCGTGCCGCCGCGGTCGATAACGAAGCGGGGAGCGTTTGGCTGCCGGCCAGATCACTGAGGGCCTTCTTCACCGAGAACTCGTAGCTGTAGTACCGCTCGAGGTACAGCAGACCGCGGTCATACACCATCAGTTCCACCGGCAGACCAAGTCCCAGCGGAGCCTGTGGGCCACGAACGATGCCATCGAGCCGACCCTTGTCCAGCTGGGTCTGCAGCGTCTTTACCCACTTGGTGGGATCTGGCCAGGGAAGGTCGGCAACCGTCAGCCCTGGTATGTCACCCGATTGGCTTCGTAGCGGCGGCGAGTCCACTGCGGCGGTCGCCGCAACCTGGGCCAGGTCGACGGCCACATGGCCTCTCTGAGGGGCACGGGCGGCCAGCGCGGCTGCCAGCACCACCATGCGCTGATCCGCGGGCCGGATCGATCGGTCGGCGAGGTTCTGGTGGACCAATTGGGCAAAGCCAAGATCCACAGCGTTGAGAACGCCGACGTCCACAAACGGTTGGATCCACTGCAAACCCGTAGGCGCTCGAGGGGTGAGATGGGCCCGACTCATGTGCGCTCCCCCGGTTCGGTGACGCCGCTGTGAAGGAGGTCGCTGAGCTCGGTTACGAGAACGGAGGGGATGTCCCAGGTGAACACCCCGTGAGGAACACCGTCTGACAGCGGGGTCTGGGGCCCAATCATTCCGCGAACAAAGAGGTAGGCCGCTCCACCGAGATGAACGCCGGGATCGTAGTCGGGCAGCCGCCATCGGAGATAGCGATGAAGCGCCGTTGCATACAGCAGGGCCTGCAGCGGGTAGTCGTGATGGGCCATGGCGGTGGCCATGGCAGGCCGTTCATAGTCGCTCAGTCGGAGAGAGGTGCCGTAGGTCCCGAGGCGGTTGGTCTTGTAGTCGACCACCACAAATCGATCCGGCCGACCCTCGTCGCGAACCCGGAAAATCCCGTCGATGGCACCGGTGAGGTGGCCGGCCAGATCGACCCGGATTCCGCCGTCGGCTAGATCGCGGGCCCACGGTTGAAGAGGGTCGTGGGACGCCAGATGTTTGACCGCCAGCCTCCCGATGTCGGCCCCGGTTGGGCGGTGCTCGGGGGCGACTTCAGGTGCCAGGGGCAACTCAAAACTCATCTCATCCAGCACGTCGCTGGCCTCGAAGCTCCGCATCGGGCGATCGTCGAGGAGCGAACCTAACGGCGTCTCGATCGCCGCCAGGAGACCGTTGGTTAGCTCCTCGGGGTCGATCGACCAGTTGGACCATTGAACGGCGGTGCCTACTTCCGAGGCCAACTCCTGTGCCAGGTTGGGCGACGCAAAGTCGATGTTCTCCAAGACTTCGTGCACCAGGGTGCCAAACGACGCGCCGCCGGCCACGTTGCCCAGGGGCAGCTCCGAGCCGGGGACATCGGAATCATCAACGGTCAACCCGTCGGGAGTGGCCTCATCGGTGACACCGGTTTCGGGGGCATCTTGCCCTAGTGCAGCGGTGGAACCGTCTTCGGTGTGATCGCCTTCTTGCACCCGAAACCCGCTGATTCTGGTGAAGGACCACCGCCGAGGCGATCGGTCGAATGCCCGCTCGATTCGGGCGACGTCGAGACGGGTAGTGCTTCCATCGTTGGGCCGGTTCCACACCGGCAGGTCGAAGGGCGGATCGATGGCGACCACGCGGAAGCTATTGTCGTGGCCGGTTCGGCTGGCGGAGAGGTCGGCAACCGCGGTGGCCGTATCGGTCGGCGCTTTCCCATCGAAGAGGATCTGAGCCAGCGCACCTTTTTCCGGCTTGGCGACATACAGGATCGACAGGTGTTTGGCCCGGGTGACGGCCACATAGATGAGCCGACGCAGTTCACCCAGCAGCTGGTCCTTTACCTCGTCGTCGAAGTCGCTGTCTTTCCAGTGCTTTGCCGCGCCCAGCAGCAACTCACGCCCACCGGGTCGGTCGAGCGCAGACGGGCGACTGGCGGTCACGCGGGCGTGCAGCCCCACGGTAAGCACCACCGGAAATTCGAGACCCTTGGAGGCGTGCACGGTCATGACCTGCACCGCATCGTCGTCGGAATCGGTGCGTCGGGCGAAGGCATCGGAGTCAGCTTCGTCGTCTTCGTCCTGCGCCATCAGAACCTCAAAGCGTTCGACCAGCCGGTGAATCTGGGTCTCCCCCGAGCCTTGCAGGATCTCGCGTAGATGGTTCAGGTCGGTGAGGCGTCGCTCGCCGTCACCCTGCCGCATCAGCCGCACCGCCAGGTCGTTGTGCTGCCAGACGTGATCGAAGAAGGCCGGCAGACCCTGCCGGTCGAGGAGGTCGGCCCACTGGCTGAACTGGTGTTGCAAGTCGGTCACAACCGACTGGCGAATGCCGGCGTCGTCGAGATAGCCCGTTTCGATCCGCTCCCAGGTCTCCTCTACGAACCAGCCGATCGCCGCCGCCCGAACCCGGCGTTCGGATGCAGGAATTGCGATCGCCCGCAGCAGGGTGAGCAGTTGCAGCGCGGCGTCGGTCTTCATGACCGAGCCCACTTTGCCCACCACCGACGGCACCCCACAGTGGCCGAGAGTGCGTTGGATACCGGGAGCTGCGTTGTGGCTCTTCACCAGCACCGCAATGTCGCCCGGACGCAACGCCCGCGGCACGCCATCTTCGTCGGGGAGCGTGGTTGTTTGCAACAGTTCCACCACGGTGGCTCCAATGTCCCGCTCGATCTGAGCCTTCGATTGGGCCGCGATTGCACCAAAGTCGGCACACCGCACCTCGACGCCAGACCTGGGTCCGCGCTGGCTGGTGAGGGGGTCGAGGCTGTCCATTCCGCATTGCACCGACGCGAACGAGATGTCGGGGTGCCCGAAGTGTCGACCCTGGAACAGGGCTTCGGCACCTTTGAGCATCAATGCGTCGGATCGGAAGTTCTTGTCGAGCGTGAACTGGTGGTCGCACGAGTTCACGGCGGCGCGGTAGCTGTCGATGTCGGCGCCGCGGAATCGATAGATCGACTGTTTGGGGTCGCCCACCAACGTGAAGGCGTGAATACCGGAAAACAGGGTCGACAACAGCTCCCACTGCACCGCATCGGTGTCTTGAAATTCGTCGATCAGGGCAACCTGGTAGCGTTTTTGCACGTCGCGAACCATCTGTGGTCCTTCGACCGGGTCGACGGCCAGCGAGCGGGCCACCGACAACAGGTCCTCAAACCCCAGGACGGCGCGAGCGCGGCGGATGGAGCGCACCCGGGACACCACCTGGTCGACGACCTCGGCCAGTTCGGCCATCTGATCGAGCGTTTCCAACACCGGGGCGGCGCGGCCGGTGTAGGCCTCAACCTCGGCCCGAGTAGGACGCAACACCGCCACCTCTCGAGCCAGCGCCGCTTCGGCACCATCGGACACCCATTTGGGTCGCACGAACGTCTTCCCCGACGCTCCGCGAGCAGCCAGTACATCGGCGACCGCTTCGGACAACACGATGGAGGTGTCTTCTAAGAGGGTGGCATCGGGATTGCTGGCGGCGGCCAGGCCCTGCTCGGCCAAGAGGTTCTGGGCGAAGGAGTGGATGGTGCTGATAGTGGCGGTGTCGAAATCGGCGAGCGCGACCTCGAGGCGCTCAAACCTGATGTCGAGGTCCTCGGGATCTCCGGCCATGAGCCGAAGCAGTAGCGGGTCGTCGGTTTCGGGACGACTCCCCCGCCTCGCCGACTCGACCCCGTGCAGGGCCGCCTCGATCCGGGCCCGAATTCGGTCGCGTAACTCTGCAGCTGCGGCCTTGGTGAAGGTCACCACGAGCACGGCGCCGATCTCGATCCCGGCCTCGGCCACGTATCCGGTGACCATCCCGGCGATGCTGAACGTTTTGCCGGTCCCCGCGCTGGCTTCCAGCGCGGTGCGGCCCGTTGGGAGGTCGTTCTTCAGGTCGAATGCTGCGATCATGACGCGTCGCCCGACCCAAGGACCGCCGAGGCATCCCAAAGCTCTTGGATGACCGCTCGGTAGTGCTGGAACCGACCTGGCCGAGGTGATCCGCTGCGGAGGGGTACGTCGTGGGCGGCGACGGGAAGGGAGAGAAACTCGGCGTCGGTGATCTTTCCGAAGGCAGCCTGCAGGTAGGTGTCGGACTGCAGACCCGGGAACATGCCATCTTCCCAATTCTTGATGAATGAGCTGGCGCCCTTGGTTTCGAACTTCGCTTTGTAGTGAATAGGCAAAGGCTCGGCCATTGCTCGACGATGGATCGCAAGCAGGGACGCCAGCACTCGGCGAGCGATGGCGTGCCGCTCTTGAGCGTCAGCACCGGCGAGCCCAATGGTCATGAGCGCCGCGTTTTCGTCGCTCTTAGGATCGGTGTTCTTCGAGACGCCGACCGCGGTCCAGTCCTCGTTTGGCCGAGCCAGGGTGAGGGCACACAGCTGAACCCACAACGCGTACCACAGCCGCTCGTCGGGCTTGGATGCGGTGGCGAGAATGGGGCCAAGAGCGACCGCCGGATACACGCCCTCCAAGCGGTCCACAAGCTCTACGCCGTCCACGGTGATCGCTATGTCGATGTCCTCAGACGGGCTACCAAGCGCTCTGCGGTCGAGGGCGTCCATCATGTCCTGAGCCGTGCGTTGCAAACCCTGCAACGTCTGCTGGGAGTCGACACCAGCCGGATAGGCGCCGCGAGCCTGAATGGTGGCCACCAACGTGTCGGTCGGATGGTGGTTGCGCTCCAGATCGATGAGCTGGCTCAGGGTGCCCCACTTCATCAAGGCATCGGACTCGACAGGGAGATTGTCGGAGGTTCCCTCGTCGACCCGCGGGAACGAGGCCTGGATCCGCCGCTGAAAGAAGTGCTTTGGTCCGTCGAGGACTGCGCTGGTGAGCGCTCCCAGGTCGAGCACCGGGTCGGTCCGCTCCGCCAGCCGCTGGTCAGATCGTGCATCGGATGGTTCGATGCGGGCCCGAGCGGCACGAAGGGCTCGTTCATCGAAGCTAAAGGGCTGCTCGGCATCAAAGTTCCGCACATCGAAACCGTGCCGCGAATGCTGCCGTTCCAGTCGACCCACGTGGTGCCGGTGATCAGGGTGAACAAGAGCTCGCAACTCCGAGAGAAGCTCGGCGATTGCGATGCAGGGTGGCACTTCCTTGTTTGATTTGATGGAGTGCCCCTCGCGCACGATGACCAGTTGGTCGGTCGCTGACAGCACAACCTCCAGCAACGCCTGCCGTTGATCGGCTCGACGGTCCGGGTCGCCAATGTCGGGGTAGACGCTCAGCAGGTCATCACCGCTGGGCGAGGTGACGGTCATCGAGGCTTCGTCTAGGCCCAATACGCAGATCATTCGGTGGGGCACCCACCGCAGTGGTCGGGTGGAGGTAAAGGTGATCCCGCCGTCGAAGAATCGGGGCCGAGCTGTCCCGGCGACCAGCCGCTCCTCCAACAATTGGGCCACCTCGACAACCGTCAGGTTCAGGCTGGCGGCGTTCACCCGTTCAGCATCGGTTTGCAGTTGCGCGATGGCGGTCCGGGCACGTTCCAGCTGCCACAGGTCGGCGAACGGCAGCTGGAAAAAGTCAGCGACCGCAGAGGACAATCGGTCGTTCCACACCGACACCGGCGCCGCCTGAGTCCACTCTTCTTCCAACTGTTCTAGGCGGCCCATCATCGCGATCAGTCGATTCAGAACATCGACGCCGTTGGACTCGACCCCCCACGCAGGAACATCATTTGGCCCCAGCGACGGCAAGTCATCGTGGATCGCCATGCCAACCAGCAATTGATCAAGACCGTGCCGCCACGTATTGGTGCGAACGCCATGAAGATCGTTTCGTTCGCGATTGGCCTGATTGAGACCCCAGCGGATCTCGGTGGCGTCGAGCCAGCTTTCGATCTGGGCGATGGCGTCGCCGTCGAATCCGTAGGCCAGCGCCACCGGCGCCAGCCGGCAGAAGTCCAGAATCTCGCTGGCGTTGTATCGGCTGCCGACCACACCGACAAGATGAAGCAACGCTGCCCCCAGCGAGTCGTCGGTGCTCAGCCCTCGATCCGAGACGGTGTACCGGAGACGTTCCGGCCCTTCCCAGTCGCCCACGGTGCGATCAGCTGACGGCCCCAGAACACCTTCGATGATCGGCGCGAACGTGGGGAGGTCGGGGCTGACCACCAGAATGTCGGACTCGTGAAGGGTGGGGTCGCTGGCCAACGCATGGAGGAGCACGTCGTGCAGTACCTCCACCTGGCGGGTGGCGCCATGGCAGGCGTGGAGCTGGATGGTGTGGTCGTCCTCGCTCAATGCGTATGTGCCAGCGGCGGGTGCGTCCGATCGGATGTGATGCTGCAAGGCGCCCAGCAACGAATGAGGTTCACCCGGTGGGGTCTGAAGCTGCACAACCTCGGGTAACCCCACACGAGGGAGCAATAGCTGGGCTTCGCGGGAGGGCCGGCCCCAGCTGCGCATCAGAGGCTGCCACACGCGGGCGGCCGACCGGTCTTCGGCCCGCTTCAGCTCGCCGATCCCATCGAACTCGCCGGCGAGACGGCGACTGGTGGCAAGCGCCGGATCGAGCATGAACAGCGTGACGTCGTGCCGTTCACCAAACGCCTTCAACAGATCGGCGAACCCTTGCCCACCGGGGAGCGTAGACACACCGAAGATGGAGAAGCGCTCGGGCAAATCGAGCGGGAGCTCACCCGCTCGGACCTTGGCCAACAGGTCGCTGAGGCGCTCCGCGGGGCTGGCCGCGCCGATGTGGGCTTGCACCAGACGAAACAGGTGTGGTTGCCAACGCAAGCCGGGATCGAGGAGCTTGCCGGTGGGGTCGAGATCTTCACCGTTGGCCCATCGCCGCAGGAGATCGGTGCGACGGGTGGCGTACCGGTCGAAGAGATCTGCGATCCGCCGGGACCGCCCGTACCAGGTTGCCCCATCGGGCAGCCGAGCGATCTGTTGAAGCTGGGGGTCGTCTCGGTGATCGACCAACACCGAGTACACCGCCCACACGAGGCTGGACAATTCCCATGGGTCCTCGTTGTCGCCCTGGTCAGCGCTGAAGAGACGGCTGCGCAGGATGCCGGGGAATGGCATGTCGATGTTGGCCGCAATCCCGTCGCCGTGGACGCCGCCCAGCGAGGATGCCAAATGCAGTTTGAGCCATCGCTGCAAACCCACCGATGGCACCGCCACCAGCTCGGGCTGCATCGGGTCCGCGAGCGGTTGCACCAGTTGTTCGGCCAGCCGGTTGGCCAGCACGTCCAGTTGATCGCCCACAAAGATCGACAGCACCGACTACACCGTACTGACGGCGTGTGACACTGATGGGGACAGCAGGGAGACCGGGCGATCGCCCGACCGGCTAGGACAGAAGTTCTCGGACTCGATCCTTCGGGCGACCGACGATCGCCTTGTCTTTGGTGACAACGATCGGCCGCTGCAACAGCTGCTTGTGCTTCACCAATATGTCGACGATCTGGTCCTCGGTGGCTACGTCGTCGTCGGTGAGCTCGAGCTTCTTGAACTTTGCGTCGCGGCGCACGATCTTGGTTGGCTCATCTTCGAGAACGGCCAAGATGCCACGGATTTCGTCGGCGTCGGGCGGTTCTTTGATGTAGTTGCGGGTCTCGAACTCGACACCTAGCTCTTCTGCAATGCGCACGGCATTGACCGAGGAGTTTCAATGAGAGTTGTGGTAAATCTTCACGTCAGCCATGTCTCCAAGGTATCTGACCTACTGTGGTTGGGTGCACTCCACGCCTCCTGGTCAACCATCTGGCCCGCTGCCGCCCGTCCCTCAGGTCCCCGCCCCGCCTGCGGTGCCCGAAACACCGGCTGGGTGGTACCAAGACCCGTGGCAGATCACCGAATGGCGATGGTGGGACGGTTGGGCGTGGACCGCCCACGTCTCGGGCAATCCCGAGGCCAAACCCAAGATCAAGGGCTGGTTGTCATGGCCCATCGTGGTGGGGTTGGTGCTGGCCATCCCGCTCACCATCTTCATCGCGATCCAGACTCCTATAGCGATTCCCCTGGCGTTCATCCCGCTGTTCGTGGTCGGCCCAGTGCTGTGGTGGATCGACCGCATCGAGCCTGAACCGCTTCAAGATCGGGTGCATGCCTTCCTATGGGGGGCAACGATCTCGGGCGTTGTTGCCGGCATCATCAATTCGATCGTCTTCGCGTTGTCCAACGAAACGTGGGCCGCGGTCGTATCGGCTCCGTTCAGCGAAGAGATCATGAAGACGCTCGGGGTCGTCTGGGCATTCCGACGGAAAGAGATCGACGGTGTGATGGACGGCATTGTGTATGCCGGCTGGGTGGCCCTGGGCTTCGCGGTGGTGGAGAACTTCCTCTACTTCTCCGACGCCGCCAACGCCGGCGCGCTCATCCAGGTGGTCATCGCACGCGGTTTCCTCACCCCGTTCGCTCACCCGCTCTTCACCTTCTGGAGCGGTCTGGCAGTTGGCTGGGCCGTGTCGCGACAGAAGTCGATCGGGAGTCAGCTGGCATGGGGATTGCCCGTCGCCATCGGCCTTCACGCAGCGTGGAACGGCTCCCTCACCATTGCCGAACGCCAAGAGGTCGTGCTCCTCATCGCGATTCCGGCGTTCATTCTCATCTTCATCTGTTGCGGGGTCGCCCTGGTCAAGATCCGGGGCCGCGAGCAGGCCACGTTCCTGGCGCAGGTTCCTGCTCTTTCGCAGCGCTATGGCCTGTCCGCTCAGGAAGTCGCCATCTTTGGCGACTGGCGCACGATGCTCGCAACCCGCAAGCGTCTCGACAAGTCCAAGCGGAAGAGTTTCGACGACGTGCACGGCAACCTGGCTCGGCTCGCCGCCCTGCACGCCAGGCCCGGAGCGCTCGACACCGACGCCGAGGCAGTGCTGGTCAGCCGGCTCCACACCGCCCGGTCCACCGCCTAGCAATGAACCCAATCGAACCGGAAGCCTTTGCGGCGCTGGTCGACAGTGCGTTTGACGCATTGCCCGAAGAGATGGTCACGATGCTCGACAACGTGATGATCCAGGTCGACGACGAGACCGACGGCGACCTGCTGGGCCTGTACGAGGGCACACCGCTCACCGAACGGTTCGACTACGGCGACATGGCTCTGCCCGACGTCGTGACGCTCTACCGTCTGCCGCTGTGTGACTACGCCAGAGACTTGGACGACCTACGGCATGAAATCAACGTGACCTTGGTGCACGAACTTGCTCACCATCTCGGCATCGACGATGACCGGCTCCATGAATTGGGTTGGGGTTAGCTCAACCGAGCAAGCCGTTGAGCCAGATCGCCGAACGACGCAGGATCGAGGTTGGCGAAGCTGAAACGCAAGAATCCTTGATCCTCGGGGGTGAAGGCGGAGCCTGGAATGGTAAGAACGTCGTGCTGGACGATGAGATCACGGACCACATCGTCGGTGGAGCGGTCGCCGAACGGGTGCCGAACCCAGCCAAAGAACGCCCCCGACTGGACGAGCTCGAACCCTCCGGGGCGGTCGGCCATCATCGTGCGGAAGGACAGAAGCGACTGAAAGATCCGATCGGTCTGTTCCTTTCGCCACTCCCCCGCATCGACAAGGCCTGTGAGCGTGGCTTCCTGACCGACGCGCGGAGCCGAGATGGCGACGCAGTCCTGTATCTTGCCGACCTCGTTGAGCATGGCAGCACCGCCAACGATGGCGCCTACCCGATAGCCGGGGATGGCCAGATCTTTGCTGAACGAATGCAAGCTGATGACGGTGCGATCCCAGTGGGCTCGGCTGAACGCCTGGTGGGCGGGCTCGTCGGTGCCACGGAAATTGCGGTAGGTCTCGTCGATGATCAGCGCAATGTTGTTTCGTTCGCAGAGGTCGGCAAATCGATCGATGGTGGCTGGGTCGAGGATGGCTCCGGTTGGATTGCCCGGCGTCACGAGCACCAAAGCTCGCGTGCGGTCCGACAGCAGTTCCGTCGCCTCGCCAACGGGGTCCTCGGACCAGAGCTGGAGGTAGCGGGGCACGAACCGCTGCGCCTCCAGCCACATGTGATGGTTGAAGTAGAACGGCGATGAGATGATGATCTCGTCACCGGGCGAGGCCAAGGCTGAGGTCACGCTGCAAAACGCCTGATTGCAGCCCGCCACGATCATGGTGCGGTCGGGCCGCACGACGGCGCGGTAGTCGTGGGCGAGCTCGGCGGCAAACGCCTCCCGCAACGAAGGCAGCCCATAGAGCGGGGCGTACTTTCCGCCGTCGGGCTGGCCCGCAACCTCGGCGATCCGCTGGGCGATCACCGGTGCGGTGGGGTAGGCCGGAGCCGCCTGGCTGAGATCAAGGAGGTCCTGGTCGCCGCTTCGGTGCGGAAGGTGGGCGTAGGCCGCGCTGATCGGAGACACCGCTATCGACTGGACGGCAGGGTTGAGTTGCACCGCCCGAACCTACCGGTCGGCGACGTGTTGGGCCAAGCGAGCCAGACCCTCATCGATCGAGACCGAGGGCTCCCATTGCAGCAGGCGACGGGTGTGGGTCTGTTCGAACCAATGAGCGGTGCCCAACTGCTCAGCGAGAAACGTGGTCATGGGCGGTTCTCCATCGAGCGGCAGACGCTCCCACGCCCGCTCAGCAACCCATCCAGCAGCGAAGGCCAGCGACTTGGGAACCCGACGGGTCACCGGAGGCATCCCGTGGGCCGCCAGGATGCCGTTCACCAGATCGGCGATTGGTCGAGGTTCCCCGTTGGAGACCACCAGTGCCTGCCCGCCGATGACGTCACAACGATCCAGGGCAGCCACCAGGGCGGAAGCAGCGTTGTCGATGTAGGTGGAGTCGATGAGTGCGGCGCCACTCCCCACGAACGCGAGCCGGCCCTGTCGGGCACGATCGATGATCCGTCCGACCAACTGGGTATCTCCGGGCCCCCACACCAGGTGGGGCCGAATGGCCGTAATCGCCATGTCCGGTGAGTGCCGGGAGAGGGCATACCCCTCGGCGAGCGCTTTGGACGTGGCGTAATGACCACGGGTCAACCCAGGGTCGGCCGGGTGAGCGACAGCCCCCACAAGTGCCTCACCGCCGTGGGCGACAGATGGTGACGAGACGAAGACAAACCGTTGCACACCAGCCGAACGGGCGCACTCGACAACGACCTCGGTTCCTTCAACGTTGGTGTGGTGAAAGTCCTCCCACGTGCCCACGATGCCGACCTTCGCCGCCAGGTGCAGCACGGCGTCGCATCCTTGGACCGCGGCACTGACCGCAGCCATGTCGGTCACCGCACCGGTCACCACGTGTGCGCCACCGATACTCGCATCGCTGCGCTGCATCGCCACCACCTGGTCGCCCCGACCGGTGAGCATCTCGATCACCGCCCGGCCGATCAGGCTGGTTCCGCCCGTGACAAGAATCTTCATATGCGGGACGGGCGGCCACCGGCCAGGATCTTGTCGGCCCAGTGGGCCACCTTCGTTCGGTCCACCTTGGAGTTATGGCGCCGGTCAACCGGCAACTTCGGCGTCTGCAAAACAGCCACCGGGTTCTGTAATCCATCAGATTCCAGCTCGGCCCGGACCAATTTCACCATTGCCGCGGGAGCGAGCGGATTGGATCCACGGTGCGCGGTCTCGATGACCACCACGAGACTCTGCCCGCCCAGCGGTCCAACGCCTACCGCGGCTGCTCGAACAACGCTTTTGACCCGTTCGGCTGCGTGCTCGATGGAGATCGGGGCTATCGGACCGTCTGGACTGGTGATGACGTGCTGGACCCGCCCACTGATCCACAGAAATCCATCGCGGTCGAGGTGGCCGATGTCGCCGGTGCGATGCCATTGGTCGGCCGTGCGGCTGCGATGTTCGGTCCACCACAACCGGTCATAGGACTCCTTGAGGTGCGGCCCGTTGACAACCACTTCGCCGAGTATGTGGGGGCGATCGGTGGCTGATTCGGAGGGGAGACCCAGGGCATCCAGCGGATGGATGCGGACCTGGACGTTCGGGACCGGCCGCCCAACGCAAACCCCGGGGCCTGGGCCTCGGGCCAACCGAACCGCCAGGGAGATGTCGGCGACGGGGAGTATCTCGGTCATGCCGTACGGCGTGTGAATCTCTGCGCTTGGACTCAACCGTGCCACCGACTGCAACAAGCCCAGCCGCAGCGGGGCTCCGGCGCTCATGATGAGCCGAACGTTGCGGAGGGCGGCTCGCTGGTGAGGTGCCAGAGATTCTGCGGTCGCCACCACGTTTTGTAGCGCGGCGGGCGAGGCGAAGATCATCGTGGCGTCCACCTGAGCCGCCGCTTCTCCCAAGGCAGCCGCGGTGAGCGTTGCGGGCTTGGTGACATCCATTGCTGGAACGATCGAAGTAACCCCGAGAGCGGGCCCATACAGCGCAAACGGGGCAAAGGCCGCTACGAGGCGATCGGCCTCGGTGATCTGATAGAGCTCAGCGATCGCGTCACGCTGGGCACCGATGTGTCCGGCCTTGTACACCACCCCTTTGGATGGGCCGGTAGAACCCGAGGTAAACGCAACGGCAGCGACGGCGTCGGCATCGATTGGCCGGACCTGGCGAGCTGCACTCTCCCCAAGGAACTCAATCTCTCGCAGCGATCGCTCGATGCCCAGAACCGACCGCAGCCGGCTGTCCATCTCTCCCACAACGATCCGTCGGCCTCCCCAACGCAGACCTTTCGCGGCGGTCACGGCGGCTGGGATTCCAATGAGCCAGTCCGGGTGGGCGGCCCGCAGCGCTCGATCCATGTTCTTCACCCCGAGGCCGCTGTCGACCAGAACGGCAACCAACCCCGCCTGCCAACACGCGTACAACACGACGGTCAGATCGATGCCAGGAGGAATCATCACGGCCACGCGGTCGCCGGGCTTCGCACCGATAGCACCAAGTCCTTCGGCGCTGCGACCGACGCGTTCGAGAAACAGATCGGGCTCGATCGATCGCCAACCTTCTTCGCCTAGCTCTACCACCAACGGCGACGCATCGCTTGCCGACGGGAGGAGTGATCGGTTCAGCTGCGGGGCGTAGGAGTCGGAAGTCTCGCCCGTCTCTTGGAGCGCTTCGACCCAGTCCCAGAACGCGGCTGCGACCGGTGCGTCTTCGGTGACGAAATGACTGGCCCCGCTAAATCGATGAACCTGTGCGTGGGGCAGGCGCCGCTCGAAGTCGTGCAGGTACTGCTCGCCAAAAACCGGGTCTCTGGTGCCCCAGAACAGACAGGCCGGAACCTCGGCCAACTGGTCGAGCCCGGCAGCAACCGATTCCAACGTCTCAAATGATGCGTGGCTAGGTTCCAGGGGCACATCGGCGACGAACGCTCGAATCCCTGCTCGTCGTTCGGGCGTGTCGTACGGGGCCATGAAACCGGCCCGGATGTCGGGAGCCGGTTCGGGCGAAGACAAGCGAAGGGCGCCTCGAATGAAGGCGGGCGTGCGCTGGGTAACCGTGCGAAGAACTCGAGCCGATTTGGCCGTGGTGATCAACCATGGCGGCGTGCTATCGCTGGGTTGTGAGACCGCGGTGTTGGTGAGCACCAGCCCGCGTATCTGATCGATCCGCCGTTGCGCCCATCCCAACGAGATCGGGCCTCCCCAATCGTGGGCGATGGTGATCACCGGTCCAACGATCCCGAGGGCATCGGTGAGCGCGCCCAGGTCGTCGATCCGATCGCTGAGGGTCCGGTCGGCGTCCGTTCGATCGGAGTAACCCATGTTCAGGTGATCGGGAGCGATCACCCGTACGTTCGACGGCGCCGCGGCGAGCAGCTCTCGCCAAAGATAGGACCACGACGGGTTGCCGTGAACACACACCACCGTGAGTCCGGTGGCGTGTCGGTTGCAATCGAGAAGGTGAAACGTGCGGTCACCGTCGCGGCAGCGGGCGGTAACCAGCCGAGACCACTTCGGGTCGAGGCCGACGAGCTCCGGAGGTAGTCCGCCAGGTTGCACCGCCGCGTTGGTCATGTCGATTACCAGACGAGTTCTATTGCGCCCGCGTTGAGGCCCGACCCGATACCGAGGCACAGCACACGATTTCCCGCCTCCAACGTGTCTTGGAAATGGGCCAAGGTGAACGGAACCGCTGCAGGGCCGATGTTTCCGTATTCGGGGAACGTCAGTGGAGCCTTCTCACCATCGATTCCTAGCGCATCGACGATGGCGGCGGTGTGCACCTGGGAGACCTGATGAAGGATGTACCGGTCAAGATGCTTCCAGTCGTCGCTGTCGCAGAGGTCCCACGCCATCTTGGCGAGGTGGGTTCCGGAGTCCAGGATTCCTCGAGCGTCGGTGCGCATTTGTTCCAACGACCCGACGCACAGCTCGTGATGTTCGCTGCTGGCCCGGAAGATTCCACTCACCACGCCGTGGCTGCCGGGGTTATCGCTGCGCCGGCCGAGCACCATGGCCGCTGCCCCCGAGCCCAAGGTCAGCGACGCAAAGTTCTCGGTGAAGTCTTCGGTGGTCTTGCCCTCAGCGTTCAGTCGATTGATCGTGTTGTCGTACAGCTCACGGGTTCCTTCACCGTCCACGATGAGGGCGTATTCGATGGTGCCGCTTTCGATCATGGCACCGGCGACGTGCATCGCATTGACAAAGCCGAGGCAGGCGTTGGACAGGTCGAAGTTCATGCACGTGGGCGAAAGCCCGAGCAAGTGGTGCACCGTGACGGCCGTGGATGGTTCCAGCCGGGCCTTACACACCGAGGTATCGATCAACAGCCCGATCTTGTTGCGGTCGATGCCCGCCCGCACGATCGCCTGCTCTCCAGCGGCCGCTGACGCTTCAGGGAAGGTGAAGCCTTCGTGCCACTGACGGCGTTCATGCACACCGGCCAGGAGCTGGAGCATGCCGGGCTTCGTTTCCGGTGAGCGCTCGTAGAACTGACTCAGCCGCTCATCGATGTGGTCCGACGTAACAATCTCGGGTGCTTCGACCCTCGTCAACGACACGACGCCCACGTCGTCAAACTTGAATTGAGCGTTGCTGGCGTCGGTCACTGAAAGGCCTTTCAAATAAGTACCTCGTCACAGAGGTCTTGGCAGTCTCGCAGGCTCTCGCCCAAAAGGTGCAGTCAAAGGCAACCTAGTTCGCCGTTGTCTCATCGGCTGAGTTGTCGGGTGGCGCGCTGGGGCGACATGTCAGCACCTAACAACCAGCACCAAACAGCCAGCACCGAACAGATTGGACACAGGGGCCGGTGTCGAAGGTTTGCCCGCCGCACGACTGACCGACCCCTGCGTAGCGAACGGCCATCACTGATGACCGCTGCTCACTATCTACGTCGGTCACTACTCGCACTTCATTGAGTTTTGTCGGAGGAATTCTGCGTGACAACGGTCGCTCCGACGTCGAACACCGCACGCGTGAAACACTGGAACGATGGGTCGACGCGGGAGCTTTTTGGGGATCGTCCTCTCCACGATTGTCGTGACCGCCTGCACCAGCCCGAATCAAGCGTCATCGATTCCGGCCACCACCGGCACTGCGCCCTCCGGGACCGCTGCACCTTCCGGGACCGGCATACCCGCAGTGCCCATGTCCTCCACGTCGACGTCAACCTCCACCACGCCTCCCCTGACCATCCGAGGAGGCGTTCCACAGGCCGTGATCGCGACCGACCCGACCGGTGCTGCCCGAGTGCAGGCGACGCCGTATGCCCTGAGGGAACGCCAACTCCCAACGGTTGACACCATCCCGCCGCCACCGGACGACGGGGTTTTTCGGTCGAGCATCGAACCGTTGTCGGGCGAAGCATTGGAACGCTCCACATGGCATGAAGACTGCCCCGTGACGGCAGAGGACCTCCGGTACCTGACGATGTCGTTCGTAGGGTTCGATGGTCTCCCTCACACCGGAGAGATGATCGTGCACGCCGACGTCGCCGAGGGCATCGTGCAGATCTTTGAAGATCTGTTCAACGAGCGATTCCCAATCGAGGAGATGCGTATCGTTGAACCGCGCGATACCCGGCCGCCCCACTTCGGCGACACCAATAACACGTCGTCGTTTGTGTGCCGCAGGGTCACGGGTGGCTCACGCTTCAGCGAACATGCCTCGGGACTCGCCATCGACATCAACCCATTTCAGAATCCGTACGTCAAGGGCCAGCGAGTGATCCCCGCGATTTCGGGTTCGTTTGGCGACCGGAGCTGGGACCGACGGGGCATGATCGGACCCGAAAGCACCGCGGTAGCAGCCTTTGCTCGGATGGGCTGGAAATGGGGAGGTAACTGGAACTCGCTGAAGGACTATCAACACTTCAGCCACAACGGCAGGTAATTATTCTCCCCACATCTGTATTCCCAGTTCACAGGGTCGCTACACGAAAGAACACAAGAATATTCGGCCGAGTATCCCGAACTCTGTCACACCCCCTCGCGATGCTGGTCATATGAAGATCTTGCACACCTCAGACTGGCATCTTGGCCGGTCGTTCGGGACCTATGGTTTGCTCCCGGACCAAGAGGCGTTTTTGCAGTGGTTTGCCGCGGTCGCGATCGAACAAGATGTCGAGCTCGTGGTGATCGCTGGCGACATCTATGACCGTTCCACTCCCCCGGCGGAGGCGATGCGAGCGTTCGACCGGACGATCGCGGCACTCACTACGGCGGGTATCGAGGTCGCCGCTATCTCGGGAAATCACGATTCGGCCGATCGTGTCGCCATGTACAGCTCGGCCACCGAAGCCAGCGGCCTGATTCTTCGAGGCGGATTTCCCGTAGGTGCTTCCGGCGATGCCGATGTGGTGGTTCGCACCTACTCCGACGGCCCGCTCGCTATCGCAGCTATTCCGTTTCTCGATCCCCGCATGATGCCAGCGGACTTCGGCCTGCTCGACCCCGCCGAGGGGCCATTCACCCACAATCAAGTTGTCACCGCCTGCGCCGAAGCCGCTATCGCCGCGATCCCAGAGGGCATGCGGTCGTTGTCGATCGCCCATGGCTTCATCGCCGGCGGCAAAGGCAGTGACTCCGAGCGCACGCCGGCGATCACGGTGGGAAACACCGATCACATCGGCGCAGAGATCTTCGAGGCGTTCAGCTATACGGCCCTCGGCCACCTCCATCGCCCCCAAACCGTCCGCGGGCTCGAGACCATCCGGTACTCCGGCACCCCGCTCCCCTACTCCTTTAGCGAGACCGGCCAGAAGTCGGTTGTTCTGGTCGATATGGACGCCGCCGGAGACTGCTCCACCACCCTGATCGACGTTCCGGTCGGCCGCGGGGTTCGCACCGTGTCGGGCAGCTTTCATGATCTCGTCGCCATGGAACCCGATGTTGAGCACCTGGTAAGGGTCGACCTCACCGACCCAACACCCATTCCCAATGCAAAACGACGGCTCGAAGATGTGTTCCCCCACCTCATCGAACTTCGTCAGCGGTCGATGCAGACGTCATTGGGCCGTGCATCCCTTGCCGATGAGACCACTACATCTCTGGCTCAACAGGTGGAAGAGTTTCTGCGAACCGCCACCCAGGCAGAGCCCGATCTTGAACAGTTCAACCTCATCATCGGTGCGCTGGTCGATGCCGGTGCCGATTTGGGCAACGTCGATGCGGTTCGCTCTGATTTGATCGATGCCATCGTGGCCGACGAAGCCGATGCACTGAGCCCGTCGGCACCCGAGACCGAACAGTCGACCCTCGATCTCTGGGGAGACCAGAGCGAAGGCGTCGCCTGATGCAGTTCTGTGAACTGACAATCGAAGGGTTCGGCCCCTACGCCGGTCGTGAAGTCATCGACTTCCTTCCTCTTTCAGAAAAAGGACTGTTCAGCGTCACGGGCGAAACGGGGGCCGGGAAAACCACCATTTTCGATGCGCTCACATTCGGACTCTACGGACGACTTCCGGGCCAGCGACCCGAGACATCGGTCCGCTCCGACCATGCGTCGGCCCGCCAACAAACCCAGGTTGAGCTGGTGTTTACCGCTGGCAACGACCGTTGGAAGGTGGTGCGGTCACCACGCCAGGAGCGGCCCAAAACCAAAGGCACCGGAACAACGGAGAAGCCGGCTACCGCGTACCTCTACCGATGGACCTCCGGGCAATGGGAAGCGGTAGCCAACAAGACCCTTGAGGTCAACGAGCAGTGCCGTCAGCTGATCGGCCTAGACAAGAGCCAGTTCGAACGGGTCGGGCTTCTCCCCCAGGGCGAGTTCAAGAAACTGCTGGTCGATAAGTCCAGCGACCGAAAGCTGCTGTTCCGTACCCTCTTTGGAACCGACCTGGTGGACAAGGCGGTGCAGGCCCTTGTGGCCGACGCAAAGGCCGCCGACGCAGCTGCCCGTGACGCCTTGGTCGTTCACGAAACGATCGCCACCGAGGCCGCACCACTTGTCATCCAGCTGGATGCGATCGAACTACCCGATGGCGTCGTGGTGCTCGAGACCGTCAACGACGACGCCCCGATCGTCGACCGGCTTCGAACCGCGACGGCCGTGGTCAACGCGCATGCAGTTCCCTGGCTCCGCGATGCCGAGCAATCGGCCACCCTCAAGGCCAGCGAGGCGTCGTCTGCCTTTGGCCGTGCTGGAGAGATCCTCAAGAAGCTCACGCAACGAGAGCAAAAGCGGGAATTGCGGGTCCAACTAGATCAGGCCCGCGAAGCAATTGAACGGAACGCCGCCGCGGCCGAGCGATCCCGTCGGGCCACGCCGGTGGTCGAGGCCCACCGAGTCCTCGGAGTTGCCCGCGTGGAACGGGAACAGAGTGGCCGATCACTTGAGGATCTCCAAGTCACTCTCACCCAACTCGCCCGACCACACGATATCGATCTCAGCGGCACGGCCTCAGCGGCGCTGAAGCTGGTCGACCAGCGGCGACAAGGGTTGAACGACGCCGTGCGGTGGAGCGGGGAACGTTCCGATCTCGCTACCCGGGTGGCCGAATACACCGAACAAATCGCCAGTGGCGCCGCCAAGCTGGTGGATCTGGACGAGCAGACGGTGGCGGTGGCGACGGCAACCCAAACGGCTCAAGCCCAGGTAGACAGCTCCACGGCGGCCACGCTTCGCTACGCCAACCTCGTTGAGGAGCTCGCTCCGCTCCAGGCCCACATCAAGTTGGCCACCCAACGCGAGGCCGCCCTCTCCGAGCACGCCAGCCAAGTCAGCCGCCGCGCCGAACTCGACCTGTCCCGCACCGAGCTACTGACCACGCTCACCGAGATCCAAACCGAGGTCGAGCGGCTGCGCTCGGTCGAGGCCACCACCCCCTCCCTGCAGGCGGAAGTGCAGCAGGTCGACCAGCACCTGGCCAGGTTCGCCGACGTTGTTCGGCTCACCGGCGAGGTCGCTGAGGCCAGCGGCCGCAGAGCGGCCGCCGCGGCTCAGTTGGCTGCCGTCGCCGCTCGTTTCGCCCGATCGGTGGCGCCCCGTTTGGCGGCGGATCTGGTCGATGGGGAACCATGCTCGGTGTGTGGCAGTTGCGATCATCCCAATCCAGCTGTCCCAGACAACGACGACACGGTGACTAGCCAGGCCGACGTCGATCGGGCAACCGCAGTGTTGACGGCGGCAGCCTCCGATCTCGACCGGCTCGAGGCACTTCTCCACGCCAGCACCACAGCCATCCCGCCAGGGCTCACCGCCACCCAAGCCGAACAACAACGTCAGCAACTGCACCTGTCTCTCACTGAGGCCGAAGAGGCTGCGCGACGGAGAGTGGAGCTCGAACCGGTCGTGGCCGGCCTCATCAACGACCGCCAGAACCTCGACCAGTCCATCGCCGACTGTGCCTCTACCGTTGATCAACTCGGCGACCTGATCGACAACGCCACGTCAGAACTGCAGCAGGCTGACGTTGATCTAGCGGCCGAGGATCTGCAGCGCCAGCTTGTCTATCGGCAGGGAGATCTCGCCGCCGTGAAGGCCGAGGCGGATCTTCGGGACGATGCCAACCAGCAGCTCAGCGCCCAGGTTGCGCTCACCGCGACCATCGCTCAGCAGCGAGTAGACCTGACCACCCAGCAGACTCGCTTGGAAGAAAACGCTCGCACAGACATGGCCCGCATCGCCGAACTCGAAAAGCGACTGGCGCCGTGGGAAGGAGTCGACTTCCAAACCGACCTCGCCCAGGTGGAACAGTTGGCGCAGGCGCTCGGCAAACAGATCGAGCTGACCGATGCCCACGAACGCGCCAGCACCCGCTGTGAGACGTTGCAGGAGTCGTTCGACGCAGCTTTCGCGGCCGCCGGGTTCCCCACCGTCGAAGAAGCGCTCTCTGCGTCGCTCCCTCTCGACGACGTTAAACGGTTCGAAGCTGCGGCCGAGACGTTTCGATCCGAGTCCGATCGTTGTGATGCTGCCCTCGCCCAACTGGCCGAGTTTGGGCTGCCCGACACCGCACCCGACCTGAGCAGTCTCGAAACCGAGCAGGTGGCAGCCAATCTTGCGGTAACCGAGGCGACCGAAGTCCGAACCAGAGCCGAAAAGCTGATCGAACAGGCAACGGCATTGATCGCCCGTTGGGAAGAGAAGGGCGAGCAGTTTGTCGCTCTTCAGACCGCCGCCGATGCCAGCGCGGCGGTGGCTGATCTGTGCAATGCGAAGGGTGCATCACGAATCGGGTTGGAAGGGTTCATTCTTCGCCAACATCTGGATCAGGTCGTGTCGATGGCGAACCTTCGGCTCGACCCGATGAGCCGTGGCCGTTACCAGCTGGTCGTTGCCGATCAAGCGATCAAGGGTGCTGGCGAGTGGGGCCTCGATCTGAAGGTGATCGACTCCCATACCGGCGGCGAGCGAGAGGTCACCACGCTGTCGGGCGGCGAAACGTTCTACACCTCGCTCAGTTTGGCTCTTGGTTTGAGCGATGTGTTGTCCAGTAGCGGCGCAACCGCAATCAACTCGGTATTCATCGACGAAGGATTCGGATCGCTCGACGAGGGCGCAATCGAAGACACCATCGAGATGCTCAACCAACTCCGATCCGATGGCATCACGATCGGCGTGATCACCCACGTCGGCGCCCTCCGTGATGCACTACCAGCCGGTATCCAAGTAGAGAAGCTTGCCTCGGGTGGGTCACGGGTTGTGCAAGCCGCATAGCGTTTCACGCACTGCCCGCTGCCCATCTAGTCTCGGGGCATGATCACACTGGATGAGGCGTGCGTTGTGGCCAACGACCGGGCCGCCGCAAGCGAGCAGGCGGGCTGCCTCGATCCTGCGGTCGTGACCGCTCTCACCGAAGCGGGCGCGTTCCGGCTGTGGACACCGCCCGCCTACGGAGGGCCGGGAGCCACGATCTCCGACGGGATCGAAGCGCTCGCTCAGATCGGCCGGGCCGATGGTGCCGCTAGTTGGTGCGCCATGATCGCCAACACCACCGCACTGGCGGGTTATCGGGTTCGCCCCGACTGGGCCGAGAAGATCTTTGCCGACCCGGCCAGCTGCACCGGCGGATTCGGCATGCCAGCGGGTCGAGCCACCGTGGTGGAAGGCGGGCTGCAGGTCACCGGCGAATGGGCGTGGGGGTCAGGGATCGATCACTGCACCTGGATCGGCGGTGGCGTGATGGTGGTCGACGCCAACGGCGACCCAACGACCGCTCCCGATGGTTCTCCCGCTCCCTTCGTGTTCTTCGACCCGGCCGATGTTGAATTACTGGACACCTGGCATGTGAGCGGGCTCAAAGGTACGGGCTCCACCCACTACGCAGTCACCGACGCGTTTGTGCCCGACGGTCGTTGGGCTCAGCTCGCCGGTGCCTCGCCGGTCGTCGATGGCGCAGCCGGTCAATTTTCCTTTTTCGGAGCGCTGGCCTGCGGCGTGACCGCGGTCGCCATCGGTCTGGCTGATCGGGCCATCGCTGAGCTGGTGGAGCTAGGTGAAAAGAAGCCGCAGAGTTCGTCGAAGTCCTTGGCCGAACGAGCCGTGGTGCAGAGCGAGCTAGCTACTGCTCAGGCCGCCGTTGGTCAAGCTCGGTCCTATCTCCTGTCGGTTTCGGATCGAGCCTGGAAGACCATCGAGGCCGGTTCTGGCATCAGCGATGAGTTACGGGTCGAGCTTCGCTTGGCGGCAACCGCGGGAATGAAGCGGTCGATTGAAGCTGTCGACCTTTGCTACACCGCTGCTGGCGGAGCCGCGGTCTATAACACCAGTGCGTTGCAACGGGTCTTTCGGGACGTGCACGTGGCGTCGCAGCATGCGATGGTGGCACCGCGCACCTTAGAGCCGCTGGGCCGGTTTGGTTTTGGGTTACCTACGTCGCTTGCCACGCTGTAGGGCGAAGAGCTAGGAGCTCAGGAACTCTTTGGGCATCGCCTGCATCGCTCGAATGATCATGCCCAGGCCGGCAGCGAAGCCGAACAGCATGATCAAGAAGTAGGACAGCTTCAGGTCGAACCAGAATCGAAGACTCGAAATGATGTCGATCCCGATGAGGGCGACCCCCACGGCGAACAGCACCCACGGCCATGGTTTCTTGGCGTTGACGAAGAGCCAGACGATTGAGACAAACAGTGGTAGGAAGATGATGCCGCTGCTGCCACCGCCACCGAAGCGGCCGGAGATGAACCCTCCGTGGCCACCGACGACCCGGACCGAGTCGACAAAGAACCATGCCGACACTGCGGCAAGGGCTGCGCCGGCAACAAACGTGCCGAAGCCGCCTCGGGTTCCGCCGACTTTGATGTCACTTCCAGGTGCTTCCATAGATCCTCCTATCGACCATTGTTGTCGTCTTTCGCCTGTTCGGCGGGTCACTAAGTGCATTTACCGTCCTGGAAATCTCCGGCTAGCAAGAGCAGCGACCGGTAGCGTTGCCCTATGACTGTGGATGTTCGATTCCTCGAAGAGGACGACCGGCCCGAGTTCCAACGTTCGATTGTGAGGGCGTTCGGTGGGGATCATGAACCGGACGCAGAGCTCGACGCCCGGTTTGCCGCATCCTTCCCAACCGAGACGTCGATCGCAGCGTTCGACGACGACCAAATGGTGGGGACGTTTAGCTCGTTCGACTTCAACCTCCGAGTCCCCGGCAACGAGGTGGCGATGGCGGCCACCACGGTGGTATCGGTCCTCCCCACTCACCGGCGGCGCGGCCTGCTGTCGCGCATGATGGAACTACACCTTCGGCAGGCGATCGATCGGGGGCAGCCCGTGGCCGCTCTATGGGCCACCGAGTACGGGATCTACTCTCGCTTTGGATACGGGCCCGCGTCGGAATGGCGTGAGGTGGGGTTCGACGCACGGAAGACATCGATTGCGCCCGAGCCTGGCGTCGCATTGAAGCTCATCGACACCGACGCGGCCCGCTCAATCGTTCCCGCCATCTTCGATATGGCTACGGCAAGCCGGCCCGGCTCGTATGAACGGCCCGACTGGTATTGGGAACATCGGGTGTTCATGGACCATAAGGAGTTCAGGGAAGGACAGTCGAAACAGCGGTGGGTAGTCGCCTCCGTCGATGGCCGACCGGTGGGATATGTGCGCTACCGCACCAAGCTCGACTGGAACCCGGAGGGCCCCGAGGGCAAGATCAGCGTGATCGAGCTCATCACCGACAACGACGCCGCCCGCCGTGCGTTGTGGCAGTTCGTGTCGACGGTAGATCTGTTCCCCAATGTCACCTACTGGAACGCGCCCGCCGACGACGTGCTGCCATGGATCCTCAGCGACCCTCGGCAACTGACTCACTCGATAGCGGAGGCACTTTGGGTTCGGATCCTCGATGTTGCTGCCGCGCTTGAAGCCCGCGCCTACACGGTGGACGGCTCCATCGTTTTGGGTCTGGACGACGCGTTCC
>CALHFG010000059.1 GCA_938029215.1 uncultured Acidimicrobiales bacterium | reverse complement strand
CGCCACGTAGCGCAAAAGAACCCCTCCGGTTCCGCGGAGTCCCCCTGAAGGGGACAACGCAGGTCTACCAAAACATCGTTGCAAGCCTGTGGGTAAACGTATTGCGTCCACTCACGAAACCTGCGTTGTCCCTCCGGGGGCCCCTCAAACGCCGGGGGCTGCTTTGCCTTCGGCGCGACACTAACCAACCGCGGGTTCTCACCGTTCCACACAGCAACGCCCTCATCCCTCCGGGAAGCACCGAGCCCTCGTTGGCTCAGGCGATCCGCGGAGCGTTCGCCACGTAGCGCAAAAGAGCAGCCCCCGGCTCTGGAGGGGTCCCCCTGAAGGGGAGAACGCAGGTTTCGTGAGTGAACGCATTCGGTCTACCCAAAACATCGTTAGGAACTGAGCCCTCGTTGGCTCAGGCGATCCGCGGTGCGTTCGCCACGTTGCGGAAAAGAACCCCTCCGGTTCCGCGGAGTCCTCCTGAAGGGGAACAAGCAACTAGAAGACTTTGTTGCCCATCTTGATTTGGGTGAGCATTTCCTGCATTTCGGCGGCGTCCATCGGACGAGCGAAGTAGAAGCCTTGGCCGGTCGCACACCCATATTCTTGGAGGCGGCGCACCTGCTCTGCTGTCTCGATTCCGTGGGCGGTCACTTCCAGGCCGAAGAGACCCGCGAGTCCAACCACCGCCTCGACAAGGCGAGCGGAGGCGTCGTTACCGGTCATCTGTTTGGTAAGCGTGCGATCGATCTTGGCCGCAGAGAACGGCAGTTGCTGGAACTCGGCCATGTTGAGGTACCCGGTGCCGAACCCACCGATTGCGGCGGCGGCACCTTTTGCCACGAGGGTGCGGAGAACGTCGTAGATGAACCCCTGGTCCTCGGTCGGATTTTCGGTGAGTTCCAGCCCAAGTCGCAAACGCGGATCGAACGTGGCCACAGTGGCCATCGCTTTACCGAAGTCCGGGGCGAGCACTTCGACCGGGTGCACGTTGACCCAGACCGTTGTCTGATCGAGCAAGCCGGTCGTGATCCAGCCATAGATTGATCGGAGCGCCTCTTCGATGACTTCCCGTCCGATGGGGACGAGAAGAGAGGCCTTCTCCGCGGCTTCAAATAGATCACTGTTGAGAACGACCCCGGAACCTTCTGGGTGCCAGTGGGCGTAGGCCTTGATGGCCGCGATCCGTCCGGTACGAAGATCGATGTCGGGTTGGTAGCGAACCGACAGCGACCGGTTAACCACGGCCTCGTGCAGCGCCCGCGCCATCTCGATTGTGCGCGACTGTCGCGCCCGTTGGTAAGGGTGAAACATGACGGCGACCCGCGAGGCGTCGGTTTCGCCAAGGGCGAGCTTGGTTGCCGACAGCAAATCATCGACGCCGTCGAGCTCTGAGTCGAGCACGGCGCCACCACTGCGTGGGCCGAGAAGGACTCTCAGACCGTCGACAGTCACGGGTTCGGTCAATGACTTGGTCAGTTCGTTCAGCAGTGCTTCGCCGTCGGTTCGGCGCAACAGTGAGGGTGCGAACCCAATGACTTCTCCCGATTGTGATCCGACCGCCCGGACTCCTGGGTGAACCGACTGAAGACGGTCTCGCAGCTCGGGTCGCAGTTCACCAAACTGGGTGTTGTCGTCCAGGTGGACACCAAACGGGCGATGTTTGAGGCGGAAAACCAGCACGGACGTTTCTGCTCTCTTGGCGGAGTCGATCTCGCGTTGGAGCAGCGCATGGAGTTGCTGGATGCTGTATGGAACATCGACCCACGTATCCGCTTCTTCGGGCGAGATGGGAAGCCCCGCGCGAAGGCGGTGCATCATGGAACTTCTCCGTTGTGACGTCACGCGCGGTTCCATTGCAGCTCCGTAGGGACGGCTGTTTGCCGCTCTACATAGATTCGGCCGGAACCGCCGTTCATTGAGCAGTAATTCGACCCGAATAATGGGGCAAACGACCCCTCTCACTGCGTCGCGGAAGATTTTGCTCAATTGGGCTCGCTTTATCGCCGACGACCAAAGGAGCGTTTGAGATTAACCGCTAAGACGCGAGAGGAATCCCCCTTGAGGATCAAGACAAAACTAGTTGCACTCTTCGCAGTACCTTTGCTCGCCCTGGGTGGCATTGCTGCTCTCGGTTTTCGCAGCAGGACGGTTGCCGACAACGCAGCGGCGACTTCGCACATGATTATTCTTGTCAACCAAGCGCAGCAGGAATTCAACAGCGCGTTGGCGACAGAACGCCTCAGCCGACTTGACGCTGGGATTGGCCAAGGAGCCCTCGATTCCCTGGCGGCGACCACCGACGGCGCACTCGACCTCGTCATCGAACGCGACGGACTTACCGAAGCGGGTGAAACGAACCTGCGGTCGGCTCTTCAGCAGGCTCGGTCCACAAATGACGCGTGGCTAGCCATCAATTTCTACAACGATGCCAGCGACGCAATGCAGAGCGAAACCGGCCTCGACCTCGATCAGGTGACCGACGCCGACCTATTCACCAAGCTCTTGGTCTCGATCAACATGGGCAACTCGCTAGAGACCCGAGATCGCGCCTGGCTCGAGTACTTCGCCGAGCAGGAAACCGACAGCCCCCGCGTCGTTGAGATCGCCGGAGCGTTCGCCGAGGCAGATCGAAGCCAGCAAGATGCGTTGCGTCTTGCGCTGCCGGAAGACCTCAATCGCTTCAATGAAGCACTGCTGTCTGAGGCAGCCCAGAACCTCACTGCAACCGAAGCTGTGGCGGTACAGGGCCTTACATCGAACGAGTTCCGTGTCAGCGCCGACAGCGCTCTCGATCAGGTGATGGCCCGTCGAGTTGTGGTCGACTCCGCCCACCGCGCCCACGACGGCGCCCTCGATGTTCTGATCCAGGATCGTCACGACCAGACGATCGCTGAACGCCAGCTGTTCGGTCTGCTCGCTGCAGTCGGCGCCATCGTGCTGCTGGGCATGTTGTACACGATCAACCGTTCCATCTCAGCGCCGCTCGACGAACTCGTCGACCGAGCCGACCACGTCGCCAACGCTCAGCTGCCGGCCCTCATCGCTCGGCTGCGCACCAGTCGTGGTCTCGCCGAGATCTCAGATCCTCCCCAGATCAAGACCTCGTCGAACGACGAAATTGGCGATCTCGTACGAGCGTTCAACGAAATGCAGACCACTGCGCACACGTTGGCGACCGAACAGGCAATTTCTCGCCGGAACGTCTCGGACATGTTCGTGAACCTCGGTCGCCGTAATCAGCAGCTGCTGCAGCGCATGATCGGGATGGTCACCGAGCTCGAGCGTACCGAAGAGAACCCCGAGACGCTCGAGTCTCTGTTCGCCCTCGACCACATGGTTACCCGAATGCGTCGAAACGCCGAGAGCCTCCTGGTTCTGGCCGGCTCGCAGGCTCCCCGTCAGTGGGCCAAGCCTGTCGCTCTCGAAAAAGCCACCCGTGGCGCTCTCACCGAGGTCGAGAAGTACCAGCGGATCGTAATTAACCCAATGGATCCCACCCTCATTCAGGGTGCGGTGGTCGTCGACGTCACCCACCTTCTTGCCGAGCTGCTCGAAAACGCTCTGTCGTTCTCGGATCCATCGACCGCGGTCACCATCGACGGTCAAAGCACCGCCGAGGGCTACCTCATGAGCATCACCGATCACGGCATCGGCATGTCCGAACAGGAGCTGTTCGAGAACAACCAGCGGCTGAACAACCCCCCTCAGCTGGACCTCGCCCCCACTCGCTTTCTCGGCCTGTTCGTCGTTGGCCGCCTGGCGGATCGACATGGCATCGAGGTACAGCTTGTGCCTGGCGCGCGGCAGGGCACCGTCGCCCGAATTCAGATTCCCAACGACGTGTTGGCCTTCGACGACGACGCCCCAGCCGGCGACGCGGGCATTCTGGACCTGGCGAGCCTGCCTCCAGTCGAGAGCGCTTTGCCGGTTGAGGATCTCCCGCAGCTGGCCGACACCCCGCCGGCCTCGCTGTCACCTGAACCCATTGCCCTGCCGGAGCAGCGCCCCGAGCCCGTGGTCTCCTCCGAGCCTGTTCATCAGATCCCCGACCCCATCACACCGATTCCCGAGGTCGCCACGCCGGTACCGGAACCCCTGCGGTTACAACAGCCAGCGCAGCCTCCGGCCGCCCAGCCCTTCCCCCCCATATCGCAGCCGGAACCGACAAGTCCGTTGCCCACCCGCGGTGCCATCGCCCAGCCCACATCCGATGTGGCTCGTCAAGCGCCTCAGCCACAGACCGCACCCCCTGCGCAGCCTCAACCCCAGACCCGTCAAGCCGTCCCGCAGGCTCAGGTTGCACCCCCTGTACAACACCGACCACAGCAGCAGGCACCAGCACAGGTTTCGCCGCAGCCGCAGCACCGACCGGCCGCAGGTCCTGCCGAGGGCGAACGACGCCGTCCGGTGCCCGGCCTCCAGCATCCGACACCGCCCGCGTCGAACGCCCCACTTCCGTCCGCTGGTTTGCCCACCAGAGTTCCAGGCTCGGCGGTACCGCCAGCAGGACTCACGCCGACCGGACCCGCCCCCGTCGACACCAATCCGCAGGAGGCGGCCACTGGCTTCTCCTCGATGATGTCGGCGTTCTCCAGTGGTGTTAACCGAGGTCTCCAAGACAGCGACATCGAACCAGAAGGATCCAACCAGTGAGCCAGGAAAATCCAAACCAATCGGGCGAAGAGCAATTCGCCTGGCTTCTCGACAACTTCGTTAGCGCCACCAGCGGTGTTGAAGACGCGCTGGCCGTATCGGCTGACGGCATCAAGCTGGCCGCATCGGCCGGCCTGCCGACCGCAACGGCCGATCAATTCGGCGCGATCACGTCGGGTCTCGCCAGCCTCACCCGGGGAGCCGCACGTTGCTTTGCCGAGAACAGCGTCCACCGCATCGTGATCGAAATGGACCGCAGCTACCTCCTGATTGCCAACATCGCCCACGGCTCGGTCTTGGGTGTGCTGGCCCGAAAGGACTCAGATATCGGGGCTGTCGCCTATGAAATGACGCTGTTTGCCGAACGCGCTGGCCGGGTCCTCACCCCCGAGCTCATCAAGCGTCTGAAAAACACGCTTTCGGTCTAACCGAGGTCCCCTATGTCCGACGAACCAGTATTCATGGAAGATAGCGATGATGACTTCATCCGGCCGTTCCTCGTGACGGCAGGACGAACGCGCACGAACCTGACCTATCTGAACATGGAAACAATGGTGCGGACGACCGGTGCCGACCCTTCCCGCCTCAGATTCGAGGCTTCCCAAGTCATTGGCTTGTGTCGCGGGCCGCTCTCGGTTGCCGAAATTTCCGCTCACCTACGAATTCCGCTGGGAATTGCCAAAGTTCTTGTCGGCGATCTCATCGAAGACGGCTATCTCAGCCCATTCAAAACTGTCTCCGCCTCCGCGGCGGCCGACATCAACTTGATACAGCGGCTCGCAGCCGGTGTTCGGGCGTTGTGATGAACCTCACCATCGTGACGGCAAATGCCTTGGAGGCACCGTGAGTAACAACAATCCAGCATCAGCAAAGTTCGTCGTCGCCGGCGGCTTCGGCGTCGGAAAGACCACGCTCGTCGGGTCCGTCTCGGAAATCGATCCGCTGCGCACCGAAGCATCTATGACTGCGGCCAGCATCGGGGTCGATGACACCTCCCAGGTTCAGACGAAGACCACCACCACGGTCGCCATGGACTTCGGACGAATCACCATCGACGACAGCCTCGTGCTGTACCTGTTCGGCACTCCCGGCCAGGATCGGTTCGGCTTCATGTGGGACGACCTTGTCGAGGGTGCTCTCGGCGCCGTTGTTCTCGTCGATTCTCGCCGCCTCGCCGACAGCTTCTTCGCCATCGACTACTTCGAGGCCCGCGGAATCCCGTTTGTGGTCGCACTAAACACCTTCAATGCCGAGCAACACCACACCCCAGAAGAGGTTGCTGCCGCGCTGCAGTTGCGGCCCGAGGTGAAGGTTCTCACCTGCGACGCCCGCGACCGCCGAACCGTCAAGGCCGTGCTCCTCGCACTATTCGACGTGATTCTCGGGCGCATGCTCGCCGAAGCTGAACACCTCGGCTAGTAATCACGCCGTTGGAATCTCTGTTGCCCAGCGATTCTCGGTTACACGAAGGCCTGGTTCAAGATACGATGCAGGTTGATCCGGCGACGCCGGTTCTGCCTCTGTAGCCAAGCGGTAAGGCAGCGGACTTTTAATCCGAAGAGCGTGGGTTCGAATCCCACCGGAGGCACGCATGCCAAAGAAGAACATCACCCTCGACACACCCTTCAAGCGTGGCGAAAAAGTCATGCTCGTTCACCCTATCGACGGTCATGTCGAGGGACAGCGGGGCAAGGTCAAGCTGGTCAGCGGCTTCGATGACTGGAAGCGATACTGGGTGCGGTTCGCCGATGGCGACTTGGTGAGCGCTGTTGACCACGAGAACCTCGTCCGGCCCCGCATGTACCAGGAATGGCGAGACCGTGAGGCCGAAGCAAAAGCCAGGGCCAAGGCCGCCGAGGCAGGCGCAGCCGCAGCACCGGTCGCAGCGGTAGCAGCCAGCGGTGGGGGCGGTGTGGCTGATCAGATTCCAGCGGCACTCCTCGAACGCAGCCGCGCTGCCAAGGCTCGTCTGACGGGCGGATAAAGCCACGAACGGCAACGTCGACTCGCGAGCTTCGTCATCTATCATCGGCGGTATGCAGCGAGTCCACCACGGGCCTCTCGGCCCGCTCGTTGTCGTGCTCTGCCTTTGGGCCATTGGCTGCACTACCCCCAGCGAACCACCGACGTCGTCGACACCAACGACCACGACGACCACAAGCATCGTCACGGTGACCACTGCACCACCGTCCACCACTGACACCACCGTCGGGTCACAGCCGGCTGCGGCCCCCACGGTCGTGGTTCCGGGGCGTCCTCCAGGTCTCGAGATTCTCAACCTGGAAGACATCGACCTCGAAGCCGAGGAGGTCACCGTGTTGAATCCATCGGTGGTCGAAGTCTTCCCGCACGACCGCACCGCAGTCACCGAATCACTCGCAATGCTGTCTGAGACCGAACTGATCGAGAGCACCGGATTCTATGGTCGATCGTCGCGTCGGGTCATCGATCTCACCGCGGGAGATCTCGTGCAGAGCACCGGACTGGAGCCTGAGCTCTATGCAAGCGGTATTTCGACAAGCGGAGACGGTTCGAACGCGGTTGGGCTGCAGTTCACCCAACGCGAACAAATCGTTCAGCGATTCAACCTGACCGATCTCAGTCTGCTCTCCGAGGAGCGACTGTCGGTTGAGGTATACGGCGCCTGCACGATCTCTCCAAGCCAAACGGCGGTCAGCACCTCTAGCGGTGAAATTCACCTGCTCAGCAGCAGTACGTTCGAGGTCATCGAGACGCTCACCCCGCTGTTGGGAGATCAGCCTCTACCCACGCTCGCCGATCTCAGCTGTGACAACGAGACCATCTGGGCGGTCCTCGGAGCCACCGGGGGGATTGCACAGCTGTCGATCGACACCGGAAAAGTGGTCGCGCTCGCTGATCTGTCGGGACTCACCCCGGCCGGATTAGCCGAGACCGACGTCCTCAGCGGCCTCACCTATCGTCCAAGCACCGAAACCTGGTTCGTCACCGGCAAACGATGGGATGTGCTGTATGAGATTACGCTCGATCAGTAGGTCGACGAGCCGAGCCTGCTGGATCACAGCAGCTTCTCTTGCCGTTACCGCGTGTTCAACAAGCGCCGCCCGGCCAACCCTCACATCGGAGCCGATTCCCGACACCACGGTGCTCGCAACGACACCGACAACGGTGCAAACGGTGGTTGCGAGCGCACCCCCGCTCTCCGGGGCGATCCAGTTCGAGGTAGTGAACAGCTTTCCCCACGACAGCACCGCATTCACCCAGGGGCTGGAATTCGTGGGTTCTGAACTGTATGAAAGCACCGGTTTGCGGGGCGAGAGTGACCTACGGATCACCGATCCCGAAACCGGTGAGGTTCTGCAAGAGGCTCCGCTCGAAGCGACCCTTTTTGGTGAGGGAATGACCGTTCGTGACGGCCTGGTGTATCAGCTCACGTATACCTCGGGACTTCTGTTCATCGCCGATGCCGACACATTGGAGCCAGCGCGTGAGCCGATCTCCTACGAAGGCGAAGGATGGGGGCTGTGCACCACCGAACTGGGCGGTGCGGGTCGGCCGTTGGTGATGTCCAACGGGAGCTCAGAACTCACGATCAGGGATCCGGAGACGTTCGAAATTCAGCGGGTGGTGCCGGTGGTCGACGAACGTGGTCAGCCGGTGCTGCAAATCAACGAACTCGAGTGCACTGGCAGCCATGTGCTGGCCAACATATGGCAGTCCGAAGAGATCATCTCGATCGATCTCACCAGCGGCCGGGTCACCGGCCGGCTCGATCTCACAGAACTCGTTCCCGATGGCGTGGAACCAACAAACTCGGTCCTGAATGGCATCGCCTATCGGGCCAGCACCGACACCTACTTTGTCACCGGCAAACTGTGGCCAGTGATGTATGAGCTCCGTCTGACATCGGGTTAGGCCCCGTGTCGTCGAGCGGACGTCGAAACGCTACGCGGCTGCGCTGGCTGCCGCGGCTTTGGCTTCGCGCTTGATGCGCATGCGCTCGGCTACCTTGCGGCTCTTGTTGATGTACTTCATCACGCGCTCCTGCGCCTGCTGGGCCTCAGCATCAAGGCCCTCGATCTGATCCACTTTCCACTCGCGCAGGACCACCGGCTCGATGATCTTGTCGAAGTGGGCGATGAGATCGTAGATGCCCGCGGAAGCGATCAGCTTGGAGTGCTCGGCGAAGTCGGGAATTCCGGTTCCTGGCATGGCGAATCCAATGAGCTGACGTTCCAATGCCTTCATCATCTGCGAAGGATCGTGGGCGAATCCGGCAGAGGCGATGTCGCGGTAGAACAAAAAGTGGTGGTTCTCATCGATGGCGACCTGACGCATGATGTTGTAGCCCACCTTGTCCTCAATGTGCGTGCCGGTGTTGCGGTGAGAGATCCGCGTTGCCAGTTCCTGGAGCGCCACATAACACATGCCGTCTGCAGCGGACGGAGGTTGGGGAACCTCTCCGGTGCTCATCTGCACCATTCGACCCCGCTCAAGCGCGACCGGATCGATGGCACGAGTCACGGTGAGGTAGTCACGGATCACGACGGCGTGACGCCCTTCTTCGGCTGTCCACCGGCGAACCCATTCACCCCAGGCTCCGTCGGCGCCGAACATGCGCTCAATATCGCGGAAGTAGTAGGGAAGGTTGTCTTCGGTCAGAAGGTTCACGAACAGAGCGCTGCGAGCCTCGGGACTCAGGTCTGACTCTTCGGGAGACCACTCGTAGTCGGGTTCGAAGTCACGACCGCGGCTGTAGGGCACCAGGGTATGCGGGTGCCATTCCTTCACCGAAGCCAGGTGTCGTTCGAGCAGTCGCTCGGCTTCTGGTTCGAGATCTCCAAGGAATCGGACGTCGGTCGAGAGCACCATGACCTCCAGCCTACCGACCGGTCGGTAGGCAGCAAGGACCGATCTCGAATTTCGCACGATTTGCCGCGAACAGGTATGACCATTTTCTGTCCAGATTGGTTACCTCTGGTGTCGTTCAGCGGTGAATTCGCGGGCGAGACAACCGTTCAACGCCTTCGGGACCGGTCACGATGACGTTGATATCGGCCTCGGCCCAGCGGACGTGCACCGACAGGATCGCTCCAGGATCTTTGCACGACCCCGCAACAGCGGCGAGCGCAGCATCTAACTCGCCACGAAACTGCTCGACCGCCATCATGGGCATTCGCAGCCGAAGCAAGACACCGATCACCGCCACCCGACCGACAGAACGCAACGCGGGATCACACGGATACTCCACTCGCAGTTCGTCGTTCACAACTACAGACGATATTGGGTTCCGGACGGGTCACCGTCGGCTCTGATGCCATGAAATGTTGGTTGCCACAACGGCATGCCCTCATCCCATCGAGCAAAGCCAATTTCGGCCACGATTTCTGGCTCCACCCACACGACCGGGTCGGGGCCGGTGACAACCTCGCTGTTGAAGAACGGTGAAGACTCCCGTTCGATGAACCTGGAACGAAGAAATTTGCGATCTGCATCGGTGAGGCCGGACCCAACCGATCCGGCGCACAGGTATCCATCGGGATGAGCAATTCCAACGACGAGGGAACCGATCGTCTTCGAAAGTGCCCCAGACCCCAAACTCCAGCCGCCAATCACCATGTCGGTTCGAGGACGCACTTTGATCTTTCGCCAATGCGCTGACCGACCCTGCACGTAGGGCGAGTCCAATCGTTTGCAGACCACGCCCTCGAGTCCGCGGGCAGCGGCGACATCGAAGAGGTCCTGTGGCGCCCCCTGACTGAGGATCGAAACCAACCACGACGGGCCGGTGTCCACGGTTTGTTCAAGCGCATCGCGTCGTCGCGAAAAAGGCAATGAGGTTATGTCGTGCCCCCCGAACCACAAAACGTCGAAGACGACGAACTTGACCGGGTACTCGGAAAGATGCTTCGACGACGGTCGATCTACATGGATTCGGTGTTGGAGAGCCCTGAACGACGGCTCGCCGTCCACCATCACAATTGCCTCACCATCGAGCACTGTGCCATCGGGAAGGTGATCGGCAAGCTGCAACAACTCTGGGAACGCCTTGGTGGTGTCACGCCCAGAGGCCGACCGCATGATCAGCTCACCGTCGGCCATATGCATCATCAGACGCATCCCGTCCCACTTGAGCTCGGTGGACCAGGTGCCATCGTCGCGGGGCAGGACATCGACGACCGCCTTCATAGGTGCCATCCGCCGCAGAGGATCGCTGCTCACCGGGCCTGCGTTCACAACCGTAGATCGACCGAACTCAGGCGGTACCTGAGCTACCGAACCCCGCCGTCCCTCTGCCATCAACAGACTCTGGCAACTCATCGACGACCACGTTGGCGGTGTCGGGCAACGAGATCACCATGAACTGGGCGATGCGTTCGCCAGCCTCGGCCGAGAACGGTTCGCTTCCAAGGTTGATCAGGATCACCCGCAACTCGCCCCGATAACCGCTGTCGATGAGGCCCGGGCTGTTCACCAGCGCGATGCCGTGCTTGAACGCCAAACCGCTCCGAGCCAAAACGAGCCCTGCCATGCCTGAAGGGACTGCAACCGACCAGCCGGTAGGAACCATCGCCCGCTCCCCCGGATCGAGAACGAACGCCTCGGCGGCTCGCAAGTCGGCGGCGGCATCGCCCGCCCTCATCGGAAGTGGAACATCGGGTGCGTCGTCACGCACCGCTGCGAATGGAACCTGAACTGTCACCCCACTGACGCTACTGCCCTATCCCTGTTGTAACGTGCAGGGATGCTCGCCTGGATGGATCTCGAAATGACCGGACTTGACCCGGCCAAGCACGTGATAGTTGAATTCGCAACGTTACTGACCGACGACGACCTCAACATCATCGCCGAGGGACCCGACATCGTGGTGCACGCAACAGACGAAGAGCTTTCAATGATGGATCAAGTCGTTGTTGAGATGCACACGAAGTCAGGTCTCCTGGACGAGATCAAGTCGTCCAAGGTCACCCTTCAGCAGGCGATCGATGAAACGCTTGCGTTCCTCAAGACCCACATTCCGGCGGAACGAACGGTTCCCCTGTGTGGCAACTCGATTGGTATGGATCGTCGCTTTCTCAGCGTGCACGCCAACGAGATCGAGGAGTTCCTCCACTATCGTTCGGTCGACGTTTCGACGATCAAAGAGCTCGCCCGCCGTTGGAACCCCGAAGTTCTGAACACCGGTCCGAAAAAGGAAGCGGCGCATCGAGCGATGGACGACATTCGCGAGAGCATCAAGGAACTCCAGCACTACCGAACGACGGTCTTCGCGGAGCCGAAGCCAGTCGTTTCGCCCGTCACCTCCCAGAAATAGCGCGGCCGTGCTCGAAGAGTTTGAGATGATTGACGCGCCCGGTGTGGGGCGGAGTTTCAGTATGACCGACCGTGTGCGGCTGAACGACAGCTCCGCGGACGGTCACCTCCGACTTGACGCGCTCGTCCGATACTCACAAACACTGTCCAACGACGACACCAACGACTCGGGCCTGCAAGAGGACCTGGCCTGGATCGCCCGGTCGACGGTGGTCGACATCGTGCAACCGGCCACCGTCGATGAGCCTCTGACTCTCACCACCTTCTGCGGTGGGCTCGGCCGAACCTGGGCCGAGCGTCGCGTATCGGTTCACAACACCTCGGGGCCCTGCTACGAAGTGGCAACCCTCTGGGTGTCCATCGAACCCGCCGAGCTACGACCCCGACGACTCTCCGACCAATTTCTTGAGATCTACAGCCCGTCGGCCCAAGGCCGGAAGGTCTCAGCCAAACAACGCATCTCACGACCGAGCGAGGACCTCATTGCCGAAGGGGAGCGCCTGCAGTGGACGCCCCGATGGACCGACTTTGATCGATTCGGTCACATGAACAACCTGGTCTACTGGTCGGCGCTTCACCACGCCCTGGACGCGCCGATTGGCCGCGGCGCCCGTCTCCTGATCGAACACGGCGCTGGTGTGCAGCCCGGTGATCACATCGAGATGGTGATCGATCGATCCGGAGGCAGACTCCGACTCTGGTGGCTCGGACTCGGTAAAGACGGACACCTTTCCAATCAATACCGGGCGGCCGCTGAGGTGCTACACCCCTAGGTGTTCGTTGATGAGTCGTTTGAGGTCAGCTTCGCTGAGGCGACCCGAGAACGTGTGCTGGGCTCGACCGTCGGCGTCGATGAAGACGGTGGTGGGCATGCCCAAACTCTCCGATGATTTGAACAGTTCCTGCGACGGCTGAAAGAACGTTGGGAACGTTACGCCGGTCTCCTCGACGAGAGACTGCCAAGCATCTTGTTCGAAATCGGTACTCACGCCGACAAATTGCACAGAACCGTCAAGTTCGTTGCTGACCTGCTCGAACTCGGGCAGTTCGGCTCGGCAGGGGGCACACCACGCGGCGAAGAAGTTGAGCACCACGGGCTGTCCAGAAAAGTCGGCGAGCGTCACGGTTTCACCGGCCGCATCGAACAGCTCAGATGAGGTGGCGATGCTGTCTGAGCTGGAAGAACTATTGGTGCAGGCCGCCGCAATGAACGCGAAAACGACGAGCAACACGGCGACTCGGAGGGGGCGTTGGGGAGTCTTCACAATTGGGGGAACCTCGCAGACGAAGGCTTCATTCCAACCCCGGGTTTGAGCCCAGGTTCAGCAGCCGAGGAGAGACAATTTCTTTGTTGAGCGCAGCATTCGAAGTAATTCACTTGACAGAACAGTCGATGCGTAGTTCCGTCTAGTTCCAGCGCAAGATTTGCGCCCCTAACACGAAGGAGCGAAGCAGACGTGATTACGCAGTTCACAACCACATCTCACAGCGTCGCCGCCTTCGGCATTTTTGCGGGGCGGCATGCGTTGACTACGACCGACACGGCCGTTGGCAAGACCGAGATTTTCCGAGTTGCTGAGAAATCAGCCCGGCCCGAATCGACGGTTTCCGCCTATCGCCCGACCCGTCCGTTCCGTTTTGTCGCCGACGTGTTTACCTGCCCGGTAGCCGCCCCCGAGATGACCGCACCCGTGGCCAATCTGTGGAAGCAGCTAATTGGTGGCAACGGTCCGCCAGCTCCTGAGTTCTTGCCTCTGACCTAGATCCTTACCAGGATCAAGATGATCAGACTCAAGCCGCCGGGAGCGAAAGCCCCCGGCGGCTTTTCTGTGTACGCACAGCAGTCGCCCTATCCCACCCCTCTACTCCAAACCGAAACCCGCAAGTAACGAGACCCAGCTATGACTGCAATCGACACCACCGTTATCAACTACACCAGCAACGAGATCAACGAGTTCGGAGACCTCACCCTAAAGGGGGTGGACTGGAGCGTCGCGGCTGCCTGCCGAACCGTCACCAACGCAAGCGATCTGTTCTTCAGCGACGAGTTCGCCGACATTCGGTCCGCAAAGCTGATCTGCGCCGAGTGCCCCGTCATGGCCCAGTGCCTTGAAGAGGCCTTTGATCGTGGCGAGCCTTGTGGCGTCTGGGGCGGCCAGTTGTTCGAGGATGGCAAGATTCTGACGGTGAAGCGTCGTCGGGGTCGTCCGCCCAAGAACCCTCGCCCCGAGGATCAGTTGCCCATGATCCCCATTCCCGAGCATCTCGTGGAACTGGTGGCATAACCCATCCCCTACCGTGAGAGACCGGGCCGTTCGGCCCGGTCTCTTCGCGTCGGAAATAATACGGATCAGCTCCCTGTTCCCCTACCGTCCCCTCAGGAGTCTTCATGTTGTCTGATCTCTTTAACCCCATAGCGTTCGCTGCTGGCATGGTGGCCTTGGTCAACCCGTGCGGGTTTGCCCTATTGCCCGCCTATCTCGGCTACTTCCTCGGAATGAACGACGGCAAGACCGATACGCGGCTGCAGGCCCTCAATCGTTCTCAGCTCGTCGCTGGCGCCATGTCGCTCGGTTTCCTTGCAGTCTTTGGCACGCTCGGCATCCTCTTCACCGGTCTCAACAGCCAGATCAGGCCGATCCTGCCTTGGTTCAGCATGGCGGTCGGCATCGGCCTCGTGGTGCTGGGCTTTGCGATGCTGCGGGGCTTCAAGCCGATGATCAGCCTTCCGAAACTAGAAAAGGGCACCAGCGGCGGCTCGATGCTGAACATGTTCCTCTTCGGCGTGTCGTACGCCATTGCATCGTTGTCCTGCACGATCGGCGTCTTCCTGGCCGTTGTTGGCACCTCGGGCACCGAGAGCACCGGCCTCAGCCAACTCGGCGGCTTCATTAGCTACGGAGCCGGCATGGGGCTGCTCGCCACCGTGCTGACGCTGGCAGTCGGGCTCGGCAAGAAGAACGTGGTCACCAACTTCAAGAAGCTGCTGCCAAAGATCAACCTGATTTCCGGGATCATTCTTATCCCGGTGGGTATCTATGTCTTTCTCTACGGCGTTTGGGAGCATCAGATCCTTGGCGACAACCCCCAGGACGCCACCCAGTGGATTAACTCATTCGTCACCAGCGTTCTCGATGTTCAAACGTCAATCTCGAACTTTGTTGACGGTCGAGTCACCTTCCTGGGCTGGACGTTCCTGGCCATCAACGTCGTCATCATTGTCGGTGGCATCGCTCAGCGCCGTATGAGTGGCGGCTCCCCAAAAACCGAGCTTGCCTAGCAGCGTCACAGCTCCCGATGCGACGTCCAGGTGGAGGCAGCCTCGGCGAGCGCATCGATGAGGATTCTTAGATGTGGGAACGGCGCCTCAAACTTGAAGGCAGCCGGTGTCAGCCCACGAACTCCCGGCGGCAGCTCTAACTGCATTCCCTGCTGCCGGGGACGGTTTACCGGGTTCGTCGGGTGGACCCCGCGCAAGGGTTTCGGGATCTCGGCCAGATCGGTGACCACGTTGTAACGCTCGGGCAGCACGCGTTGAAGTATCCCCCCGGTGTGGGTTGCTAATTCTCGGTTTTGCCCTCCACACAGCAGATCGTCCCAGTGTCCGTGTCGGCCAAACCCATGGACTGCGATCACGGTGTCACAGTGGTCGAGGAACTCCCCCAGAGCTGCCGAGTGCGTCGGATCAACAGAGCTCGACGGGTAGTGCTGGCGGGTCCCCCACGGCTGGGTCACCGAGTACACCGAGCTCCCGCTCTTTGCTGCGGCTTCCCATGCAATCCACTCGGTTCGACGTTCCAAGTTTCCGCCGTGAAAGGCCATGAAGCCGAATCGACTTCCCAGTTCCATATGCTCGTCGACCCCCGGCAGGTCCAACACTTCGGCGAAGGACAGACTTCGATCAACAGCGCGGTCGCTCCAGGTACGGCTCGCCGACGCAACGAAACCCTCGCTCATGACCACCGAAACGTTCTGACTGCCAGCGCCGGCCCCAGAACCGCCCAGGCAGCCAGCACAGCCCATGCGAGGCCCGAGCCAACGACGCCGTCGGTTGTGGCTCGCAGTAGCTCTGCGGCCGCTGTGGTGGGCAGCAGACGTACAACAGCTTCGAGCCACCCGGGGAGGGATCCGAGTTCGAAAACAACCCCGCTCAGCAACAACAGCAAGATGTACAGCGCATTCGCGAGCGCCAACGAGCGCAGCCCCTCCGCGACCGAACCCAACGTCAAACCGAGGCCAAAGAATCCCACTAAGGCCAACACGATCACCACCGGCAGCGCTGGATGCAACGACGGACGCCAGCCCAAGGCGAACCCCAAGCCGAAAAGCACCAGTACCTGAGCGAGCGCGATCGCTGCTGCGGCGAGCGCTCGAGAACCCAAAAAGTCGACGACTCGCACCGGGCTCACCGCGTACCTTCCAATGGCACCAAAGGACCGGTCAAATCCCAACGCGATCGCCAGCCGCACAAAGCCACTGCCCAAGAGAGCGATTGTCAGTACGCCCGGCACAAGAAACTCGACCGCGGTTTGCTCCCCGGTAGGTAGCACATCGACGATGCTGAAGAACACGAGTAACAAGATGGGGAGACCAGCGGTGAGAAGTAGCTGCTCAGCGTCCCGGGCAGCCACCCGAAGCTCGAACCTGGACAGCACCGTCAGGGGCGAGCTCATTCGCCCACCAGCTCTCGATAGGCATCGACGAGCGAACGGCTACCGACCGATGCCGAGGCCGGCGAAAGATTCTGGTCACGACACCAGCCGAGGACAGCCTGGAGGCGCTCGCCGGCATCGTGGTCCTCGGCGATCGGCGACACCAGGTCCGAACCCGAAACAGAGAATGAGGTCCCCAACGCAGCGTTGATTCGAACGCCATCAGAAACGGTGAGGCCACCCAACCGGATCTCCGGCGATTTCACGGTGAGGTCCGAGACCGGAGCGTTTGCGGCGACGGACCCGTCATGGAGGACCACAACTCGGTCTGCTACCCGCTCGACCTCGTCGAAACGGTGGGTCGTGAGCAGTACGGCCGCTCCCTTATCGGACCGTTCGCCGACGAGGTCAAGCACTCGATCCTGTCCGGGGACGTCCAGGGCGGCGGTTGGTTCATCGAGAATCAACAGATCGTGGCCCCCGACCAGGGCGATCGCGAGGCTCAGCCGCTGCTGCTGGCCGCCCGACAGCGTTCGCCACCGACGGGATGCGACATCTTCCAGTCCACAGTCACGCACCGCGCCAGAGGCATCGCTGGCTCGGCCATACAGATCCGCAAACAACGCCACACATTCCCCGACCTTGAGCCCCATCGGGAGGCCGCCGGCCTGAGGCATCACACCCCACCTTCGAGCGATCGACGAACGATCGCTGGCGGGGTCAGCCCCAAAGACGCGAACGCTTCCAGAAGTCGGCCCGAGGATTCCTACGATGGCGTTGATCGTTGACGTCTTGCCGGCCCCGTTTGCTCCGACGAGAGCGACCGTTTCGCCAGGGTCCACGCTGAAGGTGACATCGCTGACCGCAGCGACATCGCCGTAGCGAACGCTCAGTCCGTCAACGTCAACAACGGTCACGGCGCCAACCGGGTCCGGGTCCAACCATCGTCGTCACGCCGGTACAGAATGCGGTCGTGAAGGCGGTTCTTGCGGCCCTGCCAGAACTCGACCTCGTCGGGGATGATCCGGAAACCTCCCCAGTGGGGCGGGCGCGGCACCGGATGACCAAAGCGGGAGCTGAACTCGGCAAATCGGTGTTCCAACGCCGTTCGAGACGGGATCTCCGAAGATTGTTCACTCGCCCAGGCACCGATCTGAGAGTCCCGGGGCCGAACCGCGAAATACGCATCAGACTCTTCGGCCGACACTCTGGCGGCTCGGCCGACGAGCGTGACTTGGCGTTCCAGCCCCAACCACACGAACGTGGCGGAGATAGGGCCGCCATCACCGAGGGCCCGTCCCTTCCGGCTGGTGTAGTTGGTATAGAAGTCCACGCCTTCGGGAGCGATGCCCTTGGCTAGCACGGTTCGGGTGCGCGGCTGGCCGTCCTCAACGGTGGCAATCACCATTGCGTTCGGTTCGTCCAGTTGGGCATCGACCGCGTTCTGGAGCCACAGTCGCCATTGGTCAAGAGGGTCATCCACCAGCGCAGCTTCGTCGATCCCGTGCTCGCTGTAGTCCAGGCGCATTCGTGCGAGGTCCATAGCGGGTCCTCCTCTGGCTTTATTGCTCGACGGGGGCGGGAGTCTTATCGAACTCTTCCGCAACCGCTTCGAAGGTCAAGGGAGACGTGTTCGCTGAGCGGCGCGCCGCGCGTTCTTCGTTGTCTTTGCGGGTCTCAGAGCTCACCCACCGGCTGAAGATCACCACGATGATGCCCCAGATCAAAAACCCGCCGCCAAGCTTCATCACAATGCCTGCAGCGGTCTGATCGGTGAACGTGCTTAGGCCCCACATCCGGAACGGTGCGGCGTCGTAGTGGTCGTACACGACACCTTCGGCAAAGACCAAGAACCCGCTGGGAATGGTGGGAACTATCGACATCCCAAACAGGTAGATCATCTTGCCAAGCGGCGGAATGTGCCACTCTTTGATCGGCCCAATAACAGGCATCCACATGACGAGCCCGGCCGCGAACACCATGAGATGGAGCAGGAAGTGGATTGCACCGCTGTCGGCCGAGATCTGCACGGTGACGGGGAAATGCAGCAGCACGGTGAGGAAGTTGAAGATGATCAGTCCCCACAGCGGCTTAGACAACGTGCGCAGTCCGCGCCACACCGCAGAATCTTGAGGGATCACCAACTCGACCAACCAGCGGGGTGTCGCCAGAACAAACAACGCGGGGATGATCATGCTGAGGAACATGTGCTGGATCATGTGCACGAAGTAGAGGTAGTTCTCAGCCACATCGTGGATCGGGTAATCAGACATGATCCACATCGACAAAACCGCGATGCTGTAGAAGGCCTTTTGACGACGGGTGATAGCCGGGTAGCCGAGCGCGATGGCACGCGGCTGGATCACCTTGGCGGCGTACCAGCCCAACGCGATGGCGCCGAGAACCAATGCCCACACTTCCCCGTGAAGCACGAACGGAACTGTTCCACCCAGACTAGGCATGCCTAAATCCTAAGCGACGCGAAGATCGACTGTGACACCCGGATTCCTCTGGCTGCGGCGGGACTGGAAAGGCTCCCCGCCGGTGGCCGGAGCGACTCCCGATGAAGTGAATCCATATCGAGCTCATCCGGGGTCCAATCGAGGGAGCGTTCGCCACGCTGCCCGAGGGACGAGCGTCGGCAATGAACCTAGATGTCCCAGCGGAACGCCGCGAAGACGATGATGTAGACGCACACCGCCAGAACGACCGCAGTGCCAAAGGTGAGCGTGAACCAGTAACCGTTGAGAACCTTAAGATCGGTTTGGAGGTGCATGAAGACCCCACCCACGATCAGGAACTTCACGACCATCATCAGAATTAGCGGGACTACCAACGCTGGGCCCGACAGACCGAGGTAGGACCACGCAACCTCGACTGCGGTGAGGATCGCCAAGAGAACAAACGTGATCCAGTAGGTCTTGGCGGTGGGATGGTGCTCATGATCGTCGTGGGCGACGTCGTGGCCGTGATCGGAAGCGGTGGTTGCCATTGGTCAGACTCCCTATGGGATCAGGTACACGATCGTGAAGATCAGTACCCAGACAATATCGACGAAGTGCCAGTAGAGCCCGACCAGTTCAACGGTCTCGGCTCGGTCTTTCTGCATCTTGTTTCTTGTGGACAAGAACAACAGCGAGCCCAACATGATGAGGCCGCCGGTGACGTGAGCACCGTGGAATCCGGTGAGGGTATAGAACGCCGTGCCAAACACGGTGCCGTTGTAGGTGAGGCCCTCACGGTAGAACGTGGTGAACTCATACACCTGGCCAGCCATGAAGGTGGCGCCGAGGAGCATCGTGGTAGCGAGCCAGATACGAAGGTTCTTGTAGTTGCCTTCCGAGACCGACTTGTGAGCGAGCACCATGGTGAGCGAGCTCATCAGCAGGATGAACGAGCTGAGCGAGGTGAAGGGGATATCGAAGATCGGTTCGACCGATGCCTCAGCGATCATCTCTTGGACCAGCGACTCATTCTCGCCATCGCGAATGCCGGCGAGCACGTTGGGGTTACCAGCGACCAATTCGATGATGAAGCGGGTCTTGCTCAGGAGGTAGGCCGAGATAAGTGCGCCGAAGAGCAAACATTCCGAGCCCAGGAACAGCCACATGGCGAGCTTCATGTTGCTCAGGCCAAGGCTGGTGTAGTGCTCCTCATGGCCGTGATCATCGTGACCGTGATCCTCGGCGTGATCGGTGGTGGCGTCAGCGACCGCTACGGCGGCGTCGGCTCCTGCTGCGTCGATGTCTTCGACGTTGATATCGGTGTCAGACATCACACCCCTGCCAGTTCTGTTGCGTGGTCATCGTGGTCTCCATGATGACTGTCGTCGTCTAGATCGTCGGCGGGCTCCAGGCTCCACCCGTACATGGCGGTCATCACCAAGGCGATACCGGGGATGCACAGCCAGAGGCTGTAGATCAAGCCATAACCAATGACCGGAAGCGAGAAGGCCAGGAAGATTGGCCAGTACGACGGTGCGGGCAGGTGAACGTTGCCGCGCTCGCCTGGTTGAGCGAGATCCTCGCCGGTGGCGACACGACGAAGCACGCCGTTGTCGTTCTCTTGGTACTTACGGTGCCAGAAGTCATCGAGCGAGGTGACGGTCGGCGTCACGTCGAAGTTGTGCTCAGGCGTGGGCGATTGAATCGACCATTCGATGGTGCGAGCGTCCCAGGGGTCGGCTCCCACATTGCGGCGGCCGCCACGACGCCACGCGTTGTAGCTGTAGACGGCGTTGTAGAGAATCGAAAGCGTGGCGAAGCCCAGAATGAACGATCCGATCGTGGCCACCATGTTCCAGGTACTGAACCCTTGCGAAACGTCGTAGGTCTGCATACGACGAGGCATGCCCTGGAGGCCCAGAATGTGCATTGGACCAAAGGTGAGGTTGAAACCGAGCACCATGCTCCAGAAGTTCCACTTGCCGATCTTTTCGTTGAGCTTGTAGCCAAAGACCTTCGGCCACCAGAAGTAGAACCCACTGAAGAAGCCGAACAGTGCACCGCCGAAGAGGACGTAGTGGAAATGAGCCACGATGTAGTACGTGTCGGTCTGCTGGGTATCCGAGGGCGCAATAGCGTGGGTCACGCCGGAGACGCCGCCCAGGGTGAACTGAGTCACCAGGCCGATCGCAAACAACATGGCAGTGTTCAGAATCAACTTGCCGCCCCACAGGGTGGCGAGCCAGTTGAGAATCTTCACACCGGTGGGGACCGCGATGAACATGGTGGCGACACTGAACGCCGTGACCGAAAGCGGTCCGATGCCGGACACGAACATGTGGTGGGCCCACACGCCCCAGCCCATGAAGCCGATTGCGATGCCGGAGAACACCATGAACGGGTAACCGAAGATGGGCTTGCGAGCGAAGGTGGGGATGACCTCAGAAACTACGCCGAAGGCGGGGAGGATCATGAGGTATACCTCGGGGTGGCCGAAGATCCAGAAGAGGTGCTGCCACAGAAGCGGGTCTGCACCCTGGGCAACGTTGAAGAAGTTGCCATCGAACTGGCGATCAAACAGCAGGAGAAGCTGGGCCACGGTGAGAACCGGAATGGCGAACAGCAGGAGGAACTGGGTTACCAGCGTCATCCACACAAAGATGGGCATTCGCATCCAACCCATGCCAGGGGCCCGCATATTGAGCACGGTCGTAATGAGGTTTACCGCACCGGTGAGTGAGCCGAAACCAACGATCAGTAGACCGATGTTCCAGAAGTCGATTCCGGTGCCCGGGCTGTAAGTGATGCCGTTGTTCGGGGCGTAGTTGAACCAGCCTCCGTCGGCGCCACCACCCAGGAACCAACTGGTGTTGAGCATGAGCCCACCAGCCAGGAAAACCCAGAAGCTAAAGGCGTTGATACGGGGGAACGCAACGTCTCGGGCGCCCACCTGGAGGGGCAACAGATAGTTGGCGAAGGCCGCACCGATTGGCATGACGACCAGGAAGATCATCACGGTGCCGTGCATGGTGAAGATCTGGTTGTAGGTATCGCCCGAAAGGAGGCCCTGGTTGGGGCGGGCCAGCTGCAAACGAAGGAGGAGGGCAGGAACGCCGCCCCACAGGAGGAAGAACATGGCGGCGGTGCCGTACATGATCCCGATCTTCTTGTGGTCGACCGTTGTGAGCCAGTCCTTCAAGCCGGTGGGCTTGCGCGGGCGGGAGAACGCTCCCATGGGGTTGGATGCTTTTTCTGGACCTTCGCCCGATGGCAGGGCTAGGGGTTCTTCAATGATTGCCATTTCAGTGGTTCCTAATCGAGCGTGGCGAGGTAGGCGATGATGTTGTCGACGTCTTCGTCGGAGAGACCGGGGAACGCAGGCATACCCAGTCCCGCTTCAGGATCCATGTCCTTCTGGCTTGGTGCGTTCTTGATCCACCGCTTGAGCTGGGCCCGGTTCCACCGCAACGAATCGCGGGTGTCGTCGTCGGCGTCGATCTCTTCGGCCAGTTCGTTATAGGCATCGAGGATGGCCCGTTTGTCTGGATCGCTGAGATCGTTGTCGTTGGCATCGAGGCCCACGTAGGTGCTGTAAATGGCACCTGCCATAACCGACCGGGACGCAAAGTGGGTGAGGTTGGGTGCCGCGAGCGCCGCCAGTTCGGATGCCTCGAAGTCACGGCCCTGGCGCTCGGGATCACCATCGTTACGCTCGCCGGTGTACGAGAGGTCCTTGCCAATGCCCTCTTCCCAAACGATGTGGCAGCTGGCGCACTGTTGCTGGAATGTTTCGCGGCCGGCGGCAGCCTCGGAGCCCTCACTGGGGATATCGGCAACGTTGCTCTGGTTGGCGAGCCACTCGTCGAACTCGGCCTGGGGAAGTGCAATGGTGTTCATGCGCATCCGGGCATGAGAGAGGCCGCAGTACTCGGTGCACCAGCCCGTGAATTCTCCGGGCGCATCAGCTTCGAAGTTCCAGAAGTGCAGACGACCAGGTACGGCGTCTTTCTTGCCATTGAGACGGGGCACCCAGAAACTGTGGATCACGTCTCGGGACGTGATGGTGAGGTCGATCTGCTGACCGGCAGGAATGACCAACTCGTTTGCCACGGATACGTCGTCATCGTCGAGCGCGATCTCCAGCGGCCACTCGGCGTCGTGGTCGTCCCAGACGTCGGTGCTGTTGGCAAACCCATCGCCGTCAACGTCTTCGAAGAAGCCGTCGCAATCAACGTCGTAGCGGTACTCCCACCACCACTGCTGACCGATGACCAGCACGTCGAGGTCACCCTCGCTGCCGCATGCTGCGATGCCGCCGCCGGGGGTGTTGCGGTCTTCTAGATCCCAAATGGCGTTGACGGTAAGCCAGGAGATTCCCGCCAACAGGATGGCAGGAGCCGCGGTCCAGGCCCACTCGAGGGTGGGGTTGCCGTGGACCTGCTCGGGCAGATCGTCGTAGTCGAAGTCTTCAGGCTTTACGCGGTTCTTGACAGCGAGGACTACGCCGCCGATCACGACGAGGAAGCCAATGACGTAGGCAAGCCACCAGATCGGAGCCATCAGGTTGTCGATGGCCTCGGCGCGCGGGCCTTCAGGGTTGAACGTATTGAGCGGCTTGCTCTCGTCGGCGCACGCGGCCAAGAAGAGGGCACCGGATCCAAGGATCGCGGGTGTCCGCAGACCCTTCAGGGAGATTGTGCGGGATTTCACAAGCGTCATGTTCTCACCGGTTCGTGCCGACTCACAACTCGCGTCGGGAATGTGTTCAGTCATTTATTAACAATCCCTCTTCGGTGGACTCTCCGGCTCCGGAGTGATCGTCTTCGTCTGAGTGATCACCTTCGTGTTCTTCATCGTGACCGTGAATCGGGGCCGGTCCAACAATGGCGCCGACGACACCGCCGCCAATGACGAGCGCGGCCAGTCCAGCAACGGATGCTGAGATGAACTTCTTAGGAGCATCGGTCTGGGCGAGCAGCACCGCAGCACCAAAGATGAGCGTCGCCAGGATGCCACCGGCGACCACGGCACCGATCTTGCCGGCGGCCAGGAAGACCCTGGAAACACCGATCATCATGGAAGCGATTGCCAACGAGCCGAGCATCGGGACTTCGATTGGACCCAGGATGCGATCCTTGATGTTGGCGTTGGTTTGGGCATCGCCGGTGGCCCGGTCAGACCAAGCGAGTGCCAACCACTCGATCGCAACGACGAACAAGATGGCGAGACCCAGGTAGAGGAACACGACCGAGATAGCCACGCCCAGCATCAGGCAAGCCACACCAACGGCAGCGAGGGCTCCCCAGTAGGACGGAGCCGATGGAGGCTTAACCTCGGGCACGACATCGGTTCCTGCGAGACGAGCCAACGTTTCGGCTTCTCCATCGCGGTTGGCAAAGAGAACGCCGGCCAGAACGGCGGTAATGCCGAACACGCCGTGCAGCAGGGTGTAGCCGAGGTGCTCGCCCACACCACCCTTAAAGCCGTAGGAGAGCACACCGACGAAATCACCGCCGGTGATCAAGCCGTAGGCGATCGCCGATATCCAGGCGGTAACCGACAGTGCGATGAGGTACTTGGGACCTGTAGTAAACAACGTCAGACCCTCACTTGGTGATGTAGATGACGTACCACATGACGAGGTATGCGGCGTAGGTGGTGAACCAGAAGAAGGCGGCTCCATAGAGCCCTTCGAGGTCCTTTGCGTTGTACTGACCGCCGACGGCCCGGAGGCCCATGGCGGCAAGATATCCCATGGCCACGAGGGTCATGACGATGTGGGTTCCGATGATTCCGTAGAACAGCGGCGGCCGGTTGAGAACATCGAGCGCTTCACCGCCGGTGGGGAACAATGGCATGTCCATCAGGGAGAGCAGGTAGCCGGTTTGGGCGATGTAGGCGAACCCGAGCACCATCACAAAGCCGATGGCGATGAAGGTATTTGCCCGGTCGTCGTTCTTCATTGCGAACAGTGCCCAGATAACCACCACGCCCGACAGGCTCCAGGTGGCGAGCATCATGTTGGGTTGGGTCAGCGGGATCACGACGCCATCGGGCAGCCACGTGGCCCCGGTGGCTCGGACATCTTGGCGGTAGGCGATATACAGGCCGATCATGCCGAGGAAACCCATGAACGCCGCGGCGCTTGCCAAGGCGGTGCCGACAACTTGGAGCCGCGGGCGAGCAACCTGGGCGGCCGGAGCCGAATCGGTGACGGCCTGGAAGACTGAAACGTCGGTCATACCGACACCTCCTCAGTAACGGGTGCGGCAACTTCGATGTCGCTGGCGGAATCGTCCATGGTGATCAGCGGGTAGGCGCTGTTCACGGTGGGTTGGCGGTCAAAGTTCGCGTAGCTCGGCGGACTCTGTGTCATCCATTCGAGGGTGCTTCCAGTCCAGGGCTCGGTTTCGGACCCAGACTTGAGCAGTCCAGCGCCGACGGCCATCAGAAGGGTCATGGCAACACCGGCGGCGAGGCCAGCGACACCGACCAGCACCAGCAGATTGCCAACGGATGCGATTCCATCGGTGTCGGCGACGACCGGCAGAGCGGGCTGATCACCCAAACCACCAAGAATTTCTCCAACAGCCCACAGCGCACCGCCACCTGCCATCGAGAGCAGCGCGAGCGATCCCAGACCCTGGTTCATCTGGCGACCCCAGATCTTGTGACCCCAATGGCTGATGCCCGCCAAGCCTGCAACGAGGGCTGCGGTGACGATCAATGCCGTGATGCCAGCGTTGAAGGTTGTCCCGTTCAAGGTGAGCGCGTCGGGCAAGTCGGGCACGTCGTTGGCACCGGTAGCCGAGTTATTGACGTTGACGATGAAGCCAACGATTGGCTCGATGGTTCCCAGCAAAGCCACCACAGACCCGGCGAGGAGTAAGAGTCCCGAGACAAGAGCAGAACCGAGGGGAATTCCCATGGCAGGCCGTCCGGACTTGAGGCTCTCGCCTCCGAGTGCCAGGGCGCCGAGGATTGGCAAGACGCTCAACAGAAGAGCGATCACCATCAGGCCGTTGTTGAAATCGGTGGCGTTCACACCGTCGGTGCCGGCGATTCGCCGCCCGAACGAGGTGACATCTGCACCAAAGGCGGTAAGGGTGAGGAGGCCTGTAGCCACCATCGTCGACCGGTGGAACCGAAGCGGCCGCCCACTGTGGACCGAAATGGTGTCGAGTGCGATGCCGAGAACAGGGATAGCGAGCCAGTAGATCGAGGGGGCGAGCGTGATGGTGTCCATGACACTGGCCAGTGACGTGGTGTCGACCAGGCTGAGGTAGTCACCACGAACATCGAGGAACGAGATGATGAGCTGGCCTACCTGGATCGGGACGGTGAGAATGCCGAGAAGCGCAAACACCAAGAAGGTCCACGAGGTGAGCGGCACCATTTCGAGCCTCATCCCGGGGGCTCGGGCTCCAATGACCGTGGTAGCAATGCAGATCAGCGCCCAAACGAGCGAGATCATCATTCCGCCGAGAGCAAAGGTCCAAAGCACCACGAAGTCCCGGGTGCCGCCGCCGGGTCCACCATTGCCGATATACGCGGCGATCAGCATGGCGACCGAGGCCTCCCACATCCAGAACGCCGCTGCGGCTCCCCGAGGAAAGGCGATCGAGCTGGAACCGACCTGCAGTGGAACGATGAAGGTGGCGATACCGACCAGGACGGAGACGACGCCGCCGAAGATCAGCAGGTCACGGCTCATAGACCAGACCTGAACGAGCTCGTTAACATCTTCGAGCATGGAGACAGAACCGGTGTCGAGTTGCTCCAGGGCTACGACGAGTCGCAGAACGAGAGCCACCAGGCCCATACCAAGGCCGGCAAAGATCCACAGCCGACCGACGGTCTTGTGGTCACCGGTACCAATTGTTCGATCGAACAGACCGGTTTCAGCGGATTCGTTGGACATTAAGACAGGACCTCAAAGGCTTTTGAATCGGGCGCGACCAACCGCGGCATGAACGGCACACACTGTAACCCCGCACGCCCTGAACTCGGAAACTTCGCCTCCAGATTGTCATTTCTCATTTTCAGTCTCCCGGTCGGTGTTCACGGTAGAGCTCCACCGGCGAACTGTGTGGTGTTTGACTCGTCAAGCTGAAGCCGAGCAGCGGTACGCTTTTCCTTCCATGCTCGCTGCCGCCCCCACCCGATCCCGCGCCGCAGCGTTTATTGCTCTCACCAAGCCGCGAATTATCGAACTTTTGCTGGTTTCTACCGTTCCCGCCATGGTGGTCGCCGAACGAGGTCTCCCATCGCTGTGGCTCATCGTTGCCACCGTCGCCGGTGGAACGCTTTCCGCAGGGGGCGCCAATGCCCTCAATATGTATATCGATCGTGACATCGACGGAGAGATGGACCGGACTGCCAACCGGCCCCTGGTCACAGGCGAAATCGCCCCGGGGGAAGCCCTGTGGTTCGCGATCGCCATCGAGGCCATTGCCGTCGTGTTCCTCGCGGTCGCAGTCAATGTGCTCGCCGCAGTCTTAGCGCTGGCGGCGTGCCTGTTCTACGTCTTTGTTTACACCATCGGACTCAAGCGAAGCACCAAGCAGAACATCGTGATCGGAGGCGCAGCAGGAGCCGCGCCCCCGTTGATTGGTTGGGCCGCGGTCACGGGCTCGCTGGGGTGGGCACCGTGGCTCATGTTCCTCATTGTCTTCCTGTGGACTCCTCCACACTTCTGGGCTCTCGCCATCCGCTACAGCGGCGACTACGGCAAAGCTTCGGTGCCGATGTTGCCCAGCGTCGTTGGGCACCGCAAAACCGCCCAGCAGATCCTCATCTACTCGGTAGCCGTCTTTGCCGCGACCCTGCTCCTGTGGCCGGTCGCCAATCTGGGCTGGATCTATGGGGCCGCCAGCATCGTGATCGGGTTGTGGTTTATTTACGGCGCGGTCGACCTTCTTCGCGAACAAGACGAAAGCACGGTCGACAAGAAGGCCATCAAGTACTTCGCGTTCAGCATTACGCATCTGACCGTCGTGTTCGCGGCCATGGCGATCGACGTCCTGATCCTCGGCTAGCTCGCCCTCGGGCTGCACCGTTAGAATCGCCTCTATGTCGGTGACGCCCGCTCAGTATCGACGTGTGGTGTTCGGTGCCGGCCTCATGCTGGCCGTCATCATCGTCTCAGGCGCTGCGGTGCGCTTGACCTCCAGCGGGCTCGGATGCTCCGACTGGCCAACCTGCACCGAGGACTCCCTGGCACCGGAGTGGTCCTTTCACGGGTGGGTCGAGTTCGGAAACCGCCTCTTCACCGGCGTCGTTTCAGCGGCTGTTGTCGCCGCCGTGCTCGCCGCGTACTGGCGTCGCCCTCGTGACCAGAAGTTGATTCGACTCGCCTGGGGTCTGGTGGCAGGCGTGATCGCCCAGATCATCGTTGGAGCGTTCGTTGTTGAACTACATCTGGCTCCGGTGTCGGTCACGGTGCACTTCTTGCTCTCGATGTTCCTGTTGGCCAACGCAGTCGTCCTGTACCAGTACGCCGACCCCGAGAGGCTCGATCACTCCCGCGGCTCTCCACCCCAGAGCGTCATGCACCTGAGCCACCTTCTCTTTGGACTCGCCGTTTTGGTTACCGGCACCATCGTCACCGGCACCGGCCCCAACAGCGGCGACGCACGTGCCGACCGGATGCCATTCGACCTCACCCAAGTGGCCAGAATCCATAGCGTCACCGTTTGGGTCTTCGTGGGGATCACAGTGATCATCGCGGTCCAGCAGGCTAAATCGGGTCGTCTGAGTCGACCGCTCCGTGGACTGCTGACCGCCAGCCTCGCCCAGGGAGCGTTGGGATACCTCCAGTACTTCAACGGGGTGCCGCCGGCTCTGGTTCAGCTCCACATCGTCGGGTCAATCGTGGTCTGGTGTTTCACGGTGTGGTTGTTCCTTTGGCACCGCGACCAAGAAGCTCCTATCCCCCAACCGAAACCACCCCTGATACAGGTGACCGCATGACTGCGCCCATGGAGGTCGTCGAGCCCGGTACCGACGAAGAAGTAGACGTCGATCGTCCGTGGCAGGTTTTGGTCTGGAACGATCCCATCAACCTCATGTCCTACGTGACGCTCGTTCTTCAGAAACTGTTTGGATTCAGCCTCGAAAAGGCGACCCAACTCATGCTGGATGTCCACGAAAAGGGTCGGGCGATCGTGAGCACAGGAACCCGTGCAGAAGCAGAGTCCGATGTACACAAACTGCATGGATACGGTCTCTGGGCCACCATGGAAAAGGCCGAGGGGTAATGCTCGTCATCCGAATCGATGAGGATCGGTTCATCTTCGATGTCCCCGACGTCCTCCGACAAACCGTTGTCGATCTTGCCTCCCAACTGGACGACGAACTAGAGGCCGACAACCCGAATCTCACGCGGCTGTTTCCCACCGCATACTCCGACGACCCAGAAAAAGACGCGGGCTACCAGATCCTGGCGCGCAGCGAGCTGGTGCAAGGACGCCACAACTCATTGGACACCGTGATAAAGACCGCCGAGGACGACGAGGTTGACGCTGAGACCCTCGACGCTTGGATGCGAGTCGTAAACGATCTACGGCTAGTACTGGGGACCAGTCTCGACGTGGGAGAGAGCGACAATTGGATTCCCGCCCCCGAGCAGGAACATACCTACGCGGTCTATCAGTGGCTCAGTCTGCTTCTCAGCCACATCGTCGAGGCCCAGTTCGCCGACTAGACCCACTTGGCCTCGTCCACGTTACGCATTCCGGGCGCGTGTGCCCAGTGCTACTTGTGCTCTGCTCGGCTGATGCCCGCACGTTTCAGAACGCCCGCTTCGATCCCGAGTTCGCGGAAGGCAGCATAGGAAATCCCCCGCCGTTCGGCGTAGGCCTTTCCTACGTCAACAAATGCGGATTCAAGGGCTTCAATATCGACGGTTCGGTCGAAGTTCTCTAGCTCATCAAGCAGATCGATGCGCTCCTGAATCAGCTCCAGTTTCCGCAGAGCCTTCGCCCGGCCGATCTCGGCCTCAATCGCCTCGATACGCTTGGCAACAGTGGCTTTGGTGCGCTTACGGCCACGTTTTGGGCGGGTTGCCTCGAGACCTTCGAGATAGCTGCGGACAATGCGGCCCTGATTACGGCCGATGCTGAGCGCTTCTTTATGGTCCTCTGACATTGGCTTTCGCTCGCTGCCCATTTCGGCAGTATACGAAGGACTATTTGGTCGCGTTCAGGGTCATTTTCAGCAACTTCTCAGCACCACTGGGCGTGGTGAGAGCGGCACCAGAAAACCAACAAACCAGCGCCCGGAGGCGCTGGCTTGCCAATGTGGTCGGGACCGGCGTCGATCCGGTGACCTATCGCTTTTCAGGCGACCGCTCTGCCAACTGAGCTACCCGACCAGATCTTTCGCTGTTAACTAGCGGTCCCGACGAGATTTGAACTCGCGACCTCCGCCTTGACAGGGCGGCGTGCACTCCAGACTGCACTACGGGACCTAGATTCATTTGGCCGAAGCCAAAAGCAATACGCACCCCCAACGGGATTCGAACCCGTGTTGCCGCCGTGAAAGGGCGGAGTCCTAGGCCGCTGAACGATGGGGGCCTGAGGGCTGCATCATGTTAGCAGCACAGAGCCCACTCCCAACACTGATTTCCTGCCGAATCAGAGAATCGCGGAGCCGGAATACGTCGCAGCCTCAGGTCGGGCTGCGACGAGTTCATCGACCGCAGCAATCGTGGCCCGTACTTGGGCCTCGACTCGGCCGAGCAGGGCCGTTGGGTCAGCGATCGCCTCGGCGAGTTCAGCCTGAGCTCCTGGGAACCGGGAGTCTGCGGCCAGAGCCGAAATAAGGTCAGCACCAGAACCGGTGCCGTCACGAAGCGCAAGCGCGGCTGCCACCGCATGCTCCTTGATCACTTCATGAGCCTCCTCTCGACCCATGCCATTGCGTACGGCGTGAGCCAACAATGTCGGCGTGGCGACGAATGGTAGGTATCGGCGAAGTTCAACATCGATCACCTCGGCATAAAAGCCGAGCCCAGCCGCGACCGAGAGCGAGGTCTCGAGCAACCCATCGATAGCGAAGAAGGCATCGGGAAGCACGATGCGACGTACGACTGAACACGACACGTCGCCTTCGTTCCATTGGTCGCCAGTCAAGTTGGCAGCCATCGTGAGATGCCCACGAAGAATGGCATGAAACCCGTTGATCCGTTCACAGGAGCGACTGTTCATCTTGTGCGGCATGGCCGAGGAACCAACCTGCCCCTTAGCGAACCCTTCGGTAGCCAGGTCATGACCGGCCATCAAGCGAACCTGTAGAGCCAAGTTGGCGGGAGCCGACGCCAGCTGGACCAGAGATGAAACCACCTCGAAATCACGAGATCTCGGGGCAACCTGACCAACCGCGTTCAAGACGTTTGGGACGCCCAGCTCTGAAGCCACCCGGCGTTCGAGCTCGTCGACGGCATCGGCGGATCCAAGCAGGTCCAGCTGATCCTGCTGAGAACCGACCGGCCCCTTGATGCCACGAAGGGCAAACCGTTCGCGTACAGAGTCGAGCGCCGCCAACGCCGCCATAAGCTCGTCGCAGTACTGGGCAATTCGCTTCCCGACCGTGGTGGGTTGGGCGGGGACGTTGTGCGTCCGACCAACAATCGCCAGCGCCTGATGCTCGGCGGCGATATCACGCCACCGGGCCAAAAGGGCCACCACCTTATTGCTGATGATCTCGAGGGCCTGGTAGGTGAGCATTGCCTCGACGTTCTCGGTGAGGTCTCGCGAGGTCATTCCCTTGTGTGCGTGCTCCACGCCAGCCAACGCCGAGAACTCGTCGATCTTGGCTTTGACGTCGTGGCGCGAGGTGCGCTCCCTTTCGGCGATGCTGTCAAGATCGACATCGTTAACGACCGCCTCGTAAGACGCGATGTCGGCCTGGGAAATGTCGAGACCTAGGTCAGCTTGTGCTCTCATCACCGCGATCCAGAGCTTTCGCTCGGCGATCACCCGCCTGACCGGGTCAAACACCGCTCGAATTTCATCGCTGGCATAGCGCTCGGCCAGAACATTTGGAACCGTCACAGAGAATCCTTCCGAGATACTCAAGAACCGCCGAGAGTGTGACGATTCAACCTTGCAAGTCTGCCCGATACGAAAGCATCCGCTACATGAATGGCCGTTGTCACAACGATCCAATGGACTTCGCCACCGAGGTGTGCGACTCCTGTGGAGAAATGTTCTGCTCGAACTGTCTGGTCTACCCGCGCGGCACCTCGAAGGCGCCGTTCTGCACCCACTGCGCCATGGCACTGAGCGGGGTTCGAAACCGTCGGCCAGTGAAACCGCTTCCCAGAGGCGAGATCAAGAAACGGCGCAAAGCGCTGCGGGCCCAGCTGGCCGAGGGTGAGAACGAAACTCAGTCAGACCATTCGTTCATGCCCGGCACCGATCTCATCGACGCTCCCGCGATCGAAGAACAAACCCACCAGGACGAAGAGGAACAGACCGGTGGTTTGCTCGGCCGCTTCTTCCGTCGTAAGACAGACGACCCTGCGCCACCGCCGGCACCGGAGTTCGACGCCATCGCCGCCGATCTACCCGAGCCCACAACCACCGTTGTCGGCGCCGACCCCAACGATCTGCCCCCTGCCCCTGGCATGCCGGAACCACAACAGTTCACCGCACCCGAGGTTGACGCTGGCGTCATCGAAGCCGACGAGTTTGTGCCGGTACCTCCCGACCACTCAGCAGCGGCAATTCTGGAGCAACTGAAGGATCACGAAGGCCCGGTCGAAGACGGCATGTGGCTGCCATCAGCTGCGGAAGAGAGCACCACCTGGACACTCCCGGATATGGAGCACCAGTCGCCGCTCAGCAACGCTGGACCCTGGGAGAGCGTCGCCGCTTCACCGGAAACGAATGAACCTCAACCGCAACCTGAACCGGTCGCCGCGTTTGCCGATGCAGGCGCACCGATGTTCGTGTCCGAGGCCGAGTTGCGCGCCGAAGGCCCCGCTGACACCGATAAGACGGGCAACTGGGTTCCGCCGACTCTGCGGGGCATGGCACCACAGGCTCAAAGCAATGGTGATGAACTTCCCCGTCGCCGCCGACGCACCGAAGAGAGCTAGTAGCTAGCGAGCCCAGTCCATTCCGTCGCGGGCGATCATGTCTTCCCACAACGGCTGGAACTGGAACCACCCAGCGATAGCGAAACCGCTTTGGTCATAGGTGAACTGCGCGTACTCATCGGGCACCTCAACCACAGGACCGGTGGCCTCAGCAATCATCTGCACCTGGCAGGCTCGCTCCAACGCGAGGAACCACCACGCTGCCTCCTCGATGTACTGACCGGTGGTAAGCAGACCGTGGTTCTGATGAATCATGGCCTTCTTGCCCGTAAACGCCTTGGCCAAGCTGGCTGCTTCCTCGGGGCCGGTGACGATTGCGCCGCCGCCGTCGCGATGACGAACCCAGTCGTTCAGGAACATACATGCGTCTTGACTCAGCATCTTGAGCGGCAAGTCCGTAGCCGCAAACGCCTTGCCGTACACCGTGTGCGTATGCACGGCACAGACGACCTCGGGGTGAGCTTCGTGAATTGCGTGGTGGATGGCGTAGGCCGCGGCATTGACCGGCCGATCACCCACCACAACCTCGCCGTCAGGGTTCACGAGAATCAAGTCCGAGACCGTCATGTGTTTGAAGCTCTTGCCAAACGGGTTGACCCAAAAGTGGTCGGTGTGCTCGGGGTCGCGGGCAGTGATGTGTCCCGCCACGCCCTCGGCCAACCCATAGAACCCAACGATTCGAAGAGCCCCGGCAAGCTTCTCCTTGCGGTATGCCCGCTCGGCCTCTACCGACTCGAACGACGTCGGCGGAAGCGGAATCTTTGCGTTGACAGTTTCGCCGAGATCAAGAGGTTGCTCCGTAGTTGCCATACCTCCGAGGTTAGACCCACTCCCCCCTTCCTGCTTCTTCCCCTTCAGGGGGACCCCTCCAGAGCCGGGGGCTGCTCTTTTGCGCTACGTGGCGAACGCACCGCGGATCGCCTGAGCCAACGAGGGCTCAGTTCCCAACGATGCTTTGGGTAAACCGAATGCGTCCACTCACGAAACCTGCGTTCTCCCCTTCAGGGGGACTCCGCGGAACCGGAGGGGTTCTTTTGCGCTATGTGGCAAACGCTTCGCGGATCGCGCCACCCAATTAGGGCTCGGTCACTCGCGACTGTGGGAGGGACAACACAGGTTTCTCCCGCACAGCCGGGGGCGAGCGCAGGTAAAATAGGACAGTGCCTGCAACAATCGTGCTCGGAACGCAATGGGGTGACGAAGGGAAGGGAAAATTCACCGACCTACTCGCCGCTGACGCGTCGATGGTCGTGCGTTTTCAAGGCGGCCATAACGCCGGCCACACCCTGGTCGTGGACGGCGAGAGCTTCGCTCTCCAACTGGTACCTAGTGGGGTGCTGAACCCCGAGACGATCCCGGTCATCGGTAACGGCGTCGTCGTCGACCCGTTTGTCCTCCTTGCGGAGATGAAGATGCTCTCTGACCGCGGAGTAGATGTGAGCAAGGTTCGCGTGTCGGGGAATGCCCATCTCATTCTCCCCTATCACCAGCAGCTCGACGCACTCCACGAACGGCACCTCGGTGATGCCAAGCTCGGCACAACCAAGCGAGGCATTGGCCCGGCCTACGCCGACAAGTCGATGCGTCTCGGTATCCGAGTGCAAGACATGCTCGATGAGAAGATCTTCCGTGAGAAGCTGCACACATCGCTCAGTCACGCCAACAAGATCCTCACCAAGGTTTTCAATCGGTTGCCGATGGATCCCGACGACTTGGCGGACAAGGTGCTCGCCGAATGCCTTCCCGGCATCAAGCCTTTGATCGCCGACAGTATCGATTTGGTCCACTCGGCCCTGGAGGCCGACCAGAACGTTCTGTTCGAAGGCGCTCAGGCTACGTTCCTCGATATCGACCACGGAACGTATCCGTTCGTGACGTCGTCCAACCCCACCGCCGGCGGTGCGTGCACGGGCGCAGGTATTGGCCCCAAGCACATCGATCGAATCATCGGAATCGCGAAGGCCTACGTCACCCGCGTCGGCGCTGGGCCCTTCCCCACCGAACTCTTCGATGAAGACGGCGACAAGATGGTCGACATCGGGCGTGAGTATGGGACCAACACCGGCCGGCGCCGTCGCCCGGGCTGGGTGGATGCGGTAATGTTGCGCCATGCGGCCCGCCTCAACAGCCTGACCGAGCTGGCGATCACCAAGCTCGATGTGCTCGACACGTTCGACACCGTCAAGATCTGTACCGGGTACATGATCGACGGTGAGAAGGTTTCGGTGCTGCCCTATCACCAGTCCGAGATCCACAAGGCCGAGCCCATTTATCTCGAACTTCCAGGTTGGAAGACCGATCTGACCGAGGTCAAAGACGTTGCGGATCTGCCCGTAAACGCCAAGAACTTCCTGGATGCACTCGCCGAACAGGCACGGGTCCCGATCTCTTTGGTTTCAACGGGGCCCGGTCGCAAGCAGTTCTTGCATTACTGACCCCGCGCGGGCGTGCGCGTTCACGTGAACTGATTGTCACATAGTTGCGGTTTCTAGTCGGAGGGAACTGACTGGATCGTCTTGTCGTCCGAAGGGGCATGACGAGCAACCAGAGTACAAAACGGCGAATGACGGCGGTCCTGATCGCAGCTGCGATGGCAGCATCAGCCTGTAGCGGTGGAAGCGATGACGGCGCTCAGCAGGTGAACGGCGACGGCGGGCGAGACGCGGAAGAGGCGTTTGCGCCCACCACTACAGCTGCGGCGACCACCGTCGAATCAGACGACGGAGCGATGGAAGAGAGCGACGACGCCATGGAGGAGGAGGCTCGAGACTTCGGCGCCACCACCACGACCGCCGCACCAACAACTGAAGCGGCCACCGCAGCGAACGACGGAGAGTTTGGATCCGACCGTTCCGAGACCACCGTTCAGGCGGACCCACCGAGGATCCGTCCGTTCGTTCGGACGGCCGAGGACCCGCTCTCCACGTTCGCCCTCGATGTAGATACCGGTTCCTACTCCCTCGCCCGGAACCAGATCAGAAACGGCCAGCAACCCGATCCCGATTTGGTTCGGGTGGAAGAGTTTGTGAACTCCTTCGACTACGGCTACCGGAACCCCACGGGCGAATCCCTTGGCATCATTGTTGATGGCGCACCGTCACCTCTCGACGACGACAACTACCTGCTCCGCATTGGAATCCAGGGTGAACGCGTTCGGGATGATGAGCGACCCTCGGCGCACCTGACATTCGTGATCGACACGTCCGGATCTATGGACACGTCCAATCGTCTTCCACTGGTGAAGGAATCTATGCAGCTCCTTGTGGACGAGTTGGAGGACGATGACACCGTTGCCATCGTCACCTACAACAACAGTGGCGACGTCCTGCTTGAGCCGACGAGTGTGCGCGATGACGATCGAATTCTCGACGCGATCGACAGCCTCCGACCTGGTGGCTCCACAAACCTTGAGGCCGGACTTCGAGTTGGCTACGACCTGGCTCGTAGCGTGAACGAGGAGGGCGACATCAACCGGGTGATCGTGGCCTCAGATGGCCTCGCAAATGCCGGCGTGACCGACGTGAACGAACTTGGTCGCCAGATCCGCCGAGACGCCGATGACGGGATTCGGCTGATGACCGTCGGCTATGGGTTGGGTGGTTTCAACGACGAGACGATGGAACAGCTCGCGGACCAGAGCGATGGCGTTTACGCGTACGTTGACACCGTCGACGAGGCGGAGAAGGTGTTCGAGGAGAACCTCACCGCAAATCTGTACACGATCGCCATCGACGCCAAGATCCAGGTGGAATTCGAAGACGACATCGTGGAGGAGTACCGCCTGATCGGCTTTGAGAATCGCGGCATCCGTGACCAGGACTTCAGGAACGACAACGTTGACGCTGGCGAGATCGGAGCCGGCCACCAGGTGACCGCACTGTATGAAGTTCGGCTCGAGAGTGGTATCAGGATTTCAGACACTCGAGAAAAGCTCGGCGAAATCAATCTCCGCTGGGAATCACCCGACGGCCGCATCGTGGAGATCGATGAGACCATTCGCCTCGGTGACCTCCACTCGAGTTGGGGAGAAACCAGCAACGAGTTCAAGCTTGCGGGAACCGTCGGCATCTTTGCTGAGCTGCTGCGGGGCAGTCAATACGCGAGGAACATGAATTGGGACAGCGTGGAGAACGAAGCGAAGTTCTTGGCCGAGCAGTTCGACAACTCAGACGTCGACGAGTTCTACGAACTCGTGCAGCAAGCCCGCTCCTAACATTCGTTCGTCGCAGCGTCGGGCTGGTCCGACGTTGCGACGAGAGTGCAGCAGTTTTCGGACTTCTGCCTACTGAAGGTTCAGAGGAGCAGGCCGCCCGATCTGCAGGTCGTCATAGCTTTGGTCGACCGCGTGTATCCGCTGCTGGTAGCGGGCCAGCGTCTTGGTTAGCTCAACGGCGTCGGGCTTCGAGAGGTCGCCACCCCCGGCAAAAGCCGACATCTCGGTTTGGATGGCGACGCGTGGATGCCGAGCGATGCGATCGGCAAACTGCCCAGCCACGTCGTCCAGCTCTTCGGCTGGAACGACCCGATTCACCAGGTCATAGCGCTTGGCTTCGGCGGCCGTCATGTAGTCGCCGGTCAACACCATCTCCATGGCGATCGTCCGAGGAAGCAGACGACTCAGTCGGGTCGCCCCGCCGAGTCCGCCCAGACCGTACGCCACCTCGGGAAATCCGAACCTCGCATCGGGTGACGCAACCCGGATATCGGTTGCGGTAAGAAGCACGGCGAAACCCCCGCCCAAACACCACTGATCGACGGCGCCGATGATGGGCTTGTTGCGCGTCATCCCCCACAGAATGGAGGGATAGTGCGGGGCCATCCCCGATGGTCGGGGTCGCTCCTTCAAGTCATCTCCCCCAGAGAAGCTGTTGCCTGCCGAGCCCCGAAGAATCGCAACCTTCAGAGTGTCGTCGTTCAAGAATCTTGTGACCATCTCACACAGCTGCCGATACATCTCGCCGGTCAACAGATTGTGCCTTCCGTTGTCGATCGTGAGCCGAAGCACCGCATCATCGGTTTCGTAATGCACAGTCATTGGCTTGCCTCCCGGTCCCACGCGCCGGTTCGTAGATCGGCGACATCTCGAATCAACGCTGGCTTGTCAATCTTCGACGACGCTGTGTAGGGGAAGTCGTCGACGACCTGAACAAATCGCGGAATTTTGAACGTCGACAGAACCGGAACACAGGTCGCAATAATGTCCTCGGGGGTGACCTCTGCTCCCTCTTCCAATTTCACGTATACCTTCACTTCTTCACCACGGTAGTTGTCTGGTACCGCCACAGCCGCTGCCAACTGAACTCCAGGCGTTGTCATCACGACCTGCTCGACCTCGAGCGCCGAGATGTTCTGACTCGACCGACGAATCATGTCTTTGAGCCGCCCCACGATCCAGTAGTAACCGTGTTCATCCACCCGGGCAAGATCGCCGGTGCGGAACCAGTCACCTACGAAAGACTCTGCGTTCGCCTCGGGCCGGTTGTGGTAGCCCAGGAACAGTCCATCGCCGCGAACCCAAAGCTCTCCTGGCTCGCCGGTCGTGACGTCGATCCCGCCAGGACCGACAACCCTCATCTGCCGGTACAGAGCCGGCACACCACAACTGCCATCAACATGAGGGTCATCAAGATCCTCCGGCACCGTTAGACCGACGCCGATCTCGGTCATGCCGAATGCGTTGTTCGCGATGCAACCGAAACGCTGCCGGATGTCGCGCACGGCCTCTCGACCCGCTCCCACCGCGCCGACCACCTTCAGACTGGTCGCGGCCTCGTCCGGCGTTCCCGCTTTCCCCACCAAGGGGCGCGGGAAGAGGGAAAACTCGGCGTTGTGGGCCCGGACCCGCTCGACAAATCGAGACGCCGACAGGTTTTCTGCCTGGTGAAACGCCGCTCCGCTGTAGAGAGCCATGACTAAATGCCACTGCGGATCGATGTAGAAGAACGGATGCGCACTCAAAATACTGTTGATCTCGACCCGCGACGATAGGACTCGCCCGGCACCCATGACGATCCAAAATCGTTGCGGGATCATGCAGCCTTTTGGCAGTCCGGTGCTTCCAGATGTGTATTGAATGTTCACCAGATCGGTACCACTCACCGATCGATGCGGACGAAACTCCGCGCTTCCCGAGTCCCGTATCGAGCGCCATTCAGTTCCGGTCCGAACGAAGGTTGGGTGATGGCTCGCCACCCATTCTGTGGCCGTTTGCGCCGTCGATTCGAGGGAGTCTTCGACCACGAGGTACCTAGCCGCAGTGTCGAGTAGTACATGATCTAACTCGGCGCCGGTGCTGGCAGGGTTTACCGGCACCATCACCGCTCCCAGCACCCCCAACGCCATCCACGTGATGGGAAACTCGATGCGGTTGGGCATCAACACGGCCACGGGTGTGCCGTGTTCAACCCCCAGCCGTCGCAGACCATCAGCCACTCGATAGACCTCGTCGCGGAAATCCCTTGCGCCGAGCGAGCGGCCCTGATCAAAGAAGTTGATGGTTGCCTGTGGCGTCGACCGTTCGACCGCATGGTCGAGCAGTTCGGCAAAGTTGTCCGGAAGATCGTTGTCACGTTCGATCGCATGCAAACGAGCTGCATGCCGAGCGAGCACATCAGCAGGCGTTGTCGACACAATCTCCGACCGTACTCGGTGCCAGACGGCGCACCGAGACTTCGCTTCACCGCGGTCGTCCCACCGAAGGCGCTTGATAACCACGCCAGGTGAGTGCTAGACACAAAGAGACCCGAGATGGAGATCGGGCGGGCGGACAACTGGGCGAGCATCTCCTGTCAACGAGCCACCCTGCGGGTGGGTTCTTTCTGAGAGGCAAACGTGAGGCGGAATCACGATCTGTTGTTGGAAGCTGCTATCGACCGGGCCGGAGGCTTGGCGCCGGTAGTTGTGACGTCGGGAGCGCTGGCTGCGGCGCTCCTTGTCTGGGAGCGTTGGTTTCATACCAGCGTTTTAGGATTGGACGGCAGTTGGCTCGGCTCGCTTGCCTACCTCCCACTGCTGTGGCTGCTTTCGGCCGGATCCATCTTGCTCGCACGGCCCATCACCGATCGCCTCGACGTCGGACGCCGAGCCCGTCTGGTTTGGGATGCGATTGCGATCTGCTCGATTCTCGGGGTGGCCTTTGTTGTCGTCGTCGTGGTCCATGATCTGCTCTTCGCTCCGCCGCAGCCAACGAGCGCACCTGGGGCGTCTTACCTCACCGACGAGCAAGGTCTCTGGCCGGCGGTGCGCCACGGGTTCGGCGACTCACTGGTCGCCCAAATCGTCTTGCTGCCCATTGCGTTGTTGGCTGGCATCGGTTTTCGCGACCGCACGAATGCTCCACTATCTGAAGCAAGCCTCCCCACGAAGCCAACCCGCGATCCGCTAACCGGGCGACACACAGGATCGACCGCGGCTCTTCTCAGCAGGCGCGAGGCGTTGCAGTTCGGGGCAGCGGGGACGATTGCGGCTGCGATCGGTTCGGGTGGACTCGTGACGCTGACAACCGAAAAGGCACACGCAGCTGCCCCGGTCGATGTCACTCCATGGTTGAGCCGAGGTGTCTCCCTGTTCATCAACGAGGGAACAAAGAAAATGATCGATGGAACCCCGGTGTACATGTGGGGCTGGGGCTTCGAGAGTGAAGGCGTGATGGAGCGCGACGGACTGCACACCCCGGGCCCGGTCATCTGGACACACGAAGGTGAGACGGTCGAGCTTCGTGTGACCAACACGCTCAACGAAAACCACAGCTTCGTAATCAACGGCGTCGTGGATAGCGGGATCATCTCGCCAGGAGAGACTGTGGAACTTCAATTTCCCGCACCCTCCGCTGGAACCTACCTCTACCAGGACGCCCTCAATCTGCCGGTCAATCGGGTGCTTGGACTTCACGGGGCCCTGCTCGTCATGCCCGCCGACCGAACCATGCGTTCACACCCCGCGCTCGACTTGCAGTACTGGGAGTTCACCTCGCAGTGGGTCTGGATCTTCAACGAGATTGACCCCGCTTTCAATGCGATGGCACAGGCCGACCGGACGATCAAGCCGAGCCGGTTCACAAGGGACTTCGTTCCCCGGTACTTCACGATCAATGGCCGAATGGGGTCGCTCGCAGCGCATGTCGAGACGGCCCCTGACACCGTCATCGAAGACAGTCTCGACAACCCGGCCCTCATCCGAATGGTCAACGCCGGAATCGCGACACATAGCCCGCACATGCACGGAAACCACGTGTACGTGCTGTCGACGGACCAACAACTTGAGCACCAAATCATGTGGAAGGACCAGGTCATGATGAAACCGGGCGTGACCCGAGACATCTTCCTGCCGTTCAACATCCCGCCAAATGCCGTCTACTGGCCGCCGCACCCCGATGGCGCCGCATTCCTGAAGGAGCTCCATGGCACCGACATGGAGGGAAAGTTCCCCATGCATTGTCATGTTGAACAATCACAGACAGCTGGCGGTGGCCTGTACCCACAAGGCCTCGTGACGGATTGGAAGATCAAATGACCGACACCGACCACAGCAACTTTGACGACGGGCACGGCGCCGACCTTGAAGGCGCAGGATCCAAAGCCGGCGATCATCATGACTTCTCGGACCCACTGTTCTTCTTCGACTCGACTCCCGTGCTGGGCAGCGTCGATACACCAGGGAGAGTTAAGCCCGACAAGCGATTCGAGATGAAGGTCTACGGACGCAAGAAACGAATGCCCGACGGCGAGGACATCGAGTTCTGGGGTTTTGAAGATCGGGAGAACAGGGCCAACAAGGAACCGATCCTTCCCTCGTCGCCGATGCGCGTAACCGAGGGCGACATCGTGCACGTGGAAATCAAGCCAGCGAAACGCCAACACACGCTGCATCTTCACGGGATCGAATCCGACACCCACAACGACGGTGTGGGGCATACGTCATTCGAAGTGACGGGGTCCTACACCTACCAGTTCAGCGCCGGCGCACCGTTTCGAGCACTTGGCGACGAGCGGCCAAAGACGCGGGGCGCAGGCACCTACCTGTATCACTGTCACGTCAACACCACCCTTCACTTCCAGATGGGGATGTACGGATCGTTGATCGTGGATCCGATCGAAGGACCCGGTACCGCCTTCCACAATGGGCCAACCTACGACATCGCAGCCGAGCGCGTGTGGGCGGTCGGAGAGGTTGATCCCACCTGGCGAGACCTAGGGCACGCAGCGGGAATGAAGGGCGGCGACGCTGGGCTGAATCAATTCAATCCCGTCTACTTTCATATCAACGGACAGTTCCAGCCGATGCGGCGAGGAAAGACCAACCCACGCCGAGTGATCTCGAACAAGAGCGTGGCAACGGAGGGCAAAGTGGGCGGCGAGCCGATCCTTATCCGTTACGCCCACGCCTCCTACACCAGACACTCGATCTGGTTTGAGGGGATCGACAGTGGCAAACTGCGAGTCGAAGTGATCGCCAGCGACGGGCGACCCTTCGACGGACTGGCACCCAACTTTGCCCAACCATTCGAGCTGACCGAACCGCTCGAAGCGGCCGCCGCCGAACGCTACGACTTCTTGGTTACGCCGCTAAAGAAGGGATCGAGCAAGGCCACGATCGTTTCCTACGACTGGATCACCGGCAAGGAGCTCGGGGTCGTGAAGACCACGATCAGAGGCCTCTAAGAAATCGACACCTCAAGCTCGTCGTCGACCGAAATCGTTGACCCATCAGGAACGTCTCCTTCGAGAAGGCGCAGGGCGATACGATCGCCGACTTCCTTTTGGATCACCCTCTTCAGCGGACGAGCACCGAATGCCGGGTCGTATCCGATGCTCACGAGCTTCGACTTTGCGGCGTCGGAAACGACCAGGTCGAGACGTCGATCCGACAGGCGTCGGGCCAAACTGGCCAACTGGATCTCGATGATCCCGGTGAGATGATCCTCACTCAGTTCGCTAAATCGAACAATGTCGTCCACACGGTTGATGAACTCGGGCCGGAAGAAGTCCTTGGGATCACCCGGCAAATTCGACGTCATGATCAAGACGGTGTTGGTGAAGTCGACCGTACGACCCTGACCATCGGTGAGGCGGCCGTCATCGAGCAGCTGGAGCAACACGTTGAACACGTCGGCGTGTGCTTTCTCTACTTCGTCGAGCAGCACCACGGCATAGGGGCGTCGCCGAACAGCTTCGGTGAGCTGGCCGCCTTGGTCGTACCCGACGTAGCCGGGTGGAGCGCCGATCAGACGACTGACCGCATGCTTCTCCATGTACTCGCTCATGTCGATACGAGTCATCGCACGCTCGTCGTCGAACAAGAAGTCCGCCAGCGATCGAGCCAGCTCGGTCTTGCCGACGCCAGTCGGTCCCAAGAACAAGAAGCTACCGATCGGACGGTTCGGATCAGATAGTCCTGCCCGACTGCGCCGGATCGCAGCGCTCACTGCTGCGACAGCATCATCCTGGCCGATCACCCGTTGATGAAGCTCGTCTTCCAGACGCAGAAGTTTTCGGCTTTCGCCCTCCATCAACCGACTGAGAGGGATGCCCGTGGCCCGTGCAACCACCTCGGCGATGTCTTCCTCGTCGACTTCTTCCTTCAGCATCGTCTGGGTGTCCTGCAGACTGTCCAGTGCGTTCGTTGCCTCTTCCACCTGGCGTTCGAGGGCGGGAATCTTGCCGTAGCGAAGTTCAGCGGCCTTTTCGAGATCGCTCTCTCGCTCAACCTGCCGGTTGAGCACGTCCAGCTCTTCCTTCACTCGCTGGATAGTTGCAATCGCTTCTTTTTCGTTTTGCCAGTGGGCCCTCATCCCGGCCGACTGCTCTTGAAGGTCGGCAAGTTCAACCTGAAGTTCGGCCAAACGAACCGACGACGCATCGTCGGTCTCTTTCTGCAGAGCTACCTGCTCCATCTCCATTTGCCGAATCCGCCGTTCGACAACATCGATCTCAGTCGGGACCGAGTCGATCTCGATTCGCAGCTTGGATGCGGCCTCGTCCATCAGGTCGATGGCCTTGTCGGGCAGGAATCGACCGCTGATGTAACGGTCCGACATCATCGCCGCAGCGATGAGGGCAGAGTCTTGAATACGGACGCCGTGGTGAACTTCGTAGCGTTCCTTCAGTCCACGCAGGATGGCGATCGATGCTTCGACCGAGGGCTCACCAACAAAGACCTGCTGGAACCGACGCTCGAGAGCGGGATCTTTCTCTACATACTTTCGATACTCATCCAGGGTGGTCGCTCCGACCATACGGAGCTCGCCGCGTGCGAGCATGGGCTTCAGCATGTTGGAGGCATCCATGGGGCTCTCGCCGCCAGCACCCGCGCCCACGACGGTGTGCATCTCGTCGATGAAGGTGATGACTTCACCAGCCGAGTCGGTGATTTCCTTGAGCACCGCCTTGAGGCGTTCCTCGAAATCACCGCGGAATTTTGCTCCCGCCAACATCGCAGACATGTCGAGGCTGATGACGCGTCGATCCTTGAGGCTTTCGGGAACGTCGCCTTCGATGATTCGCTGAGCCAGTCCCTCCGCGATCGCGGTCTTGCCAACCCCTGGCTCGCCGATGAGGACCGGATTGTTCTTGGTACGACGGCTCAGAACCTGAATCACCCGTCGGATCTCGTCATCGCGGCCGATGACCGGGTCGAGCTTGCCGGCCCGTGCGGCCGCAGTGATGTCGTGGCCGTACTTCTCCAGGGCTTGGAAGGAGTCTTCGGGATTCTGACTAGTAACACGATGGGACCCTCGAACGTCCTGCAAAGCTGCGAGCAAATCATCGCGCCGGAGGTCGAGCCGTGCCGCAGTTTTGCCACCGGGGTCGGGATTGGCCAGGCCGAGCAGAAGGTGCTCGGTAGACAGATAGTCGTCGTTGAGATCCTTGCGCACCGAGTCGGCGTCGGACATGACACGGTTGAACTGCTTGGAGAACCGGGCCTCGGACCCGAACGCCTTGGGGAGCGAGGCCAGTGCAGCTTCCAGTTCGGTCTTCAGCGCTGCCGGTTGCTTGCCCAGCTTCGACAGGAGGGGCAGAACAACACCCTCGGCCTGACCGAGCAGGGAGAGCAGAAGGTGGTCCGGACTTACCTCAGCATGAGAGTCCTGCTTGGCCCGGTCGATGGAAGCCGCAATCGCTTCCTGTGTCTTGAGCGTCCACTTGTTGGGATCGTAATTGGCCATTGTTGCGTACTCCTTCGTTCTTGGCTCGTGGTTCTGTTTGACACTTAGGCATCTGGGTAAAGCGATTGCGTCCACTCACGAAGCCTGCGTCTTCCCTTTCAGGGGGACCCCTCAAACGCCGGGGATGCTTGGCTTCGCCGCTACACAATGCTCTCCGTCAGCCTTGGCGGTTCAAACGATCCAGCCCCCATCCCTCCGGGAGGAGCAACACCGTTTGTCGCACAAGCTTGGGTCTGTGTTGGATTGTCCTTCTAGAAGATTCGGCGCCGTCGGTAGATGGAAAGTTCTTGGCTAAGGGGAACAAGGTCACGTCGGTGACTGCGATGGGCGTTGCGCACCGCCGTGGCCGCCTCGGTCTGTAGCTGTTCGATCTTGGCGTCACGCTGCCGCACGGCCTCGGACAGTTCGGCGACCTTCTGCTCGAGCTCAAGCACGGTGAGGACACCGGTGAGGTTGAGCCCGGACTCGGTCATCTCCGCAATACGGCTGAGTCGGTCGATATCGGCTTGGGAGTAGCGGCGCGAACCTCCCGAGGTCCGCGCCGGCTCTACCAAACCCTTGCGTTCATAGATACGAAGGGTCTGGGGATGCACGCCAGCCAACTCGGCAGCGACGCTGATGACATAAACGGCTTTGGTGTAGTGCTCCATTGGCTTCCTTTCAGAAACGAGGCAACGACATTGACAGAACGGCCTTACTTGAAGAGATGGTCACGGACGTTTGGGTCGGAGAGGTCAGCGAGCGCTTCGGCCTGCTGAGCGGTGAGATCGGTGGGCACGGCGACTTCTACGGTGACGAGCAGGTTGCCTGTGGCCTTCTTAGTAACCACGCCGGCGCCTTTGATTCTGAACGTGCGGCCCGAGGGGGTCCCCGCCGGGATTCGCACGGTCTTCGCGCTTCCGTCGAGGGTGGGCACCTTGATGTCGGCGCCTTCCGCGGCTTCCAACACGGTGATGGGAACAGTGATCGTAAGGTCGTTGCCACGGCGTCCGAATACGTCGTGTTTGCCTACCTGCAGTTCGACGACGAGGTCACCCTTTGGCCCACCGTTCACACCCGGGGCACCTTTACCGGCGAGACGGATCTTCTGTCCGTCCTTCACGCCCGCGGGGATTCGAACCTTCACCTGACGGGGGCGCCGTACGAGGCCCGAACCACTGCAGGTGTTGCAGGGGTTGATAACGATCTTGCCTCGACCACCGCACAGGTCGCACGGCTGAGAGAGCGAGAACATGCCCTGGTTGTCGTCGAGCACACCGCGGCCGCCGCATCGGTGGCAGTTGTCGGGTTGGGTACCGGGGGCGGCCCCAGACCCGAAGCACGTGGTGCAGGCACCGTCGGAGGTGAGATGGACCGAGGTGGTGACCCCGGTGACGGCATCGGCAAAACTCAACGTCAGGTTGGCACCGAGATCAGAGCCCTTACGTGGCCCTCCGGCTCGACCCCGATTGTTCGAGGATGCGCCGCCACCCGCGCCACCGAAGATTCCTCCAAGAAGGTCGGACAGATCGCCCACATCAAAGGATCGGCTGGCGCCGCGGTTGCCGCCACCACCCGGGAAACCACCGGCCCCGCCAAACGCGCGACCCATCGGGCCCATCCGGCGGACCTCGTCGTATTCCTTACGCTTGGCCTCATCACCCACCACGTCATAGGCCGCGGAAATCTCTTTGAATCGCTCCTCTGACTTGGCATCACCCTTGTTCTTGTCCGGGTGATATTGGCTCGCCAGCTTGCGATAGGCCTTCTTGATGTCTTTGTCGGAGGCGTCGGCCTTCACCCCGAGAGCTTTGTAGTAGTCCTTTTCAAACCAGTCACTGTTGGGAGCCACTGTTACCTCCTTGCCTCCACTCGCCTGCGGTCCTCCCGGCCCGTGTCCTCACTCGTGCGTTTGCTCGTTCCTCGCGAAACGAACTCCCTTCACGGCCCTCCGGACCTACGGGTCGCTTCGGCGTAGACGTGGCTAGGCCAAGTACGGACGATGCCAGGGCGCTCAGCATCAACCCTTTACTCGAACCATGGCAGGACGCAGGGTGCGACCCTTCCACAGGTATCCGGTACGAAGCACTTCAGCCACGGTGGGCTGGTCAACGTCATCGGATGGTTCATGCATAACGGCTTCGTGCTGTTCAGGATCGAACGGTTGCTCGGCGGGGTCAGACTTTTCAAGACCATGTCGCTCCAGCGCAGCCAAGAGTTGGTTCTGCACCGGGACAACGTCCTCGCTTCCGTTCTTCACTGCGCCTTCGCAGGCATCAAGAACCGGCAGGAGCTCGGTAACGATCTTGTCGTTTGCTCGCTCGCGCTCGTCGACGGATCGCTTCGCTACCGCCTTCTTGTAGTTCTCGAACTCGGCCTGAACTCGCCTCAACGAATCGAGGTATTGATCGCGCTCAGCAGCTGTTGCTTCGAGCGTGACCACAAGATCCTCGACGGTCAACGGTTCATCGACCTCAGCTTCAGGCTCGGGGGCGGACGGGTTCTCCGCCTGGGCCGGGGGCGTGTCCTCTAGGGACGAGAGGTCATCGGGAACCTCGGTGTCGGACAGCCCGCTGTCTTCGGGCTCGTTCGCTTGGTCGCTCACGCTTCCTCGCTGTCGTCGTCCTCTTCAATGATCTCGGCGTCGACGACATCGTCATCGCTGATCGACTCTCCGTCGGACCCACCGCCCTCATTGGCCTGAGCTGCTGCCTGCTCATAGAGCTTGGCGCCCATGCTTTGGCTGGCGGCCGCAAGTTTCTCGGTCGCGTCCTTGATCGCATCGACGTCGGTGCCGGCGAGAGCGGTCTTGGATTCGGCGAGGAGTTCTTCGACGTTGGACTTCTCCGCGTCGTCGAGCTTGTCGCCCTGGTCCTTTATCAGCTTTTCGGTCTGGTAGACGAGGCTGTCGGCCTGATTGCGAATCTCTGCCTCTTCCTTGCGCTTGAGGTCTTCCTCAGCGTGGGCTTCGGCATCCTTGATCATCTGATCGATGTCGTCCTTGTCGAGTGTGGACTGACCGGTGATCGTGATGCTCTGCTCCTTACCGGTGGCTCGGTCCTTGGCGCTTACATTCACGATGCCGTTGGCGTCGATGTCGAAGCTGACCTCGATCTGAGGCACACCGCGGGGAGCGGGCGGGAGGTCGACCAGCTGGAACTTGCCCAGTGTCTTGTTGTAGTTGGCAATCTCACGCTCGCCCTGCAGCACATGGATTTCAACAGAAGGCTGGTTGTCCTCCGCCGTCGTGAAGACCTCTGACGCATGGGTAGGAATGGTGGTGTTCCGCTCGATCAGCTTGTGCATGACCGAACCCTTGGTCTCGATTCCCAGCGAAAGAGGAGTGACGTCGAGCAGAAGAATGTCCTTCACGTCGCCGCGCAGCACGCCGGCCTGAACCGCCGCGCCCACTGCAACAACCTCGTCGGGGTTGACCGACTTGTTGGCTTCCTTGCCGGTGAGCTCCTCAACCAGTTCGGTGATGGCGGGCATACGGGTGGAACCGCCGACCATGACCACGTGGTCGAGGTCGCCGATCTTCAGATTCGCGTCGGACAGCGCAGCCTCTACGGGCTTCTTCACCCGCTGTACGAGATCTGAGGTGAGGTCCTGGAACTTGGAGCGGGTCAGGTTGAGCTCCATATGGAGCGGGCCGTTCTCGTTGGCGGTGATGAACGGGAGGTTGATGCTGGTTTGCTGCACCTGGCTCAGTTCGATCTTGGCCTTCTCGGCGGCTTCCTTGAGGCGCTGGGCGGCCATCTTGTCCTTGCCCAGATCAACGCCGTTGCTGCCCTTGAACTCTGCGACCATCCAGTCGATGACGGCCTGGTCCCAGTCGTCACCACCGAGCTCGGTGTCACCGCTGGTGCTCTTTACCTCGAACACACCGTCGCCGATCTCCAGGACCGACACGTCGAAGGTGCCGCCGCCGAGGTCGAACACAAGGATGGTCTGGTCGTCGTTCTCACTGTCGAGGCCATAAGCCAACGCAGCCGCAGTGGGCTCGTTGATGATCCGGAGAACTTCGAGGCCGGCGATCTGGCCAGCTTCCTGGGTGGCGGTCCGCTGCGCATCGTCGAAGTAGGCGGGGACGGTGATCACGGCTTGGGTAACGGTGTCGCCCAGGTAGGCCTCGGCGTCGCGCTTGAGTTTCATGAGCGTGCGGGCGCTGATCTCTTGAGAGGTATAGGCCTTGCCGTCAATATCGATCTTCCACCCGGTGCCCATGTGGCGCTTGACCGAGCGAATGGTGCGGTCGGGGTTGGTAATTGCCTGACGCTTAGCGACTTCGCCTACCAGGACTTCGCCCTCTTTGTTGAATGCAACCACCGACGGGGTGGTGCGGGCGCCTTCAGCGTTGGGGATAACAACCGGCTCGCCGGCTTCAAGTACGGAAACCACCGAGTTCGTGGTTCCAAGGTCGATTCCTACGGCTTTTGCCATGTGCGGGGATACTCCTATGAGAGGGGTGAAACTATTAGTAG
>CALHFG010000058.1 GCA_938029215.1 uncultured Acidimicrobiales bacterium | reverse complement strand
CATGGCGCGAGCTTCGATTTGGCGAATGCGCTCACGAGTGAGGTTGAAGTGATCCCCGACCTCTTCGAGCGTGCGCGGCTCGCCGCGGTCAAGGCCGAAGCGGAGCTTCAAGATCTCACGTTCGCGCTCGTCGAGCGGTGCGAGCAGGCGGCTGATCTCTTCGGGGAGGAGCGCTGTCGCGGCCACTTCGAACGGTGATTCGGCTGAGCGGTCTTCGACGACGTCGCCGAGTTCAGCATCGCCATCTTCGCGCAGCGGCTCGGAGAGCGAGAGCGGCTCGGCAGCGAAGCGCAGCGCTTCGGTGACCTTGTCCTCCGGCATCTCGACTTCTTTGGCCAGCTCGGACAGCGTGGCGGGACGCCCGTACTTGAGTTCCAATCGCGAACGTGCCTTCTGCAGCCGGGCAAGCGTGTCGCCGGCGTGGACTGGGAGGCGGATCGTGCGACCCGTGTTGGCGATACCGCGAGTGATCGCTTGGCGGATCCACCACGTGGCGTAGGTGGAGAACTTGAAGCCCTTGCGCCAGTCGAACTTCTCGACGGCGTGCATGAGGCCGAGGTTTCCCTCTTGGATCAGATCGAGCAACGGGAGACCCGATGCTTGGTACTTCTTGGCGATAGAGACGACAAGACGAAGGTTGGACTGGACGAAGGTCCGTTCCGCTTCACGGCCCTGTCGGATTGCTCGGCGCAGCTCGCGCTTGCGAGCGGGAGTCACGTCGGGGGTGGACTCCATCTCTTCGGTCGCGGCCTTACCTGCCTCGATGGCCTGGGCGAGCTTGACTTCGCCCTCCTTCGTAAGCAGGGGATACTGGCCGATGTCCGTGAGGTACAGCCGAACGAGGTCTTCCTCGTCTCTCTCAACGCGCTCTTTAGCCAATGAAATACCTCTCGTGCGGACAGTGAACTGCAGGGACCACGATTCAGGGGGTAGAAATCAGACTACCGAAGAGACGGACGGTTCCTACCATCAGGCATCGGCATTGTCAAAGACTCCCTTGACCACCAAAAACCATAGGCGGTTCGGTCCGAATGGTCCGGGCAATATTATCGACGATGATTGGGGCATCGCAGAACTCAACCGTCGGGGCGGTTCCGTACTTCTCGGTGACCCCGTCGAACCAGCCGGGATTGAATCGAGCTTCTGCATCGGCCCGATTGGTCCACCAGTACACGGCGCCAACCGAACCGTCCTCCGAGCGGAGGTAGGCCTTGCCGAGAAGTCCGGGCACTTCGAGGTAGCGAGCAGCCGACTCGGCGAAGATCTCGGTGGCTTCGGCGACCGATTCGGTGGTTGCGCCTGCGAACCGAACGATAGTGATGATCATCCGCGGTACCGATTGGTCATGGGCATGCGACGATCTCGACCGAAGGCCTTGCTGCTCACTCGTACGCCTGGCGGGTTTTGGCGCCGCTTGTACTCGGCGATATCCACCAGTCGGACGATCCGATCGACGATGGCCGGGTCATAACCCTTTTCCTTGATCTCCGATCCTGTTAGATCGTTCTCTACATACAGCGCCAGGATCGCGTCGAGCAGTTCATAGGGCGGCAGGCTTTGGTCGTCGCGCTGGCCGGGTCGCAGCTCTGCCGATGGCGGTTTGGAGATGATGTTCTCGGGGATCAGTTCGTGGCCCGCTTGGTCGTTGCGCCAGCGGCAAAGGTGGTAGACCTGGGTCTTCCACAGATCCTTGATAACGGCATAGCCACCGGCGGTATCTCCATACAGCGTCGAGTAGCCAACGGAGGTCTCGCTCTTGTTGCCCGTGGTGAGGATCAGCCAGCCCAGCTTGTTTGACAGTCCCATCATCATCACGCCGCGAATTCGGCTCTGAAGGTTCTCTTCGGTGGTATCGGGCTCCCTGCCCTCGAAGCTGGGAGCCAACATTTCGAGCATCGATGCGTGTGCCGGTTCGATTGGGATGGTGCGATAACTGACGCCGAGGTTGGCGCACAGCTTCTCGCTGTCGGACACGCTGTGGTCGCTGCTGTAGCGACTGGGCATCAGAACGCAGTTGACGTTTTCAGGGCCTACCGCGTCGGCCGCAATCGCGGTGACGATGGTGCTGTCGATGCCGCCCGAGAGTGCGATGCCGACGGTGGAAAAACCGTTCTTGTGTACATAGTCGCGGGTGCCGACGACGAGCGCCTTCCAGATCTCTTCGTAGTCGTTGAGCATCGGCGTGATCACAGACTCAACCGGCACACCGGTGACGGGTTTCGGTCCGCTGATCGTTGTGACCGGCAGATCGGGCGTAGCGGTGTATTCGCCACGAGGGTCGAGACGGCGTTTGCGGTAGGTCGGTACGACGTCCAGATCACACACCATCACGTTCTCTTCGAACTGCGGTGCTCGGGCGAGGAGGCGGCCTTCGTGGTTGAACACCACCGATCCGCCGTCGAAGACAAGCTCGTCTTGCCCGCCAACTTGGTTGGCGTAGACGATAAAAACGCTGTTGTCGGTGGCGCGAGTGCTGACCAAGATGTCGCGGTCGAGCGCTTTGCCCTGACGGTAGGGCGATGCGTTGGGACACAAGATGACCTCTGCTCCGCCGCGTGCTTGTTCCAGAATTGGGCCGGTGGGGCTCCAGAGATCTTCACAGATCACCAGACCACAGCGAACCCCGTTGATCTCTACGAGGTCCAGCGAATCGGCCCCGGGTGTGAAATAGCGATTCTCATCGAATACCGAATAGTTGGGCAACAGTCGTTTGTAGTGTTCGGTGACCACTTCGCCGTTGGCGCAAACCGCGACCGCATTGTGGATGTTGCGTCCTCCCTTGAGGAAGCCGACGACCGCAGCGCACGAACCGGTGGTTGCGGCGGCGACCTGGGCCAGAGCTTCCTCGCAGTCCTCGACGAAGCCGGTCTTCAGCACAAGGTCTTCAACGGGGTAGCCACATACCGCCATCTCGGGAAAGACGGCGACGTCTGCGCCAGCGGCCTCGGCCTCGCGCAGCGAGGCGATGATTCGTTCGACGTTACCTTTCAAGTCACCGACGACGGTGTTGATCTGGCAGGTGGCGACTCGCAATCTCCGCATACCTCCAGCCTAGGTGAATCCGAGGTGTCCAACCCCCGCCAGCCTTTGCGATGTCGATCAGGATGGCCTAGTGCCATAAGGGGATATGACCGATGGCAAATCCGCAAATGTTCATGGGATCATTGGGAGGTGGCGCAGGTGGTGATCAGTCCTGAACTAACCTGTCCGAGCACGGGCCGGTGACTTATTTATGACCTTTACGCGCCGCCACACGACAACAGATCAGGACCAACGAGGTTTCGGATTGCAGCGGCTTTTCACGATGGTGATGGTGCTGTTGCTCGCCTTGGGTGCTGCGGCTGCAACCCCGTCATCGGCTCAGGAAGATGAGGAGCTCGAGTCCGAGAAGCTCGAAGAGATCAGGGAAGAACAGGAACGCAACAAGGCAGCTCGCGAGGCTACGGCTCGTGGTATCGACGGAACGGCGGCCGAGATCGCCGAGCTCACCAGCGCCATGGATGTGCTCAACCAGGCGATTAACGAGCAGGTGGTCCGGATGGATTTCGCCTCCACCAAGTTGTTTATCGCCGAACAGCGGTTCGCCGAGGCCACGGCTGCCGCTGAAGCAGCCGAGATTCTCCTACTCGACCTGAAGGAACAAGTGAAGACGCGAGCCGTCGAATCCTTTCTTGGGCAAGACATCGCCACTCCCGATGTCGTGTACACCACCAACCCGGGTTTGACCGTTCGTATGGAAGCGATGCTGGCCGCGGTTCTGCAGGGCGATGTCGATGTGGCTGATGCGTATGTCGCGGTGCAGAACGACTTGGCGGTTCAGCGCGAGGTTGCCCGAATCAGTCGGGTTGCGGCTGAAGAATTCCGGCTTGAGGTTGAGGCGGTTCAACGACGGCTCGAAGCCGATCGTGAGATTCAGAGGGCGCTGTTCGTGGCCACCGAAGAACGGCTTGAGCACCTCTTGAACGAACAGAACTATTTGGAGAGTCAGGAGTCTGAACTTTCCGAGCAGTACAAGGAAGAGACGCGTCGACTGCAGGCCGCCTTGCAAGCATCCCGCTACACCGGCGCGGGTGGATCCGCAGGTCCCGTCGCTACCCCGGATGAGATCAGCTGGGTGTACGGCATTGCGATCCACAACTCGATCGCTCCCCAGCTCCAGGCACTGATCGAAGCAGCTGAGGCCGACGGCATTACCCTCACCGGTGGCGGCTGGCGTGACCCTGCCGCCCAGATTCGTCTTCGCCGGGCTCACTGCGGCACCTCCGACTATGCGATCTGGGAGGCCCCGGCCAGCAGTTGTCGTCCTCCGACAGCCCGTCCAGGGTCGTCGCTGCATGAGCGAGGTTTGGCCGTCGATTTCAGCCACAACAACCGCTCGATCAACAGCCCAAACTCGCGGGCATTCCTTTGGCTCAAGGCAAACGCGGCCAAATACGGTTTCTACAACTTGCCCAGTGAACGCTGGCACTGGTCCACTACAGGGCGTTAGGACATCAGCCCTCAAATGAGCGAAGGAACGCCTGGTAATCATCGGGAAGGCCGAACTCGGCAGCTCCGATGAGAATCTTCTCCAGGTAGCCCGCCCGTGGCAGCCCTGGGGTGGTTCGAGCATCCACGTAGACGATGACAGGTTCGGGGTCGTGTCCTTCAGGGACCACATCGAGAATTCGACGTTCGTAGTTGCCCGTTGCGACACCTTCGTACTCATCGAGTGCCATAACGTCGCCCGGGCCCACCTTCCAGAGCTGACCAAACACCGTTGAAGACGGGTCCACGGTGATCGTGGCGACTCCCCGCTCGTTGATCAGGAACCGCCAACCCGCCAGCTCACCCACATGTCCCGGGCGGGCGTCGGGGCAGCGTTGAGCCATCTGCGAAGCCAACATGTTTGACCCATACCCGAAGTACTGCATCCGGCCAGCTTAGAGCGCGTAATCAGCGGGTCTGGTCGAGCTTGTACCCCACCGAACGAACCGTCTGAATCAGGTGAGCGTGTTCCTCGCCGAACTTCGCACGGAGGCGACGCACGTGGACATCGACGGTTCGGGCTCCGCCGTAGTACTCATATCCCCACACACGGTTGAGAAGCACCTCACGGCTGAACACTTTGCTGGGGCTGAGCGCCAGGAACTTCAGGAGTTCGTATTCCATGTAGGTGAGATCCAACGGCTTGTTGGCGAGGGTTGCCTGATAGGTCTCCAGGTTCAGCGCCAACGGCCCGATTTCCACGGTCTCGGGACCCGGCGCCTGGCCGCTTCGCCACAACATATGTCCGAGACGTGCCTCGAATTCGCTGGGATGAAACGGCGCAATAATGAAGTCATCGAACTGTTCGTGCCGTTCGGCAAGTTCGGGCAAGTTGGAGCCGCTGATCAACACCAGCGTGTTCATGACGGGCTCGTCGAGTTTGCGACTATCCCGGCAGAAGCCCCAGGCGGTGGCGGCCTTTGCGTCGTCTTCGGCTATCGCCACGATGGTTCCGGCCCATCCGTTGGCCGGCTTGGAACGAATCAGGTCGCTAGCTGAGCCGACCTCGATGCACCCGAACCCGGCCATTGAAAGCGTTCGAATAACTTCGACACCGCCGGCATCGCCGTCGGGATCGGAGAAGACAGCGAATATTGCTTGTTGTTCACCCGCTACCACGACGGGAGGTACCGCTGGAGCTCCCACGGGCTCACGTGCGCCTTGTAGTCGGTCCATTCCGCCCGCTTGTTGCGGAGGAACCACTCGAAAGTGTGTTCGCCCAGTGCCTCGTGCACGAGCTCGGAACGCTCCATGGCGTCCAGCGCGTCCGACAGCGATGCGGGTAGGGAAGTGACGCCTAGTTTCGCGGCATCTGCGGGTGACAGTTCCGCCAGGTTCTGACGCAGTTCCGCGGGCAGCTCATAGCCCTCACGGATGCCCTTCATTCCGGCCGCAACGATGACCGAGAACGCCAAGTAGGGGTTGCATGAAGGGTCGGGGGAGCGGAGCTCGATCCGAGTTGAGCTCGGCTTGTCCATCTTCGTAACCGGTACCCGCACCAGCGCACTTCGATTCTGCTGTGCCCAGCTAATCCAGACGGGAGCTTCGAAGCCGTTCACGAGGCGCTTGTACGAGTTCACCAGTTGATTGGTGACGGCGGTGATCTCGTGCGCATGCCGAAGTAGTCCGGCGGTAAACGCTCGGCCGACATCGCTGAGGCCATATTGCTTGTCCGGGTCGTGGAAGGCGTTCCCGTTCTCATCGAAGAGCGATAGGTGCAGATGCATACCCGACCCTTGAATGCCGGCGATCGGCTTGGGCATGAAGCTGGCGTAGCGGTTCTGCTCCATCGCCAGCTCTCGTACCACCAGCCTAAAGGTCATGATCTGATCGGCCATGGTGAGTGCATCGGTGTAGCGAAGGTCGATTTCGTGCTGGCTGGGGGAGTCTTCGTGAAAGCTGTACTCCACCGGAATACCCATCGTCTCCAGCACGGTGATGGTCCGACGCCGTAGATCCGAGGCCACGTCGCTGGTAGTGAGATCGAAGAACGAGCCGCTGTCGAGTAGCTCTGGTGGATGGTTGGGGTTGCCGTCGGCGAAATAGAAGAACTCCATCTCCGGGGCGGTGAACAGTCCGTATCCCTCTTTGGCGGCTGAGGCGAGGTTGCGACGCAAGATGTGGCGAGGATCGCCAGTAAACGGAGTCCCGTCGTGATTGAAGATGTCGCAGAACATCCGTGCGGTAGATCCCCCATCGGCCCAAGGCATCAGTTCGAATGTGGTTGGGTCCGGCTTCGCGATCACATCTGATTCTTGAACGCGGCTGAAGCCGTCGATTGCCGAGCCATCGAAGTGCACCCCCTCTTCGAATGCGCTGTCGAGCTCCGCGGGGCTGATGGCCACGGACTTGAGCTGGCCCAAGACGTCGGTGAACCACAAACGAATCAGGCGCACCCGCCGCTCTTCCACCGCCTTAAGGACATAGTCATACTGAGGATCCACCCGTCCGAGTGTGGCACCGGTCGGCGCAGTATCAACCAGCGTTCATACGCGGTTAACAATCCAGACATTGTGATTGGTTAGATCTCCCGTTTGACTGCATAGGTCAGATAACGGCTGACAGTGCGGTCGGCCGACGCAAAAGCGCGTTCACGTAGGAACCTGCGTGGCCAACCGCAATACCTTTATTTAGGAGAAACAATGGTCTATAGGGCTGAATACTTGTGGATTGATGGGGCCGAACCAACCCCGGAGATTCGCTCCAAGACGAAGATCCTCGCCGATGGCGCCGAACCCGGCATCTGGGGCTACGACGGTTCTTCCACGAACCAGGCACCCGGTGACAAGTCCGACATCGTCTTGAAGCCAGTCTTTCAGTGTCCCGATCCCATCCGTGGTGGTGACAACATCCTGGTGATGTGTGAGACGTTCCACACCGCCGACATGTCCCCAATTCCCTCCAACACCCGCGCCATCGCTCGCGAGGCCGAGGACAAGTACGGCGATCAGGAGTGCTGGTTCGGTCTCGAGCAGGAATACACGCTGCTCGACCCCGTCACGGGCTGGCCGGCCGGCTTCCCCGATCACGGGTACCCCCGTCCCCAGGGCCCGTACTACTGCGGTGTCGGTGCAGTGAAGATCTTCGGTCGTGAACTGGTCGAGCGTCATACGACCGCATGCATCGAAGCCGGCCTCAAGATCAGCGGAACCAACGCCGAGGTCATGCCCGGCCAGTGGGAGTTCCAAATCGGTCCCGCGGGCACGCTGGAGGTCGGCGACCATATGTGGATCGCTCGCTATCTGCTCTACCGTCTCGCCGAGGAATACAACGTAGAGGTGAGCATCGAGGCCAAGCCGATGAAGGGCGACTGGAACGGCGCCGGCATGCACACCAACTTCTCAACTGCGAAGATGCGCGAAGATTATGACGCGATCATCGCCGCGTGCGAGGCGCTGGGTAAGCCGGGCAAGCCCGAAGCGCACCTGGCCGTCTATGGCGTTGGTATCGAAGACCGTCTTACCGGTGCTCACGAGACCCAGCGGTTTGATCAGTACAGCTACGGCGTGTCCGATCGTGGCGCTTCGGTGCGTATTCCTTGGCAGGTTGCCCAGGACAAGAAGGGCTACATCGAAGATCGTCGCCCCAATGCAAACGCCGACCCCTACCTGGTCGCCGGTCTGATGACCGAAACCGTGGGCGCTGCGTTGGCGTAGGCCACTCACTGCAGTGGGGGTCTGGTCGGTTCCGATGCGGAACGGGCCAGGCCCTCTTTGCGTTTTGATTGAGTGTTGCCCTGAAATGACTCACCTGCTTGTTGAAGCACCTAGTATGAATTGAATGTCGGGTGATGGCACGTTCGTATTTGCTGCTCTTGGGTTTGGAAGTGGGCGATGAGTTTGGTCAACGTGATCGTTGTCGGTGACGACGAGAGCGACAGGTTTCTTATCCGGCATTTGTGTTCGGCCCACACGGCGGTGAAATCCTGTATCGAGTTCGAGTCGGCGGAGCAGGCTCTGTTCTCGCTCGAAGACCCCATCTTTCGGCAGACCCTTGGCCCGCATCCACCGCCTGCGATCATGCTGCTCGACCTCGAGTTGCCCGGAATGAGCGGGCTGGATCTGCTCGACGGCTTGGTGACCATTGAGCCGTCGCTTGAGGGTGAGATCGTCGTCGTGGCCATGCTTACGTCTTCGGTGATGCCCGATGACCTCTTGCGACTTCAACGGTCCGCGTACGGAGGTCCTCACCTGCGGAAGTCGCTCACCGCAGCGGCCCTCGATGGCTTGGTGGATATGGCGCTTGGCTCCAGCTGAACCGGGTGGATTGTGGGTGGGGCCGTTACGATGGCGTCTCCACGGGGAGGTGTCTGCGTACCTGGTGGGCGCCCCCGCCTTCAAAGCGGGCGTGGCGGGTGATCCTCGTCAGGCGGGTTCGATTCCCGTCCACCTCCGCCAATATGTGTCGATCTCATCAAGGCTCGCCCAGCGCGGCAGCTTTGTTCGTTTGTTTACTGATATTTCGTTTGAATCGTAAGATTGGTCGCTAGGGTGCCTGTCCGGGCTCAATGACGCCTCTCGCAGCGGTGATGCTGCCCCGTGCACCGGTCCGTTTCAACCGGTTTGCAAGTTCGCTCAACCAAGGAGCGAAGCTATGTCTTTCATTGCGTTCTACGCAGCCAAAGGTGGCGTTGGTACCTCGGTCGTATCGGCGGCCGTCGCCCTGCTTGCGGCTCAGCATCAACCCACGCTGTTGGTCGACCTCGCCGGTGACCAACCCATGATTTTCGGATCGGTCCCACCGAAGGCGTCCCTGTCGGATTGGTTTCGCACCGACTCGCCTCATCCCGATTCACTGACCCGGCTAGAGCACAAGGTGGGGGACAACCTTTACTTGACCGCGGTCGATCGGCCCGGTTGCCTTCCCCGGCCGGATCGACTCCGGACCCTGGCCCAGATTCTTGGGGCGGAGAGACGGAACGTAGTAGTGGACCTCGGTCGTCGGGCCCAGGTTGGTGTCTCTCTGGTCCAGGCTTCTGACCACTGCCACTTGGTAACCCGGCCGTGCTATCTGGCACTGCGGGCTGCGATGGGTGGGCCCAAACCCGATGGTGTTGTGCTGATATCCGAGAAGGGTCGGTCCCTCCAACGAGCCGACGTAAGCCGTGCGCTCGGGTGTGGGGTTGTCGCGGAGCTGGCGGTCGACCCAGTCGTCGCTCGGGCAGTGGACGCTGGCCTTCTGGCTACTCGCTTCCCCCGCTCGCTTCGTGTGTTGGAACAGCTTCTGTGAGCAACGAGATTCGAAAGTGGCTGGCCGCCGATGCAGACCTCTCGGCCGCCGAACTCATCGAGCGTGTGCGCCGAGAACTGCCTGCCGACGCCGCTAAGCAGACCAGTTCCGATGTCCAGCGATCGCTCCGCCGAATGACCGGGTTCGGTCCACTCACGGGGCTGTTGGCCAGCAACGAGGTGAACGACATCTGCATCAACGGGCCCGGGGAGGTTTGGGTGGACGCCGGCGGTCGGTGGCACCGGACGGGCATCGAGCTCGAGGCGGATGAGCTCAACCTCATCGTGGAACGACTGCTCGCACAGTCAGGCAAGCGAATCGACCGACTTCACCCGATGGCAGATGCCAGATTGAGCGATGGAAGCCGGATCAATGTGGCGGCCTCGCCGGTGGCACTCGGAGGTCCGGTGGTGACGATTCGCCGGTTCCAGGCCACCGGCGTGCGCCTTGAAGCGTTCGGATCCGAAGAGGCAGTGGGCGCCGTGCGCCAGGCCTTGGCCCGGCGCTCCAACATCGTGGTGAGCGGCGCAACCGGCGCTGGCAAGACGTCGTTGGTGGGTGCCTTGATGGCTGAACTACCGTCCGACGAGCGGTTGGTAGTTCTCGAGGACACCGCCGAACTTCCGCGGACGTCCGACGCTGTGGTCCATCTTGAGGCGCAACCATCGCGGGTGGACATCGACCGTGGCGTGTCCATGCGCTCGTTGGTCCGAAATGCCTTGCGAATGCGGCCCGACCGCCTCGTCGTGGGTGAGGTGCGCGGCCCAGAAGCACTCGACCTTCTCTTGGCGTTCAACACCGGTCATCGAGGATCCTTGGCAACGTGCCACGGCGATGGATGGTCCCAGGTATTGGATCGGCTCAAGCTGTTGGCTCAGCTGAGTGGCGAGGCGAGTGCGCAGGCGATCGCGGGACTGGTGGCCACGGGAATCGACGTCGTCGTTCATGTCGAGCGCATCGGGGCGTCCCGCCGTATCAGCGGTGTGCACGATGTGACCAGTGTGCAAAAGGATGCGCGATGACGTTTGTGTTCGTCGTTGCCGCCGGTTTCGCGTCGTTCCTCGCCGTCGACGAGGCTGGACGATCCCTCACGAAGCGGAGTATTCCTCGCGCTCCGACCTCTCTGTCGGGTGCTCTTGGGGTCGCCATTCTCTTTACGTCGGGCTCGTTTGTGCTACTGATCCTCGCGCCTGCGCTCTTTATGTCGGGACGTGCACTGCTTCGGCACGAACGAACGCGCAGGCAGCGCGCCCAACACCTCCTGCAGCGCCCGGTGGTCGTCGAGGTGTTGGCGCGCCAGTTGGCGATCGGCGAGACGGTAGCGACCGCCATCGCGAGTCTCGATGAGGACCAGTTGCATGCGGGGGGTTTGCGCGTCACGCTCGATCGGATTCGTTCGGGCACTTCAGTAGAACGAGCGTTGGCCGACACGCCGGGCCTCCTCGCTGCGGCTCTGTATGTAGCCGAGGTAAGCGGAACCGGAGACGGGGCCGCCATCGAGCGGCTAGCTGACCGGATGCGATCGGTAGCGCTCGATGGTCGAGCTGCTCAGGCGCAGTCTGGGCAGCAGCTGGCATCAGCTGCAGTGATGACCTTGATCCCCCCAGTCGTTTCGGTCCTCTACGCATTATCCGACGAACGGGCTGCTCACTTCTATCTACACACGCCCGGGGGAGCTGCGGTTCTCTTGGCGTCGCTGACATTGTCGGGCGCGGGATGGGTGTGGATGCGTTTCATCACCCGACCGGGCGCGATCCGATGATTGCGGTCCTCGTGGTCTCAGCCGCGGCAATGGCCGTGCCCATTCTCGGTCTCCTGCCCCGTCGCCCGGTCGCTTTTCGGGTTCGAAGGCATGCCCCCAGGCCATTGTTGCCTGTACTTGCTGGTGCACTAGTCGGTTTCGGAACCGGTTCGTGGTTACTTGCGGTCGCTGTTGTTGCCCCAGGACTTGCGCGCCCTCGGTTGGCGAACCTGGCCGAGGCGCGGCGTCGGGCCCAGCGTCTCGACCGGGCGTGGCCCGAGGCGCTTGAAGTGCTCTCGATGGGGGTGAGCGTGGGCATGCCCATCGACGAATTGCTGGCGTTCGGCCTGCGCTGCGGACCCCAGCCGACTCGCGAACTGTTCGAATTCGGCCGGGCCGAGCTGATATCGGGCGCGACCCGGCGGCAGGTCCTGCGATCCCTTGCCGACCGAGGAGGCGATGTGGTGCGTCCTGTCGTCGACGTGTTGTTAGCTGCCGATCGAGATGGGGCGTCGGTGGCATTGGTGCTGGATCGACTCGCAGCCGAGTCGTCCCGCGTCCATCGGCTCGCCGCCGAGGAACGGTCGCGTCGCGCTCCGGTTCTGATGCTTGCGCCGCTGACGCTCTGTTGCTTGCCGGCGGTGCTCATCGGCACAATCGCCCCCTTTGTCTTGCTCACGTTTGGTCAGGCCTCGTTGTAGAGGTCCCGGCCCACTCGCGGTATCACGCCGCCTACTTACCAGCACAGATCGAAAGGACATCTCCATGTCTCTCCTGTATGCCATTCACCTCCACCATCGCGCTCGCCGCTCCCGAACCGAGAGAGGACAGGCCACCGTGGAATACGTCGTTGTCGTGTTGGCCGCGTCGCTTCTCGCCGGCCTGTTTATCCGCTGGGTCAACGGCACCGACAAAATCGGCGAACTCCTGAACCGAGTGATCGACACCGTGATCGGCAGTGTCTAGTGAGGAAGGACCGGCGTTCGATGCGGGGTCAAGCCACCGTTGAGTTGGCGCTGGTCCTTCCCATCGCGGTGCTTCTTGCCCTCGCTGTTGCTCAGGTGGCGGTCATCGCAGTGGACTCGGTTCTCGTCCACCACGCAGCTCGCGAAGGAGCACGTGCGGCTGCAGTGGAGCCAACGTCTGCCGCGGCCACTGCGGCGGCACATGGCGCTGCGGGATTGGACGCACGGCGGCTCGACGTGTCGCTCTCCGGTGGCCGGTCCCAAGGCGAACATCTCACGGTGACAGCCACCTACCGGTCGGCCACAACGGTCCCGCTGGTCGGGAGAGTCTTGGGAGATTTCGACCTAGGCGCGTCGGTCACGATCAGAGTCGAGTGACCGAGTCAGAACCCGTACAGCCGAGCCGGGTTGTCGACCAGAACTCGCTGCTGCAACCAGTGGTTGGGGAGCCATCGATCTCGCAAGCGGGCGAGATCGTGGGCGCTCGGTGCGTCGGCCTGCCCAGGGTGGGGCCAGTTCGTCGCCCACAACAGCTGCTCGGGGTAGTCAGCCACCAACCGATCTATGAGCCGCCCCACGGTCTCGTATCGATGGTCGTGGTCGGGAGCCGACTCGTACGGGGCCGATAGTTTCAACCACGCACCTGCATCCATGAGCTCGAGCAGGGGCACGATCAGAGGGTCTTCTGGGCCCGCCGGAGGCATAAACCGACCCACGTGGTCGATCACCAACGGGACGGGAAGTGCAACCAGCTGGTCGTACCAGTCGCGGAGCAGCCGACCGTTCATCTGTAGTTGGATGTGCCAGCCGAGGCGAGCGATTCGACGGGCAACGGTCCCAAGATCGTGCCAACCCACCGCACCGCCCGGCAGCATGTGGAAACGCGCCCCTCGGAATCCCTGGGCGTGAAGGCTGCGCAGTTCTTCGTCGGGGGTGAGTGCTCCGACGACGGCGACCCCTCGAGCGGTGATTCCGATCGACGCGATTGCGTCAGCCTGGCAGGAGTTGTCCAATCCGTAGGTGGTTGGCTGAACCACTACTACTCGGCTGAGGCCCAGCGACTGTTGGAGCACCTGGTAGTCATTCAGGGTGGCATCGGGGGGATGAAGCATCGCGCCGGGCGCCGGGTCGTACCGGCTGCTGTAGAAGTGCATATGCGTATCACACACCGGCCCAAGTGTGGGACTGCTCATTAGCCAGCCTCACCACGGCTCAGGAACCGGCTGGCATGTTCTGCGTTGAGGGTCCGCATCGGGATCGACCCCGCCATGAGCTCTCGTACCTGGTCGACTGCACTCATCGCCTGTGCATCTGCGTTCTCCGGCGTGAGTCCACCGAGATGAGGGGTGGCAACCACGCCGGCGCGACCAGCCAATTCGAGACTGGGACGCTGATCGGGCGCCGAACCCACGTCCAGGGCCAGACCACGAAGTTGGCCCGACACCAGGGCGGCCGCCGCCGCTTCCTCGTCCACAAGCTCGCCGCGTGAAACGTTTACGAGGGTCGCGCCGCGTTTCATCGAGCTGATCGCCGCAGCGTCGATGAGGTGATGTGTCTCGGGCGTCGAGACGGCCAATGGAAAGACCACATCGGAGTCGACCAGTAGTTCCGGCAGCGTCGGTACCTGGTCGAATCGTTCAGGGTCCACGGTGTGGTGAGGGTCGTAGACCAGGACCCGCATCCCCATAGCGATCAGCAGGTCGGCCAGATAGCTCCCAATCGACCCAAAGCCAATAATCCCTGCCGTCTGTCCTCGTAGCTGACGACCGGGGCGCTGCGGTGGCTGAACCCCGCTCTGGGAGCGGTAGTCCACGGTTGACTCGGCGATGTTTCGCATCGAGTCGATCATCAAACCCAATGCAAGCTCGGCCGTTGATGGAACAAAAGACTTGTCTGCGTTGGCGATAAGAACGCCATGTCGGTCTGCGGCATCGAGATCGATAGTTGATACGTCGACGGCGGTCCGAAGGAAAGCTTGCAGGTTAGGGAGGCCCAGAAACACTTCTTCTTCACCCGGGGTGGAACGGTGAGCGATGATGACGTCGCATCCGTCGGCGTACTGGATCAGTTCCTCGTTGGTGAGATCGCGATCGAGCGGGTTCAGCACCACTTGATGGGCGAAGGATCGCAGTTCTGCCAGTGCTGCGGTGAAGTAGGCGCCGAGGTCCTCGGGATTGTGGGTGACAAAAACTCTCACGGTGAGATCTCCCCGCTTTGGTACACACCGAGGATGTTGCCGCTGGGATCGGCGAAGTGGAGCCGATGACCTCCCGGGTACTCATAACTCGGCGACACGATGTCTCCACCTGCCGAGCGGATCGCTGCTTCGACCGCTTCAAGGTCGGCGGTTTGGAAGAGTACGAATGGCCCGATCGCATTTTCCGATCGTGGAGGGTGAGGTGGGCCGATGGTGGCCTGTCCGTTGAGAGCCACCTCGATTCCAGTGGATGTCGATGCGGCGTAGGTCGGGCCATAGTCCACCCATTCCCATTGGAAGACCGAGGTATAGAACGCCTTGGTGAGATCGAGGTCGGCGCAGGGAAGTTCGATGTAGTCGATCGCTGTCATATGTCGAGGGTAACCCTGAGACGTAGTTGGAATATCAGGGGTTGATCAGGGTTGTACCTGATACCTGGATCGCTCCGACGTCGTCAGAGTAGAGCCAACGAACAACTCCCCTCTTGTTCAGACAATTGGACGTTGGACTCAGTGACCATCTCCCCTCTGAGTCCAACGTCCTCCTTCTTTTGGCCGGGTGAACCGTCCGAATGGGCGATGCAAGAAACCGATGGCACACACGATGATGGGTGTCCTAGTGTTGAAACAGGTGATGCAATGGCAGCGGTATCCCCACAGCTTCAGAACGGCATCCTTGCCCGAGCGAGGCGGCGTCTCAGCGGGTCACGTCCGATCGACCTTGCCAGGAACGCCGCGGTCCTAGGGCTTCTTTGGTATGCCTACTCCGTCGTCCGAACCCTGTCGGGTGATCAGGTCTCGAGCGCATTCAGAAATGCCGGCAAGGTTCTAACACTTCAGGAGCGAGTTGGTATGGACATCGAGGCCGGTGTTCAGTCGGTCCTTGGGTTCTCGTGGCTTTTTCGCGCCGCGAACTGGTACTACCTCGTGCACTTCCCGGTCACGGTGGCGGCTCTCGTCGTAACGTATGCGGTTTCGCGAAATCGGCAGTTCGTGGTTTTGCGAAACTCGCTCATCGGAACGACCTCGGTGGCGGTCTTGGTGCATGCTCGATACCCGCTCGCCCCGCCGAGAATGTTGGAGGGATACCTCGATAGTGCCCTCGTTTTCGGCCCAAATCCCTACATGCTGCCCGGTAGCGAGGCGGCCAACCAATATGCGGCGATGCCGTCGATGCACGTCGGCTGGGCCGTGTTGGTAGGGCTTGTGCTTTGGAACTCAACCAGCGGACTGCGTTGGAAGGCCCTTGCTGTCGCTCACGCCAGTTTCACCTCGCTTGTGGTGGTCCTGACCGCCAACCACTACGTGCTCGATGTCATCATCGGTGCGGCCATGGCCGTTCTTGCGTGGAGGGTGGCCAAGCACATCAACGGGTCCAAGCCCGCACCCAGCGTGCAGGAGATAGATGTGCCCGCCGAGGTCGCCCAACCCGAACTCGTCGACGCGTAACGAGCCCGCAGGAGTTCGCTGAGTTGGCCAATACTGACGGCAGAATGCTAGAGATGGGTATGACCGATATGAAGACCCAGGCGCTGTCGACTCTGCTCACCGAAGAAGATGGTGAGTTGCTGGTGACGATCCCAACGATCGAGGCACTGAGCGTCGATCACAGCCTCGTGTATGCCGTGAGCGGTGGCCGCGTTGATTTCACGATGCTCAGCCGACTTTTCGGCGGTCTTCAGCGTCTCCTTGGTCGCAAGGACGAAGCGGACACGGTGGGCGTGGGCGGAACCGTTGCTGTTACTTCACAGGGCATTGTGATCTTCGAGAACGACCACAAACGAGTACCGCGCAAGCGACTGGGTCGCTTCGACGGCTACGACAAGATCGGCTCGCTCACCAACTCTGACCTCTTGACGCTGCAGCTCGACGAAGCCACCTTCCGTGTCCAGCCGTCCCAGCGCGAGAATCTGGCCAAGCTCAACCACATCGTTGCCGCATCGCGAGGCGAGGCGTAACAAGCTAGAACGCTTCGGCATCTCCCAGCGTTGCTCTCAGAAGACCCAGAGCTCCCCATCGATCCAGCGGATCGTTTCCGTTTCCGCACTTAGGGCTCTGCACACAACTGGGGCAGCCGGTTTTGCAGCCGCACCGGTCGAGTAGTTCGGCAGTCGCGGCCAGCAGCTCTTCGGCGCGCTCGAACGCGAGATCGGATACACCGGCTCCGCCGGGATACCCGTCGTAGATGAAGACCGTCGGCAAACCAGTGCCGGGTGCCTCCGCGATCGACACGCCACCCACATCCCAACGATCACAGATTGCGAACAGCGGCAACATGCCGATAGCAGCGTGCTCGGCTGCATGAAGTGAACCCGGGATCGCAAAGTCTCTGACGCCTGCCAGCTTCATGACCGACGGGTCCCATTCCCACCACACCGAAGTGGTGTTCAACGACTGGGGCTCAAAGTCGAGATCGATAACTTCGCCTTTGCGATCGTCATTCTTGACCCCGTCTTTCTTGGGTCCGGAGTTTTGGAACTCCTGGTAACCGGTCACGGTGGTGGTGACGTCGACCATGCCAAAGTGAACATGCGCTCGCCCGAGACGTCGACGGCGGAACGTCTCGGTCACGTCGATGTCGATCCGACTGCGAGCGCTGGTCCAGCGCCCGGAGTCGTCAGGTTCTACAACGGCACGACGAGTAGCGAGGTCAAGTTCGATGACCCGGTAGTTGCGCCCGCGATGAACATATACGGCTCCGGTATGAACGATCGAGGGCGCTTGAGACTGACTCACGGTGCCTATCGCCGTTCCCTCCCGGTCGACGATCTTGACCTCGCCGCCCGAGGCCGAGCGAAGGCTCACTCTGCTGAATGGAACCCCTCGGCCGTCCCAGAAGGCCTGGGGCAGGCGAGTGTCGTCGGTCCGAATCCCAAGTTGGTCAGCGGCGACCATCCGGCGAATTCCGTCATCGAGGTCGGCCCACCACTGGGAATCGGTGGGTACCAGCGGTGATTCATATGCCGCACAACACAAATGGGGGTCCAGGATGTGCGGGTTGGTGACGTTGATGACGGCGGGTTCGGGCGGCCGAGCGAAAAGTTCGTCAGGATGTTGGACAAACCACTGATCCATCTGGTTTTCGCCGGCGATGATGACGGCCAGCGACGCTTCGGCGGCGCGGCCAGCCCTGCCGATTTGTTGCCAGAGTGAGGCGATGGTCCCGGGAAAACCGCAAAGCACGGTCGCATCGAGACCGCCGATATCGACGCCAAGTTCCAGTGCGCTGGTGGCCACAACCACCCTCACTCGCCCGGTAGCTAACTCCTCCTCTATCTCCCTCCGCTCGGCTGCCAAGTAGCCGCTTCGATAGGGCCGGATGGTGTCGCTCAGTGACGGATCAACTGCTCGGGCAATCCCGGAGGCCACCCGCTCGGTCATCGCTCGGCTCGGGCAGAAGATGATCGCCCGTCGGCCGGCGGTTGCGAGTTCGGCGCCCAAACGGATTGCCTCGGTGGCCGGCGATTGCCGCCGACCCTTTTCCTCGTCGATCGTTGCCGGTTGGACCAAGGCAATTGTTCGCTCACCGCGCGGCGATCCATCCTTTTCGACTCTGCCCACGGGTAGTCCCGTCAGCTCCGATGCCAACGCCTCGGGCTCTCCGATCGTTGCGCTGGTAAAGATGAACTTGGGGTCAGCGCCGTGAAGGCGCGCGACTCGTTGCAGGCGACGAAGAAGGTGGGCTACGTGGGTGCCAAAGATCCCTCGCAGTACGTGAAGTTCATCGACTACCACGAACTCCAACCGCTTCAGAAACGTGGCCCATTTGCGATGTTGGGGAACGATTCCGTGGTGCAGCATCTCCGGGTTGGTCAGAACCACGTTGGCGTTGTTTCGTACCCATCTGCGTTGGTCCCGATCGGAGTCGCCGTCGTAGGTGGCGGCCTTGAGCCCGTCTACGTCCAGGTCGACGAAACCGCGAAGCTGATCCTGAGCCAGTGCTTTGGTCGGGTACAGCAGGAGCGATGTTGAAGCCCGAAGACCGGTAACGATCGATTCTGCGATCGGGAGCTGGTAGCACAGCGATTTGCCGCTGGCGGTTCCGGTGGCAACAGCGACCGACCGGCCAGCACGGACCATGTTGATTGCGTCGGCCTGATGTTTCCAGAGCCCGCCCGAGGGCACACAGTGCTGGATTGGCTCGGGCAGTAGCTCGTCGAGCTGTCCTGTAATGCCGCTGCGTTCCAGAACGACCTGATGATGGACGAGCCGGCCATCGGCGTTGAGCGAGTCGATGATGCTCGATAGTGGCTGAGCGCCTTCGATGGATTGAATGACGGGGGAGGGGCGCCGTTCGGGGACCGACGGAACCCACGAGCGTCCCCGGCGGCGACGAGGGCGCGGTGCGTACGTAGCCTCGAGCTCACCAGGAGCAAAGGGAAGTGGCTCCATCCGCACCTGGCAATCCTAGAGGTGTCGGCCTGAACCGGGGGCGGCCTCGGGCAACGGTCATGGCTACGCTCGACCTACGATCGACACGAGGTGTCACAGGGCCGGACGAGAGTGAAACGATGAGCAGCGATCGAAGAGGTGACGTCATCACGCCCGAGCAGCAGGCTGTCTTGATCGCCAAGGTCGAACGTCTGTGGCGGAAGGCCCGAAGCTCAAACTTCCCAGCAGAGGCCGAGGCATATGAAGAAAAGGCGCTGTATCTCATGGCGCGAGCCCGCATTACCGACGCCATGCTCGATGTTGACGACGATGGTGGCGACCGCATCATCGACGTCAAGATCGGTGAACCCCTCACCGGTGGGTATCGAATACCGTCGGAAACGATCTTCAGCACGATTTGCAGGGCTTTTGGGTGCCGAGGCTACCTATACGTAAGCGGGCGGAGAAGCCAGCCGGCGGCCGTCGGATTCGCATCAGACGTGGATCGAGTCCGGTTTCTTTGGCCGCTCCTTCTAAACGATGCCTTGATGTCTTCGGCCCAGTTGAAGGGCCACAACGCGGCGCAGACCTCGGCCCTTCGACGATCGTCGATGTTCGGTTATGCCGAAGCCATTGCAGAACGGTTCGAGGAGATCAATCGACTCGCAGCCGACGACAACGATCGCGGGGTTGACCAAAGCGAAGGCGACGGCGCCCTCGACCGTTCCATGCGGCCTGCGGGCACCCAATTCAGCACGGCGTTGATGGTGAAGAGTCGCGAGGAGCAAGTAGACGCTCACTTCGATGGTCTCGGAGTGAGTAATCGAGCTCGGCGGGTTAGCGGAGGATATGGCGGGCACCAGCACGGCCATGCAGCGGGCATGAGGGCAGACCTTACCGGTGGGTCCCGGGGCGTTCGAGGCGGCGGAGGGCAGCTGAACAAGTGATAGGCGCCAATAACCGTGACTCTCACAAGAGCCAGGTGTATGCCGCCGAGGATCTCTCGGCCGAACTCACCGTGCTGGTGGAACCACAGCCCATCGAGCAGTTGCAAGGAGTAGTCGACGACCTGTGCGCTTCGCCGTGGTGGGTGCGCCACTTCGACTCCCGGCCGATCCGCGTGCACACCAACCGAAGTGCCCAACGCAGCTACTTCAACCCGACCCAGCGGTGCATCAGCTTGAGTCCGGTAGCTCACGACCTAAACACGCTGCTACATGAGCTGGCCCACGCTGCATGCGCCGACCTTGGCCGGACGGGTCCCGTGCACGGCCCGGAGTTTCGGGCGGTTCACGTGCTCATCCGGACCGCAGTCACCGGCCAGCAATCCGGCGATGACCTGCGCAAGGTGTATGAGCAGTTTGGCCTCGGCGCTGGACAACTATCCGACCTCGACGAGCCGAGTCACGCGCCCATTCTTGGCGGCGCCCCGTATTTGGCCGAACGGATCGTCGGGCGGCCAGGGTTTGCATCAAAAGCGACCGCTCATAAAGGTCCGATCGCCCTCTAGTTCACAGTGCTGCGCCATCATAGAAAACGATGTCCTCGC
>CALHFG010000057.1 GCA_938029215.1 uncultured Acidimicrobiales bacterium | reverse complement strand
TGGGTGTTGTCGGCGATCGCGTTTAGTTTCTACGCCCAAAACGTCGGCTCGTTCGGTGCGGCCTACGCCTTACTCGGTGGAATCGCCGGCCTCATCATCTTCTTCCAGCTCACCGCCATCTCGATCATCATCGGTGCCGAGATCAACGCTGTTCTGGAAGATCCTGCGAACGCAGTCGCACCGGCCACGACTACCGAGCTGGCGTCGGTAGCAGCGCCAGCAGCGGGGGCGGTCGAACGAATGAATGCCGGCAAGAACAAGTTGGGCAACAAGAATGTCCCGGTCCCGAAGGAACCGATCTCCCTCGGTAAGGCCTTAGCTGGTGTTGCCGCACTCTTCTTCGTCGGACGAAACACCTGACCTTCTAGATGGAAGCCGACCTGCATCCACTGGAGGGAGAACGGCTTCGGCTCGAAGCTCTCGTCGATGCGACCGACGGAATCGATCCCTGGTGTTCCGGGCCCGACTGGACGTTTAGCACCCACCGTGGTTTTGCCGGGTCGATCGCACCGATCGTGTTGGGCGACCTGGACCGATGGGGTGTCATTCTGGCCAGCTACCGCGATGAAGATGACGAGCCGGTCCTCGGCGGCATAGAACCGCTGTGGGGTTTCTCCTGTCCTCTACTTCTGCCCGACCCAGCGCGCCAGGCAAGAGAGTTTGCAGCAGAGTTGGCTGCCCTTCAAGGTTGGAGTCGGTTGGTTATCACCGGGCTGACCGCGGAGTCTGACCTGTACTCCGAGTCGATCCGAGCGCTGGCGACGGTGGGGACGGTGTACCGAGCCGAGGGAATTCAGCGATGCTTGGCCGATCTCTCCGGGGGAGTCGATAGCTGGTTCGCTCGCCGCTCCCCTCGATTTCGGCAGCAGTGGCGGCGACGACTTCGACAAGCTGGAGATGCGGGCGTCACGGTAGAAGCGGTCACTTCCAGCGACGGTTTGATGGACCGGCTGCTCACGATCGAACGGAGCGGGTGGAAGGGCGCCGAGTCCGATGGGATCACTTCCCCAGGTATGGAGACCACGTATCGCTACATGATCGATCGAATGGGGGAAACCGGTCGGCTCCGGGCATCCATCGCCCGTCTCGGGGGCGATGATGTTGGCTTTGTGCTCGGAGGTGTTCGAGCCGGCATTTATCGGGGTCTCCAGCTTTCCTATACCGAGGCTGCGGCTGACCTTGGCGTCGGCCACTATCTGCAAAGCCACCAGATCAGCTCGCTGGAGCCTTCGATTCATACCTACGACATGGGAATGGATATGGAGTACAAGCGACGGTGGGCGGATGAGTTGCGGTCCACGGTTGTGGTGATCGTCCATCGGGGACCGTAGGGGCGGTCAAATCTCTACCCAGTCGGCGGGAGACGCCGGTCGGTGTGGCGGCCTGGGTCGGTTGCCGGGATGGCGATGAACTTCGGAATCGTGTTCCCATTCTCGAACATCACCTAACCAACGGTTGTATGCGTAGTTGTAGTTGTTGAGTCGCAGGTTGTAGCTACGCATGTCGGCGGCGTACTGGGCTACAACCTCGGCACGTTCACGGCAGATTCGCGCGAGTTCTTCCAACGCTGAATCGTCGGCGTCGCACGCCCCATGGGTCTCAGTGATCAACGATTCGATCTCGAGGGCTAATTGGCCCCCGGTCGCAACGTCGGGTCCGAATGCGCCAGCGACGAGGTTCGGCACATCGGATACCTCGTCGCCGGCGTCATCGAACAGTTGCGCGGCATCCAAGAACTCGCGCTCGGTCGGCATTGTTCCTAGCCGACCGACATGCCGCCCATGGCGGCTTCGAGGTTGTTGCGCTGGGTCGTAACGGCTGTGCTCATGGAGGTGGTTGAGGTCGATGCGGACTCCAGTGCGTTGTGCATCTCGGTGGCGTAGGCCTCGATCTCCTCACCCATTTTGGCGATCGTCGCTTTGAGACTGGTGAACGTGGCATTGGTGTTGGTTTGGGCCAGGTTCATTGCGCTTTCGAAGCCTTCATAGTGGCCGTCGAAGGTGATGCGGTTCGGGCCGGTCCAATCGGCGCTTGCGAGCTCGCCCCGACTGCGGCTCACCGCCGCGATCATTTCGCTCATCGCACGTTCGATCGCACTACGGGTCACTTCTGCGATGTTGTTCATTTCGCCCACGGCGTTGTTCGCCGCCGCCTGGGCCTGCCCATCGACGGTGGATATGTCTGCTGCGGTCGAAGTAAGGGCGCCCGAGAGGGACTCGAGCTGGTCTAGTGATGCACCGATCATGATGAAACTCCTTGGTGTTGTGCGCACTTGTTTACGCTTAGTTGCTTGAAAGAGAAGGTACAGGATCGGTAATGAATGTAAATAGACGAATCTAACGTTGGGAACGAATGCCTAGTGTCCGGTCGATTTGGGGACCCGATCGCTTCGGCTTTAGCGTCGAAGTATGAACGAACGTCCGGTCGCCATCGTCGCTAACGCTCGCCACTATGTGGGTCCTTACCTCGCTCGCGGGCTTGCCGGAGCTGGGTTCGACCTGGTGCTTGGAGATCCGGCCGATGATCTGATCGATCAGATCGAGCAGCTGGGAGCCAATAGCTGGATCGCCGACAACGTGGCCGATCTTGCCGAGCCTACCGCCGCGCCCCGTTTGCTCGACATCGCAATGGACGCCTACGGGCGGGTGGATTCTGCGGTGTTCTTCGGCGGCGACATCGTGATCGGCAGCTTCTTGAAGAGCTCTCCCGAAGACCTGGAGAAGGTGGTTAGAGGAAACTTGGAAGCTGTCTATCGGCCGCTGCGAGTTTTCCTTCCGCCCATGGTGGAGCGCGGGAGCGGTCAGGTGCTGGTGATTACGTCCGCTAGCGGCCTACGGGTCACACCCGGTGCTCCGTTGTATTCCTCCACTCGCGCCGCAGCCAACATGCTTGTAAAGAACGTGGCCGCCGAGGTGGCCGGGGCGGGCGTTCAGGTGAACGCGGTCGGGACCAACTACATGGACTTCCCCGGCTTCATCGCTGCGACCGGTGCCGATGACCCTGGGGTTCGGGCCAAGATCGAAGCACAGGTGCCCATGAAGCGCCTGGGCGGAATGGATGAGTTCTCGAATTTCTGTATGGCGTTCTTGGATGGGTCGGCTCGCTTCCACACCGGTCAAGCCATTGGCTTCGACGGAGGTTGGAGCGCCTAGGTGTTGCGGGTCCGACGGACGTTGTCGGTCGAACCCGCAGTGCTAGCCGTGCTTGAGCAGGTAGTGGTTAGAGATCGCCTTTACGGTTCTCTCTGTCACTGGCTCGGTACCTTCGTAGCGCCACACAATTCCCTCTGGCGTCCGATCAGGCTCGATTCGAGAGACGAGGGCGTCGGCGGCGGCCATCGCCTCGGCAGTGTCGGACGGGAATCGGATCTCCAACAAAGGCGCTGAGAGTCTACGCAGCGGCTCGGGCCAATCAGCGGAAGGAACATCGAGGCCATCCACCAACACTCGGAAGAGAAACAAGCGGACCTTAGGAAGACGCAGGGGGTTGCCCTGGATCGACGGACCCGCCAGCTCTCCCTGGAGAACGACGTCAGACCGGCCAGTCGCAAGGAAGATCATCGAAGCTACCAAGTCAAGCTCTTCGGCCATCTTCCACTGTGTCTGCCCGGCATCGGCTAGTTCCAGATTCCGGGTGCAAACCCGAAGCGATCCGTGATGTTCCAACAGAAAGCTGGTCGAAGTGCCGTCCACCTTCTCCGACGCAACCCAACCGGTTGTGGGAAAGGACGTAAGGTCCAGATTCTGTACACGCTCGGCGTCAGTTCTGGGAACTTTGCTGGGTCGGGACCCGACGGCCTGACCGCTGAGGTTGGCCGGTAGCGGCGGGTCCCACTTGATCAAACGAAGGCGTTCGGTCACGTCGCTGCCGGGTTCCACGTCTATGAGCTCGGGAAACTCACTCAATGGCAGGACAAGGCCCTGTGAGAGTTCGCCGCGGAGCCGTACCGAACGTAGGACGTGTCCTACCACGCCCGATAGTTGGTCGGTTCGTGTCCCACGGGGGGCTAGGAATGCGAACCGTTCGTCGTCGACTGGTAGCAACGTGTCGATCTCGAAGTACACCACCAGGTCACCGGCAACAAATTCATTCAGGCGGGTCACGACCTGCCAGCCTCGTACGGTTGCTAGTTCGAGCTCGTCCGCGTTGGTGTGCGGAGCGATTGAGCTGATCGTTTCAACTGTTGCTAGTGCTCTGGTCATAGCGGCTCGACAGTACTGGCATCTTGCGTCGTTGTCCCTGAATTCTCGGGTGGATCCGGGTGTTGTGTGGCAGTGTGGGGCCGTGCTTGTGAGAAAGGAGTTGGTCGCAGATCGGAATGAAGTTGGTCGGGTCGTCGGTGAAGCCTTTGACGATGGAACGGGCGAGCCGGTTGAGGTCAAACTTGTCGAGCGACTGAGGCTTTGTCGTGGGTGGATACCGGAGTTGTCGCTGGTCGCGGTTCGGGACGAACAGATCGTTGGACACGTTGTGTGTAGTCGCGGCATCGTCGGTTCGACCGCCGCACTTGGCCTGGGCCCGATCGCGGTTGCTCCGGGCGTTCAACGGCAGGGCATCGGTTCTGCACTTATGCACTCGGTCCTCGGTGCGGCGGAGGCTCGAGGAGAGCCGTTGGTTGCTCTCTTAGGCAACCCCGAGTTCTATTCAAAGTTCGGCTTCGTAGCGTCGACCGAGCACGGGATTGCACCACCAGATCCGGCGTGGGGTAGCTACTTCCAGGTTCGGACGTTCGATCGCTTCGATTCGGGCATCCACGGAACCTTCGCCTACGCCGCTCCGTTCAACAATCTTGACTAGATCGACCCAGTAGGGTTTCGGCGTGCCCCGTGTTGAGTCCTCGGTTGTCGTCAACGTTCCAATTGAAATTGCGTTTGCGGTATCGCAGACCACTGGGGAGGTTCGGTACCGGTGGGACCCTTTTGTAGCTGAGCAAACGCTGCTCGATGGGGCCGAGGTCCCCGCAAAAGGTGTTCGGACCGAGACGATTTCTCGGCATCGGCTACGAATGGTGTCTCAATACACAAGCTTTCGCCGGCCAACCCAGGTGGGAATGAAGATGCTGGAGGGGCCGTGGTTCTTTTCGAACTTCGCAGGTGGCTGGAGTTTTCGCGAGGTGGAAACGGGAACCGAAGCCACTTGGCGGTACACCTTCAGCGTGCACCCGAAGTTCTTGGCGCCGATCGCGGATCGCATCGGCTTGTGGTTGCTCGGACGCGATATCGACCGGCGCATTGCGGGATATGCCAGGGGTTGTGAAGACGAGGTTGTTCTGGCCGCCGCACGAATGCAGATCTAGTCCGCTGGTTCCCACTGGTTGTGGGTTGAGCACCAGCGCTCGCGGTGGGTGTGATCTCCGTGCTTGCGGTTTCGGATCTCACCGTTCACCGGTTTTGGCTTTGGCTTGGTGACTCGGCTCTTGCCGCTGGGACGACTCATGTCTTCAACGCTATCGGCCGGTAACTCACCGTTTGGCCTTTCGAGCGTTCTTGCGTTCCACTGACCGTTCCCACTTGCGTTGCCGACTTCGGCAGGCCTTGCGGCAGAAGATGTTGTTGGCGGATCGTCGTTCGAAGAGATCCCCGCACCGCCAGTAGCGGCATTCGGCCAGCTTCTCGGGGTCGACGTCTTCAAACGGTGGATCGTCATCGAGCGGTTCGATGGTTCCACCGTAGGTCAGACCCTTCCGGCCGGAAGGGGTCTGACCCCATTTAGGCGGCCTACCAACCGTGAAAGCGCAGTAAGGCTGCCCCTCCGTGATTGGAGAGGCAGCCTTAGGAACTACGACCGCGTGTGCCACCCACATCGGGAGGCGAGCGCAGTGCAGAGACTACGCATAGCTGATGGCGTCGAGGACGTTGAGCTTGCTGGCCCGACGAGCCGGCAATGCAGCGGCAACGAGTCCGGCGAGCCCGCAGACCGCTACCAGAATGCTGATCCTGGAGACCGGGAAGGCCAGCGTCGAGACGAAGCTGTCGGGTAGGGCGGTCACGACGCCCCAGCCGAAGACAAGCCCAAGCCCAATCCCCAGGATCGAACCGAAGAGAGCCACCTGGGCGGCTTCCCAACGAATCATGCGGCGGGTCTGACGACGTGACATCCCAACCGCTCGGAGCAGCCCGATTTCCCGGGTGCGTTCAAAGACCGACAGGGCCAGCGTGTTTGCTATGCCGACCAGGGCGATGATGATTGCTAGGACCAGCATGGCGTTGATGGCGACGAGCATTCCGTCGATCTGCGCCTCTGCGGACTCCCGGAACTCGGCCTGGCTTTCGAACCCAATCTGTGGGTACTGCGATTCGAAGCCGTTGAGGGCCGCCTCTGCCTGCTCGGATGTGACGCCGTCGGCGATGAGCGCTGCCGCCCACCAGTCGTTGGCGGCACCGAACCGGTCTTCCCAGCCCTGTTGGGAAATGAGGTACTTCTCATCCATGACGGTGCTGGAGGAGAAGATGCCAGCAACGGTGAGGGGCTCGGTTGTACCCGAGGGGAAGGTGACGTCGATGACATCGCCGACCTCATAGCCCTTCTTGCTCGCTTCGTCTTCCAGGATCACCAGAGAGCTTCGATCGTTCACCAGTGCACCGTCGGTGACTCCGAGGTCGAACAGCCTGTCGGTTGCTTCGAGGTCGGTTCCCATGACGCCGGTAACGTCACCGCCCAGGCGGACTTGGTCATACCGGTAGCCGGTGACGGCGTCGAATGTGCCGGACTCGGCCATGTCGCTGATGAGCATCGGGTTGATGGGAACGTCGGCGCTGGCGATGTAGTCAGCCCGAACTTCACTAGCCAAGGTGTCGGAGATGCTTCGCTTGATGGACTCGCCAACGACCAGCGCTGTGGTGACCAGTGCGAGACCGACCATCAGCGAAGCTGCGGTGCTGGCCGTTCGGCGAGGGTTTCGACCAGCGTTCTGGGTGGACAGTTCTCCTGCGGCTCCGAGTGCCCGAAGTGGAAGGCCGAGCACACCGATGAGCGGCTTGGCAACTGCGGGGCTAGCAAACGCCAGACCAACAAAGGACAGAACGGCGCCGGCTGCGAGCATGGCGATCGTGGTAGCAACCCCGCCGACATCGCCGAACAAGCCGAACGTTCCGACCGCAATGCCGGCCGCCATGATGCCGAAGCCGATGAGGTTGCGACGACCGTCTCGTGCTCGTGGCGCATCGACGCTGTCTTGCATGGCAGCGATCGGCGGGACCGAGGATGCCTTGCGGGCGGGTCCGAATGCGCTGAGGAGTGTGACACCCACACCGACGGCGAACGCAACGATGATCGTGCGGGGAGCGAGGATGAGATCGGACGGCGGCAGTGAGGCGCCGAGTGCGTCAAACATTGCTCGGAGGCCATAGTTCAATCCGAGTCCACCAAGAATGCCAAGGCAGGATGCGATGACGCCCACGATGAGTGCTTCGGTCATGGTCGATCGACGAACCTGGCGAGGGCTGGCGCCAATCGCCCGTAGGAGGGCGAGCTCCTTGGTCCGTTGGCCTAGGACGATGGCGAAGGTGTTGGCGATGATGAAGATCGACACGAACAGGGCGACACCGGCAAACCCGAGCAGGATGTTGTTGAAGATGTTGACTCCTTCGTTGAAGTCGGCCTTTGTGTCGTCGAGCAGTTGCTGCTGGTTGACAGCTTCGGCCTGCTCGGGTAGCACCGCGGCGATAGCGGCCTGAACCGTGTCGCCATCGGCACCGTCGGCGTAGGCCACCACGATCGAGTCCAGCTGGCCGGTTCGGTTGAACAGCTGCTGGGCGGTTTCGAGCGGGAACTGGCTTAGGACGGCGCCCAGGGTTGCGTTGTCTTCCCCGAAGCGGGTGACGCCAACCAGTTCAAGATCGACCCGGCCCGACGGTGTGATCATTCCGTATGTCTCGCCGATGACGAAGCCGTTGTTGGCCACGGCATCTTGATCGAGCGTAAACTCCATGCCGCTTTCAGGCGCTCGGCCCTCCACGACCGTGAAGCCGCTGAGGGCTGGGTCGTCCACCCAGGAGAATCCAAGAAGGGGCGGACCAACGGTGGTGACCGGTGTGCCGTCTGCCTTGATCGGCTGAATGTTGTCGCCGATCACTTGGCCGACGGCGTTCTCGACCCCGTCAACTCCCTGGATCGTTGCTTCCAGAGATTGGTCGAGTGGTTGGGCGGAACCGAACTCTGAGTCTGGCTGGATCTCCAGATCGGTGCCGCCGATGATCTCTTCGGAGAGAGACCCGAAGCTGTTGCGTAGTCCATCACCCAATACGAGGGAGGAAACGACGAAGCTGACGCCGAGGACGACAGCGAATGTGGTGAGACCCAGGCGGATCTTGTTCGCGTTAAGCGTGCGGAGTGTGAGCTTCCACATATCAGTCTCCCATCTCGATCATGTGATTCAGAACTGCGTCGGCGGTTGGCTCGTTGATTTCGTCGACGATCTTGCCGTCGGCCAAGAACACGGCGCGGTCGGCGTAGGAGGCAGCGATCGGATCGTGGGTGACCATCACGATGGTCTGACCCATCTCGTCAACTGCAGAACGCATGAAGCGCAAGATTTCTGCGCCGGTCCGACTATCGAGGTTGCCCGTCGGTTCATCGGCGAAGATGACCTGAGGCTTGGCGGCGAGCGCCCGAGCGACGGCGACGCGCTGGCGCTGACCGCCGCTGAGCTCGTCGGGGCGGTGGCGGAGACGATCGCCGAGGCCGACGGTGCTCACTACGGTGTCGAACCAGTCGGAGTCGGGCTTTGACTTGGCCAGCGCTGAAGGGAGCTTGATGTTCTCCTCGACTGTGAGCGTGGGGACAAGGTTGAAGGCTTGGAACACGAATCCCACCTGATCGCGACGAAGTCGAGTCAGTTCTGCTTCGTTCAGTTCGCCCAGATCGACACCACCGACCGAGACCGAACCGGAGGTGAGTTGGTCGAGCCCGGCGACACAGTGCATGAGCGTCGATTTGCCGGAGCCCGACGGACCCATGATGGCGGTGAACGCCCCCTGGGCGAAGTCGACAGTGACCCCGTCAAGCGCTCGGACCTCGGTGTCGCCGGTTCGGTAGGTCTTCACCGCGTTTCGAGCTGACGCAGCGACCTGGACCGGAGTCCCGGCGGCTGGGGGGTTGGTGTTTTCGATAGCAAGGAGTGACATTGGATTGGGTCCTTCGTGACTAGGCGATGTGCTTGCCTGTCCAATGTCTTTCGAATCGTCCACCGCCGGAAGCAGGGTCTACCCCCATTGCCCCCTGCCAACCCCGAGTACACCTCAGGGTCCACCCCGACCCTTGCGTTGGCTGGCTTTTTGGGGGGCCGTATTCGCAGGGTGTCAAAGACCGGCGCTCGGTGGCGGAGCTAATGTGCGGGCATGCAGATCGATAAGTTTGTTCGTCGAGCCCAGAAGTTCGTGGGCGACAGCACACCGGTGGACACCGTCACGGTTATTCAGCAACGCCCTCCAATTGCGATCGCCGCCGGTTTCGTCGCCTTTGTGGTCGTGGCGCTAATTCTCAACCTGCTCGGGCTCGGGAACCCGATCCTCATTGGTGCCGTGGGCGGCGCAGCCCTTGCGGTAGCGATGACGTCACTCACCAAGACCTACTATTTGGCTGGGGTCGGGAACGAGGCGCAGCTGCTTCGCCTCGCAACCTGGACCGGTCAACCCGAAGCGCTAGAGAAGACCCTGCCCCGCCCAATCGACGCCACGATCGCAAAAGGGCTCATCAACAAGAGCGTCAAGATCGACGGCGAGAAATACATCCTGAGCCGCATGTTCGAAAGTGAATTCGACGCTCTCACTTCTGCCACGGCCTAGGCCCGGCCTCTAACTTGGCGACAGGGTGACGTCGTACGTCGACAGCTTCTCGTAACCGTCGGCGGTGATGAGGATCTGTTCCTCGAGCTTCACCCCTTCGTCTCCGCCCGGTGGAGCGGCAAGGGCCTCCACGCAAAGCACCATGCCTTCCAGCACCTCGCCGTCATAACCGCCGGTCTCGAAATGGTCACGGTTGAGAATGAGTGGATACTCATTGCACAGGCCGATGCCGTGGGCGACCGCGGCGTTGGTGATCGAGTGAACGTCGGGTGGGGGTAGGTGCGCGGCAAAAGATATTTCCGCAAAGGAGGCCCCCGGCTTAAAGAGATCCATGTTGTGTAGGAGCTGCGTGTGTGCGTGTTCGTACAGGCGCTGCTGTTGCGATGTTGGCGAAACATCGCCGGCTACCCACGTCCTGGAGACGTCGACGGAGTAGCCAGCGAGACCGATGAGGTCGGTGTCGAAGGCGACCAGTTCGCCCGACTCAACAACCTTGTTCGAACACTCCTGATACCACGGGTTGGTTCTGGGTCCCGATGTCAGCAACCGGGTCTCCAACCACTCGCCGCCCCGTGAGATATTGCCGGCGTGGAGATGGCTCCAGATCTCTTGTTCGGTCATGCCCGGCTGCATCGCTGTGTACATGTCGGCGATTGCGGCCTCGCAGGATTCGATCGCTCGTCGAACCGCGCCGACCTCTTCAACGGTCTTGACCATGCGGGCCTGGTTGGCGACTCGTTGGCCGTCGGCGAGCGCAACGCCCGCCCGAGTCAAACGCTCGGCTCCCAGTGGATCGAGGCGATCGACGGCGAGCCGTGTCCCGCCATCGAGCAGTTCCAGAATCTCAGCGGCCCAGATGCCAACGAACTCTTCGGTTCGGTTGCCGCTGATGAAGTCATACCAGGAGATGGCTGGCCGGATCTCCATTACTGCCGGATGCCCAACGGAGAGGTGCTCGCATCCCTTGAACTCAAACAGCACCACCTCGCCGACCGTCGGAACGAATACATACCGGCACGGATTGTGCAGCGAGTAGACCTGCATGTTCGATGTGCCAGTGGCGTAACGAATATTGATTGGGTCATAAAACAGACCCGCATCACAGCCGGCCGTCGCCAGTTGCTCTCGCAATCGCGCGAGACGGCCAGCATCGAGGGCAGCGCTCTCGGCCGGTGTCACAGGATCAGTCCGTCGGCCGCAGCCAGGCGAGCTTGGTCGGCCAGGAGATGGGCCTCGGTCACTCGGCCATAGACCGATCTGGTTCGATCGGCAGGTCCGATCACACCGGGGCGATCACCGTAGGACAGAACCAAAACATGACGGTCGGTTTGCCCTTCCACCCGCGTGACGCGATGCAGCGAGTAACGGCCCTTGAACAGCTGGAGGTCGCCCGGGCCGAAGCTGGCGGTCTGTACCGAGCTGAGGTCGGTCTCACCCAAGATCCCGGCTAGTCCATCGAGGTTCTCGTCGCCGGGGGAGCGAAGGTCCTTGCTGTACTGGAACTGACCGCCCGCGTCGGGCCGCTGAGTCATGATCGTGAGCACGTACTCGTTGGTGTCGTAGTGCCACGGGTACTGACCGCCCGGCGGGAGGATCGTTGCTACCAGTCCCGCCAGTGGGTCGGCGTACTCGAAGACTCGTTCCTCGCCCACGGCTGCTGCGACGAACTGCTTGAACAACCCCGATACGTAAAGCCGGTGGGCGGGGGAGTACGGAGGGATCATGTCGCGGGTGACGTGGCCGGTGAACCACTCCAGTGGAAACACTCGCGGGTCGCCAGCATCACAGTTGGCCTCCAGGTCGGTGCGGGCATACACCGTTGACCTCTGTCGACGGATTGGAACGAAGCAGCTGGTAGCCGCAAGCTCGTTGGCGATGGCCTCCAACGCCTCCGGGGTCAGGAAGTCCTTCAGGGTCACACAACCGGTAGCAGACAACCGCTCACGGACCGATGAGACCAACTCCACCCACTCGGGCGATCCGGGATTTCCGATCGGGTACTGCTCCAGATCCACCAAACCTTTCAGGCATCCAACCTCTGGGTCGGCCAAATCGCCAATCAACGTCACGGGGTGTTCCTTTCGAGTCTCGAGTGCGGTCGGTCACTGCACTGAGAGCGAGTAAGCCACGGAACGTGCTATGTGTCCAACGAATGTTCGAGACCTATCTTTATGAGCTTGTCTCATATAGGCTGAATGACCATGGCCCTTCAGCTGGACTTACGCCACTACGAGACGGTTGTGGCTATTGTCGAGATGGGCACAATGACCGCGGCCGCAAAGGAGCTTTTGACCACTCAGTCGGCACTCAGTCATCGGCTCACCGAGGCGGAACGACGACTGGGTGCAAAGCTCTTCGAACGGGGGCCGAACCGTCGGCTCAAGCCCACACGGGCAGGGCTTGTGGTGCACCAAAGTGCCAGCCGAGCGCTCAGCGAACTGGAGCGAAGCGAAGCTCTGCTATTGAATGATCGCACCGAGGTGACCGCGGTTGTTCGGATCGCGGTGGGGAGCTACGACTGCTACCACTGGTTCCCCGATCTCGTTTCCAGCGTCCGGAGATCCCACCCTGAAATCGAACTGGAGCTGGTTGTGGTTGGCGACACGCCTGGCGATGCGTTGGCTGCAGGAACCGCTGACATCGTGATCGCTCCCGGAGAACCAGAAGGTCCGTTTGTCCTTCGGCACTTGTTTGACGACGAACTCGTGCTGGTGGTCGGACCCGAGCATCCGCTCGGTGCCCGTACGTGGATCGAATCCGATGCGCTGGCCGACGAAACCTACTTCACCTACAACCTGGCTCCGGCCCCCGGTTTCGAGTACGACCGGTTCATTCGGACCGGCACCATCTACCCCAGCGTGGTGACCGTTGTGCCTCAGACGAGCGCCATCACCGAGCTGGTGGCCGCGGGTGCGGGTGTGGCGATTCTTAGCCGCTGGGCTCTAGCTCCGGCGATTGAGTCCGGCCGGGTTCGCACCGTTCGGTGTGGTCAAGCGGGACTCGGCCTGCAGTGGCAAGCGATGCTGCGCCCGGCTGATGAAATTGATTCTCCAGCGCAGCGAGTCGCTGACCTCTTAGCGACCAACCTCTGAGCTGCACACCGGTCGTCCTCCGCCGCGTTATGAGATCACTGGCATCGGTCGGGGGCGGTAACCTGTGGGGCCGGTACGCATCTCTGATGCGACCGAGCCCTTGTAGCTCAGTGGATAGAGCGTCGGTTTCCTAAACCGTGCGTCGCAAGTTCGATTCTTGCCAAGGGCGCTAAGAGAATTGACTTGCCTTCATCAAGACAGCCCGGGGCCGAACGAGCCTTACCCGGCGACGGCAGGATCCGGTTCGGCGGCACCGGTCATAATGGCTACTGCATCGTTCATCGTGTGAGACTTGGGTGTGACCGTAGCGACTCGCCGACCGAGCCGTTGGATATGAATCCGATCAGCGACCTCGAACACATGCGGCATGTTGTGGCTGATCAGAATGATTGGGAGACCCCGCTTGCGAAGATCCTGAATCAGTCGCAGCACCTGGCCGGACTCCTTCACGCCCAGTGCGGCGGTCGGTTCGTCGAGAATCACAACTCGACTTCCGAACGCAGCTGCCCTGGCAACGGCGACCGCTTGGCGCTGACCGCCCGAGAGGGTCTCCACCGCCTGGCTGATGTCCTGCAACGTGCCGATGCCTAGATCGTCCAGCGCAGCCTTGGCCTCAGAGCGCATGCCGGCTTTGTCGACCATGCGAAAGATCGAACCGAGCGGCCCCGGTTTTCGCTTCTCACGCCCAAGGAACATGTTGGTCGCGATGTCCAGCGCTGGGGCAACGGCAAGGGTTTGATAGACCGTTTCAATGCCTGCGGATTGAGCATCCTGGGTGCGCCGGAACGTAACTGGGGCACCATCGAGCCGTATCGTTCCTTCATCGGGAATCATCGCCCCCGACAGACACTTGATCAGCGACGACTTGCCGGCGCCGTTGTCGCCAATGACGGCGAGGATCTCGCCGGGATACAACTCCAAGTTGGCATCATCCAGCGCTGTCACTCGCCCGAATCGTTTAGTGAGTCCCTTGGCTTCGAGGACTGCGAGCTGGGTCGCCGTCTGGGCCATGGTCATGACGCCACCTTGCGAATCCACTGGTCGAGGGCGACCGCAATGATGATGAGCGAGCCAATAGCAAAGTTTCGATAGAAGACGTTGACGCCGGCGAGACTGAGGCCAAGGGTGAAGACCGTAACGATCAGTGCACCGATGAGCGTTCCCCAGATTCGGCCTCTACCGCCGAAGAGGCTGGTGCCTCCGATCACGACGGCGGTGATCGTGTCGAGGTTTACATCGGTTGCCGCGTTTGAAGCGGCCGAGAACGACCGGCCCAGCTGCACCCATCCGGCTACGGCATAGATGAGACCTGCCACGAGGTAGACACTCAGCAAGACGCGGTCGACGTTGATGCCAGCTAGCCGCGCCGCCTCAGGGTCATCGCCTGTGGCGTACACGTGACGTCCCCACGCCGTGTTCGCGAGGATGTAGGCAAATAGGAGGTACATCGCCAATGCAATCAGCACCCCAGTCGTGATCCGGAGCGAGCCAATGGAGATGTTCTTGCCGGTCCAAAGGAGCAGCGAGTCTTTGCCGCCTAGTTCAGCGGTGCTGATCGTCTGGGCCTTGCTGTAGACCAGAGCCAAGGCATTGAACGCAAAGAACGTTCCCAAGGTCACAATGAACGGCGGGAGTTTCACCCGGGTCACGATCAGGCCATGAATCGCTCCAAGCAATAGACCGACAACTACTCCGGCGAGCAGCGCCATCACTGGCGGCGCACCGTGGTCGGCAAAGATTTTGGCAACGACGATGTGGGTGAGAAGCATCGCCGTCCCTACGGCGAGGTCGATACCCGCCGTGAGAATGATTAGTGTTTGAGCAATCGCCAGGGTGGCCATGACTGACGTCTGCTGGAACAGAATTCCGATCGTTCCGGGTTTGGCCATGGCGCCATCGCTGAGGATGGTGAAGACCAAGAACGACAGCAGCAGCACCATCATCGGACTGAGGACCGGATTACGGTGGAGGACGTGTTGCAGCCGCTGAAGTGGCGTTTGCGATTGCTGCAGGAGTGCAGCGACTCCTGCAGATTCGTTTGTGGACATTGATGTGATGGTCGGCAGCGATCGACGCAGCCGACATTCCCCTTCTCCCCTTATACACCGGAACAAAACCAGTTGTCACGGCAGTTGGCTGTCACTAGGACAGTTGTGGGGT
>CALHFG010000056.1 GCA_938029215.1 uncultured Acidimicrobiales bacterium | reverse complement strand
GCAACAAGGTGTGCGGGCTCTACTACGTCGAGAGCTACTGCCAACAGCTCCAGACCGGGCGCGTCGATGGCAACGCCACGCCGATCGTCCAGCACGAGCGGCCCGCAGCTGTGCGCGTCGACGCGCAGTTCGGCTTCGCGCAGAATGCCTTTGCGGCAGGATTCGCCACCGCAGTCGAAGCGGCGCGGTCGAACGGCACGTGTGGCTACTCGATCGAACACAGTCACACGTGCACCTCGCTCGGCTACTTCACCGAGCAGTTTGCAAAGGCAGGCATGATGGCCATCGGCGCCACCAACGCCTCGCCACGGGTCGCCGCCCCCGGTGGAGCTCAACGCCTATTGGGCACGAATCCGATTGCCATGGCGGTACCCGATGGCAAGGGGGGTGTCGCCCTGCAGTTCGATTTCAGCACGAGCGCGGTCGCTCTCGGCAAGATCACGATGGCCAAGGCAGCGGGCGAGACGATTCCATTGGGTTGGGCTCTGGATTCTGATGGCAACCCAACAACCGATCCTGAAGCGGCGCTCGCGGGTTCGCTGGTGTCCGCAGGTGGCTACAAGGGCTTCGGTATCGGGCTCATGGTTGAACTGCTGGCGTCGGCCCTTACCGGAACTCGGCGCAGCGTTGATGTCCCCCCATTGAAGACTCCAGATGGCCCGCCGCATGATCTTGGTCAGTTCTACATCGTGATCGACCCGGCCGCATACAGCGGAGACGGGTTCTACGACCATCTGGCCGGCCTCGCCCAGTCCATCGCCGAGGACGCTGGCACCCGCTTGCCGGGCACAACCCGAGTGCAGCATGAATCGGTGGAAGTCGAGGACGCAGTGTGGAAGATGGTGCAGGAACTCGCTGATCGGTGACCGTTGGTGAACGACGACCTGCGAGACCACTGGGATCGGCGGTACGCCGAGCGTGGAATCGATGATCTCGAAGAGGTAGGTCCCTACCCGCTTTTCGTGGACCATGCGGATCTGTTCCCGTCAGAGGGAACCGCGCTGGAAATTGCGTGTGGTCGAGGTCGCGGAGCGGTGTGGTTGGCAACCCGTGGGATGTCGGTCGCCGCCGTTGATCTTTCTCCGGTAGCCGTCGATCTTGCCAGGACCTACGCCCAGAACTGTGGTGTCGCGGCTCGTTGTAGCTTCGGCGTTCACGACCTGGATTGCGGACTTCCAGCCGGAGATTCAGTCGACCTGGTGCTGTGCCATCTCTTCCGAGACCCATCGCTCGATGCCGCGTTAGTGGCTCGGCTCCGGCCGGGCGGGTTGCTCGCTGCCGGTGTGCTGAGCGAAGTGGGAGCGAGACCCGGACGGTTTCGGGCCCGGCCCGGTGAGCTGCGCGAAGCCTTCGGCTCGCTCGAGATTCTCGGTGCCGGTGAGTCTTCCGGCTACGCGTGGCTGATCGGCCGTCGGCCTAGTTCTGTTTGAGCCACTGCAGCCACGTGATGAGTTCGTGTCCGGCAGTGGGCGCAGGGGATCCATCGCCTCCGTAGGCGGTGACCATTCGGAAATGCATCCAATCACGATCCGGTACCGGCAGAAACGGGCGCCTCGTCCACCACTGATTCGGGACGAATGAGCGGTAGGCACGAGCGGCGGTTGGCCAAAGGTCCGGGCGGCGAACGACGGCCTTGATCATGGCTCCAGAGATCATCACGACACGATTCTACGGTGGCCAAAAACCAAAGAGCCACGGCCTGAAGGGCCGTGGCTCCAAGGAGGGGAAAGAGGCGAGTGGTTAGTGATCGTGACCGCTGTGGTCATGGTCAGGGTGATCATGGTCGGCCTCGACCGACTTCCGTACCTCGTCCATGTCCAGTGCTTTCACCTGGCCAACAAGGTCTTCGAGCGCTGCGGCGGGAATAGCGCCTGGCTGGGAAAAGATCTGGATGCCATCGCGGAAGATCATCAGCGTGGGGATGGAGCGGATGTTCAAACCGCCAGCCAACGCCTGCTCGGCCTCGGTGTCGACCTTGGCAAACACCGCATCGGGGTGGGCCTCAGAAACCTCTTCATAGACCGGGGCGAAGGACTTACAGGGCCCGCACCAGTCCGCCCAGAAGTCGACCAGAACGATGCCGTCCTGTTCGATCAACGGCATGAACTCGGCTTCGGTGATGTCTTTGGTTGCCATAGTGGAGTATTCCTTATCGCTAGGACGGCAGTGCCCTAAAGAACACCACCCAGCCCATCTTCTATTCCAACGCCGGTTTGCAACGCCTGGTGACGGGTCTATTCGTTGCATCTCGTGCCTCGCTGCAACAAATAGACCCGTCACCGAGCGTTGCGGGTAGTGAAGCGGGCACAGTTACACAAAACTTGACCGGTCGGTCTAGTATTTGGGAATGGAGCCAACGTTCAGTCCCGAAGCCGAGGTTTTTCGCGAGAAGGTGCAGGCGTTTCTTGCCGAACACCTCCCCTCCAACTGGAAGGGCATTGGCGCGCTCGATGAGGACGCTGCGCTCCAGTTCATGAATGACTGGCGTGTGACCCTCAGCGATCACCAGTACTTAGCACCTAACTGGCCGACCGAGTACGGCGGGGCGGGCCTGACCCAGCTGGAGTCGGTGATCTTGGCCGAGGAGTTTTCTAAGGCCGGCGTTCCAACCGGTGGACCGAACGACCCGTTCAGCATCCAAATGGTGGGCAACACCATCCTGATGTGGGGAACCGAAGAACAGAAGAAGCACTTCATTCCGCGAATTCTGAGCGGTGAAGACCTGTGGTGTCAGGGCTACAGCGAGCCAAATGCCGGATCCGACCTGGGTAACCTCGGCTGCAAGGCCGTGCTCGATGGGGACGAGTGGATCATCAACGGCCAAAAGATCTGGACCTCCGCGGGGCATATGGCCAACCACATCTTTGTGCTCACCCGGACCGATGCCGAGGCGGCCAAGCATCGAGGCATCTCGTTCATGCTCGTCCCGATGGATCAGCCTGGCGTTGAGGTTCGCCCGATCAAAATGATCAGTGGACAGAGCGAATTCAATGAAGTCTTTTTCACCGACGCCCGTTGCCCTAAGGACAACGTTGTCGGCGAGGTGAACGGTGGCTGGGGTGTCGCGATGACGTTGCTCGGCTTCGAGCGAGGCGAAGCAGCAGCCACTACCCCTATCGCGTTCCGGGGCGAGCTCGATCGCCTGGTGGAGCTGGCCAAGGCGTACGGCAAGAACGAGGATCCGCTCATCCGTCAGCGTCTGGCCTGGTGCTACAGCAAGGTTGAGGTGATGCGCTATCTGGGCATGCAGACCCTCACCGACTTCTTGGCCGGGGGACACCCGGGGCCCGAAGGCTCTGTCTTCAAGCTGTTCTGGAGCGAGTATCACCGCACCGTCACCGAGTTGGCCGTCGATATTCTGGGTGCCGACGCCATGGTCATCGAAGGCAAGCTGCCCTCGGGTGCCTTCGGAAACGACGCTCCAGGTGCTCCGAACGAGAGCGGCAGTTGGCTGGGAACGTTCATGAACGCTCGCGCTGGCACCATCTATGCCGGGACCTCGCAGGTACAGCGGAACATCATTGGCGAGATGATTCTTGGTTTGCCCAAGGAGCCCCGATCCGATCGTGGCCCTTGGAACGAGATCCCAAAGTAGATCCTGCGACTCGTTCGTCGTCAGTCGAGTCGGGCGAGTTCGGTGAGGAAGGCGCTGGTAAGAGCCGACGGATCGAGCGACGCCCCCACCAGCGCGTCGGGGTCAACGCCAGGCGGAATGCACGCGGGGTCTAATAGTTCCGTGGTGTGGCTCAGCGGGCTGCGGTACGGGACAAGGCATTGGAAGCGCGCAACGTTGCGGGTGCGTCGTTGCGAAAGCCCGAGCATCTTGATGCCGTCGGCGTCGGTCACCTCGCCGGGCCCGAGTCCGGCGAAACAGACAACTCTGCCAGCTTCACGGTTTTCTAAGGCACCGGTGTGGGCCAGGGCAGGGACGTTCATCGATTGAAACGTGCGCTCCCACACCTGGCCAATCCACGCGAACGCCTTTCCCACATCGTCGTCCCATAACCGGTCATCAGACCCGATGAGTACGTCGACCCAGGTGTCATAGGTCTGCACCAATACGGCGCCTCCGCCGCTCCGGCGACGGAGTACCTCGGCCTTCGCCGATGCATCGAGGCCGATGTGTTCATCGGGTTGGGTGGACCCCAGAACCAGGGCGGGTCGCTCGACGCGATGAGACCAGACCAAGCGGTCGCACTGCTCGGGAATTGGTCGACCGTGGAGGTCTTCGGCACTACCGACCGTGGACACCACTTCCCACCATTTACCGCGCCCGGGGAGATCCATCTCTCCAGTGTGCCTTCTGCACTCACCCACAGAGGGGATTCTGGCCTCTGGGTGGCGAATCGGTGCAGTGGTATGCCGATCACTCTATGTGTCGCCAATTTTGGTACCTCGGTGGGTGGATCGGTTTTGCCTGGTCAGCGAAACGCTGCGGGAAAATTTCTTCGACAGGCGCCCGTTTTGTTACGGATTGGTGGACACAGTGGGGCGTCGGGGGTTAGGGTGGGGCGCAGTGGGAGAGCATCCCACATTCGCCCACTCGGCACTTTTTGCGCCGTTGTGGGCATCTATCTGTTCGATGTAGGGAAATTCCGGGGAGGCGAGGTGCACGTTGTTCGTAGGTCAGTACGAACACACGCTGGACGACAAAGGTCGTGTGGTACTCCCTCCGGACTTCCGAGAGGAACTCGGTCAACGGGGCTATGTGGTTCGCCTTGGCGAGCGGCTGGGCCTGTGGGACGAAGCGACCTACGCCCAGGTGTCTTCGGACTGGGAAGCCCATCGCAAGTCGGGAACGCTCGATGCGGTGAGCTTTCGCAAGCTGACCTCGGAGACCCAGCGAGTCAAAATCGACGGTGCGGGTCGAATAACCATCAACAAATCGTTGCTCGAGGGTTTTTCCCTGGGGCAGACCGTGGTCCTCAGCGGGGCACTTTCCCGCATCGAGATCTGGCCCCGGAGTATCTACACAACGCTGCACGACACGGCCGAGGCCTCGGCCAACGTGAGCGCAGCGTTGGATCGGATGGGCTTCTAGTGGACGCCTATCCAACAGTCATCAGCCAGGCGGCATGTCTCAGAAAGGAGATCGGCTTTACCTAGACCTCGTTCGGTCATCGGTTGCTTCTCGGGATTCGGGGAAGGGTACTTCTGCCCCACAACTCCGCCCGTTACCCCTCAAGTGCGCTCAGGGAGACATCCTGACGTACGTCCGGCTTCCGAGGGGCAACCGATAACCGAACGAAGTGAAACCTTCCCCCTTGAGGCGAGGCAACGCGGTAACGCCGAATGATTCATGACGCCCCGTCAGTTCAACCATGCCCCGGTTCTGGAGGCTGAGACCATCGAGGTCCTCGCTTCCACGCCGGCGGGAATCGTGGTTGATGCGACGCTTGGTGGTGCAGGCCACGCAGCGGCCCTGCTCGAGATTGCACCGCATCTGATGGTGGTGGGGATCGATCAGGACCCGTTGGCCCGGGCAGCAGCACAGGAGAGGTTGGCGTCGTTTGGATCCAGAGCGACCGTCGTCGCTGGTCGGTTCGATGCACTTGGCAAGCTGCTCGACGGGTTGGAAATCGAACAGATCTCCGGATTCCTGTTTGATCTCGGAGTTAGCTCGCCCCAACTCGACCTCCCAGAACGTGGATTTAGCTTCCGGCACGACGGGCCCCTGGACATGCGAATGAATCCCGATGCGGTGCTCACAGCGGACACGATTGTGAACGAATGGGCCCAGGGCGAGCTTGCGTCCCTTATTCGCACGGGTGGAGATGAGCGGTTTGCGGGTCGGATCGCCAAGGCGATCGTTGCGTCTCGCCCGATTCATCGCACCGTGGACCTCGCCGAGATCGTGATTACCGCAATCCCGGCCGCAACCCGCCGCACCGGTGGGCATCCCGCGAAACGGACGTTTCAGGCCCTGCGAATCGCGGTGAACGATGAGCTTTCGATTCTCGGACCCGCAATAGAGGTGGCCCTGGACCGCCTGGTCGTTGGCGGCCGAGGCGTGATCCTCACCTATCACTCCGGCGAAGACAAGATTGCCAAAGCAATTTTCCGTCGCGTCAGCACGTCGACGACGCCCACCCACCTTCCAATCCCCGAGGTGCCGGCTCCGTTCCGCCTGATTCGCCCGATTTCCCGCACGGCTACTGAGGCCGAGCAGGAACGGAACCCGCGGTCGCGTAGTGCCCGCCTGCGGGCGATTGAAAGAGTGGCGGCGTGAACGCGGCGCGAGCAACCGCGGAACGCGTTCGCGTCCCGGTGCCGAAGAAGACCGCACCCAAAAAGGCGACATCCAAGAAGTCGGCAACAAAGAAGTCGGCAACAAACAAATCGGTTCGCACGGCGCCGTCGAAGAAGACGCCTGCAAAGTACGCCCCAGCCAAGGCCAAGACAGCAGCCAAGACGGCAGCCAAGACAGCAGCCAAGAAGGCAGCGAAGAAGACTCCGGCCAAGAAGGGCCCCGCAGCGAAGGCCCCGTTGTTTCTCATCGATGTCGCGGCTCTGCGAAGTCGTACACGACGGCGGCGGCTTGTTCTTGGATCGCTGCTGTTGCTCGTCGGAGCCTTCTTTGCAGTGGCTCTGATCCAAGCTCAGTTGGTGCAGACCCAGGCGGAGGTCGATCGAATTCAGGCAGAGATAAACCGTTTGGAGAATGACCTTGCTCTCCTGGATCGCGAGGTCGTTGAGGCCAGTTCGCCGGAGGTGATCGTGCAGCGGGCCACCCGAGAGCTTGGGATGGTCCGCGCGCTCCGTCCTGTCTATTTGGTGGCTGCTCGGCCGTTGGAGCCATGAGTCGCCGCAAGCCCCGTTCAAACCGGGCCCTGTTTTCTGACCACCCTCAGCTGTTTATGGTCATGACCGCGTTCTTCGTGATCATGGTGATCTATACCACTCAGCTGATCGATCTCCAGGCCGTGCGGCCAGAGCGATACCGAAACTTTGCAGAAGACCAAAGCTCGGCATCCCGCTCCATAGCCGGGTACCGAGGCCGTTTGCTGGATCGTGAGGGCTTCGTGTTGGCCGCCAGCACGCCCACCCAGGTCATTGTGGCGGATCCACAAATCGTCAAGAAGAACGATCCCGGGTACACCGCGACCCTTCTGGCTCCGGTACTGGGGATCGATGCATCAGAGCTGGAAGAACGGCTTCAACCATCATCTGACCGAGACCGTTTCAATGTGGTCGCCCGGACGAGCGATGCGTCGGCTCTCGCCAAGATCCGAGCGCTCGTGGCTGATGAAGAAACCACCGGCGCGTTCGCGGGCATTGTGATCCAGCCGGAAGAAGATCGTCTTTATCCCGCTGGCGATTTGGCCCGTCCGCTTATTGGCCGCGTCGACCCGCAGGAGGTGGGTCGATCTGGTATCGAACTCCAGTATGACGAGGTCCTGCGCGGTACCGCCGGTGTCGAACGGTATGAGCGGGGCCGTTTTGGTTCGATCAGCGTCGCGCGCCGGTCGGTCGAGCCGGCGGAGAAAGGTTTTGATCTCACCCTGACCCTGGACCACCGGGTCCAGTTCGGGACCGAAGCGATCCTGCAAGAAACGTGCGAACGTCTCGGTGCCAAGGGCGCCTCGGCCATCGTGAGCGATCCCCGAACCGGTGAGATCTACAGCATGGCGTCGGTTGAACGAACCGGCGAGACCAGCTGTGGGGTGGCGAGTTACAACCGCGCTGCGCTCGACACGTTTGAGCCGGGATCGGTAATGAAGATCGTTGCGTTCGCGTCCGCTGCCGATCGGCTGGGCTATGCCCACGACGACGAGCTGATGGTCACCGAGTCCATCGAGATCGCCGACAAAGAGTTCTTCGACCATCCCCGCCACGACGACCAAATGATGACGTTGCAAGATGCGATGGCCCAGTCGAGCAACGTGGCCACGATCACCTTGGCCCAGCAGCTTGGCAAGGAGGTCTACTACGACTACGCCACTGCGTTCGGGTTTGGCGCCACCTCTGGTCTTGGTCTGAAGGGCGAGTCCACCGGCGTTCTACGCTCGCCGGCGGAATGGCTGGGCAGCGATGCAGGCTCGATTGTGATTGGTCAGGGCATGACGGTAAACCTGATGCAGCTCGCAGGCGCCTTTAACACCGTGGGCAACGACGGGATCTATACGCCACCACGGTTGATCATGGGCGACGAGCTAGATGAGTCTGAGGAAGCGGCTGAACCAACCCGGGTGATCAGTTCTGAGGCTGCAGCCGCCACGCTGAAAATGCTGACGGCAGTGACGGGCGAAGAGGGCACCGGCGCAAAGGCAAGCATCGAGGGTTACAGCGTGGCTGGCAAGACCGGCACCGCGTGGAAAGTGTTCGACAACGGCAGCGGACGGCTCACCTATGGAACCGAAAAAGACCGCCGGTACCTGACAACCTTCGGCGGTTTGGTGCCCGCCGAGGCGCCTCAACTGTCGGTGGTGCTTGTTATCGACGAGCCCCGAACCGCAACGAGCGCCACTACCGCGGCGGCGCCAGCGTTTGCCAAGATCACGCAGTACGCGCTGCGAGTTCTGAACATTGCGCCGGCCACCGGCGACGGCGTCGACGCGGTTGCACGCGGTCCGCAGGCATTGGTTCGAGGAACGCCGGCACTTGTCGATGATGGACCCCGCACCGCTCCCGAAGCCCAGCCCGCCACCGAAATTGTCTCGGCCGATCCTGCGACACCCGACGGCGAACCGCCGGCCATTATCGAACAGCCCGTTGCCCCTCAGCCCGTCGCCCCGGCCGAAGCTCCCGACGCTCCGGTTGACGCGGAGAGCGATGCACCTGCCGTACCGGCAGCAGAGCCAGCGGTAGTCGATCTGGATCTTGCGGGAGCCGGCGAATGAGCGGTCTCGGCATCACGCTCGACCGGCTCGCCACCGAAATCGGAGCCCGTTTCAGCGACCGAGTCGACACCGTCACGTCTATCACCCATGATTCTCGTAGCAGCAAACCAGGCGCGCTTTTTGCCTGTGTTCCCGGCGAAAACGTCGATGGGCACGACTTTGCGGCGGCCGCGGTTGAACAGGGCGCCACCGCTCTGCTCGTCGAGCGGCCACTCGATCTCGATGTGCCACAGCTGCTTGTCGATGACAGTCGTGCATCTATGGGTCCGGCGGCCGCAGCGATCTTCGATCATCCTGAGCGCGACGTTTCTGCCATTGGTGTGACAGGCACGAACGGGAAAACGACCGTCACCTCGATGTTGGGTTCAATGCTCTCGAAACTGGGACAACCGGTAGAGGTGATGGGGACGTTGTCCGGAAAGCGGACCACCCCGGAAGCGCCCGAGCTCTTTGCTCATCTGGCGTCGATGAGAAGCAACGGTGTCCGCTATCTGGCCGTGGAAGTGTCGAGCCATGCGCTCGAGTTGCACCGTGTCGCTGGGATGACGTTCGCGGTGGCAGGGTTTACCAACCTGTCCCAAGATCACTTGGACTTCCACCCGTCGATGGAAGCGTATTTTGCGGCCAAAGCCAAACTCTTTGCGCCAGACCTCTCCGAGGTCGCCGTCATCAATGCCGATGACCCTCGCGGGCAGGACCTGTTGAAACGGCGCAGCGACGCTCGTCCGTATTCGGTCGATGACGTGGACCACCTGGAGGTACGTGGCCCGGTGACCTCGTTTGGCTGGCAGGGGCACCCGGTAACGCTCCAGTTGGCAGGGATGCATAACGTTTCTAACGCCGTCTGTGCCGCCACCATCCTGGATTCGCTCGGCTACGGCGCCGATGATGTCGCCGATGCGATCGGAGCGATCGACCCGGTTCCGGGTCGGATGGAATGGGTATCGATAGGTCAGCCCTTTCGGGTGGTCGTGGACTACAGCCACACACCCGACAGCCTCCGGGTGGCGCTTGATGCGTGCCGGGCGGCGATTCCGTCTGGCAACCGAGTAAACGTCGTTTTTGGATGCGGAGGCGACCGTGACCAAGCGAAACGCCCGTTGATGGGTGCCCAGGCAGCGGCGCTTGCCGACCACGTGGTGATCACCTCGGACAACCCTCGCAGCGAAGATCCCTCCGTGATCATCAACCACATCTTGGATGGCGTGCCCGCCGACGCCTCGGTCGAGGTTGAGCCGGATCGGCAGATGGCTATCGACGCCGCAATCGCTGGTGCAACCGAAGGTGACATCGTTCTTATTGCAGGTAAGGGCCACGAGACGACGCAGACGATCGGGAGCGACGTCATCGACTTCGACGATCGGCTCGCAGCCGTGACCGCTCTTCAGCGGGCAGGGTGGTGAACCGGTGATTCGACTTCTGACCGCGGCGGGTATCGCCTTCGCCTTGAGTGCGTTCGGCACTCGGCTGCTGATCGACATTCTCACAAAGCGCCGGATCGGCCAGCCGATTCGAACCGACGGACCGCAGGGCCATCAGGTCAAGGCTGGTACCCCCACGATGGGCGGTATTGCCATCGTGTTCGGAGCGGTCGCCGGATACTTCTTCAGCCACCTTCTTATCGGCGGAATCTTTACGCGTTCGGGTTTGCTGGCCATGGCAGCGATCGCAGGCGCTGGGGGAGTGGGCCTTCTTGACGATTGGATCAAGGTCTCGCGGGAGCGAAACCTTGGTCTTACCAGCCGCATGAAGATGCTGGGCCTCTTGGCCGTTGCCTTTGGCTTCGCCATCGCGGCCCAGGCCATCACCAACACCCACACCGAACTTTCCTTTACTCGCTTTACTTCATTCGATCTAGGAACGGTCGGCTGGATCTTGTGGGCGGTGTTGTTGATCATTGGAAGCAGCAATGCGGTCAACCTGACCGATGGCCTTGACGGGCTAGCTGCTGGTTCAGGCATCTTCTCCTTTGCCGCGTACGTTCTGATCGGTTTCTGGATCTTTCGTCAGGCCGCGACGAGGCCGATGCTCTACGACGTACCTCACGCCTTGGATCTCGCGGTGGTGGGCATTGCGATGGTGGGTGCGTTGGCCGGATTTCTTTGGTTCAACGCCGCTCCGGCGGAGATCTTCATGGGTGACACGGGCTCACTGGCGATCGGAACCGGACTCGCGGTTCTTGCCTTGCTTCTCAATACCCACCTCCTCCTTCCCATCATCGGTGGCATCTACGTGGCGGAGACCCTGTCGGTCATGCTGCAGGTTGGATATTTCAAAGCGACGAAGGGCAAGCGTCTCTTCCGAATGGCGCCGTTTCATCATCACTTCGAACTGAAGGGCTGGGCCGAGACCAAGGTCATCGTTCGCTTCTGGCTGATCGCTGGTGGTCTCACCGCCGTAGCGCTTGGACTGTTCTATGCCGACTTTGTCGGAGCCGTGGAGTTCACACCATGACAACGATCCAACGCGACCGCCCGGTAGCCCGGAAACGAGTAGCAAAGAAGGCGAGCAAGCGGGTCGCAAAGAAGGCCGTGTCGAAAAAGGCCGCCTCCAAGAGGACTGCAGCCAAAAAATCTCGAACCGCGCGGGCAGGGACCGTGTCGACGAGGACGCGGAGGAGCACCTCGACGGGAACACCGAAGACCGTGGCGAGAAAAGCCGCACCAAAGAAGGCAGCATCGCGAACGACTCGGTCTCCAAACGCCCCGGCGCCAAAACGCGCCGTGTCCAAACGCACGGCGACCGCGAGGCCCAGAGTCAAGAGCGGGGCTTCAAAGAAGGCGGAATCCCAGCGGACCAGCTCACGGAAGCGGCCCGTGGCAAAGAAGGTCGCGGCCAAGCGGGTTTCGGCTTCCCGTCGATCGACAGCCCCCACCAAGCAGATCAAGGGCTCCCTAGGTGCCACCGCCGAACGAACTCGCAGTAGCCAGCCCGTCCGCCGCCGCGTCCCGAAAAAGACGGTCGGTCGGAGCACGCAGCGTCAGGTCCCGTCGCAGCGAAACTCTCCGCGCCAGACCGCCAGCAGTCGTCGTGCCCCACAAGCGCGGACCCGGCGGCCAGCTAGACCAACACTGGCCGATCGTGTACGGCTCGCCCGGCAGTGGAGGCCAGGGCAAACCGCCAAGTTGCCCGCGACAGCAGTCGGTGAGAGAACGGGGTGGTCGATCACGATCCTGGTGATTGGGCTGTCCCTATTCGGCTTGGTCATGGTCCTCAGCGCTTCATCGGTGGCGTCGGTGTCCCAGGATCAATCGCCATTCTTCACCTTCTCCCGACAGCTGCGGTACGCGCTGATCGGAGGTTTGGCGTTCGCGGTCGGGAGCCGAATCAACTATCGGCGCACCGATCAACTGGCCGTGCCAGCGGGAATCGCATCCGCGGTCTTGCTCATCGCGGTGCTTATTCCAGGCGTAGGAACCGAGATCAACGGTTCGAGCCGATGGCTTGACCTCCGATTCGTGGTCTTGCAACCGGCCGAACTGGCAAAACTTGCGTTGATTCTCATGACCGCCAAGATTCTGGGCGCCCGTGAGCATCAGATGCATCTACCGCACCGCACGATCCGGCCGGTTATCTCCATTGTCATTGGCTTCTCCTTTTTGCTCATGTTGCAGCCAAAGCTTGGTACTCCGATCATCATGGCCACCGTGGCGTTGTTGATGTTGTTCACTGCCAAGGCCCGGCTCGACCATCTCGTGATGTGGTCGATCACCGGCGTGGCCGGTGCGGCAATTCTTGGCTACGTGGCTGAATACCGCCGCCGTCGCCTGCTTGCGTTCCTCGATCCTTGGGCCTATGCCGACAGCATTGGTCTACAAACCGTGCAGAGCCAAATTGGAATCGCCTCGGGCGGCGTTTTCGGTCGTGGCCTCGGCGGCAGTAGGGCCAAGTGGGGTTTTCTGCCCGAGGCTCAAACCGACTTCATCTTTGCGGTCGTAGGGGAAGAGCTCGGCGCGATCGGTGCCTTTGCGTTGATCTTGGCCTTCGGGCTGTTTGGGTATCTTGGCCTCACGGCGGCACTTCGGGCCCCAGACGCCTACGGACGAATCCTGGCATCGGGCCTGACGATCTGGATCATCACCCAAGCCTCGCTGAATATCGGCATGGCACTGGGCCTCATGCCGATCACCGGTGAACCCCTTCCTTTTGTGTCCGCCGGCGGATCGAGCCTCGTCACCACGCTCTTTGCGAGCGGACTATTGGTAAGCGTTGCCCGCCGCGGTCGCGCCTAGGGGCAAGGTCCAATGACGACCCGACGAGTTCTCATTGCTGGCGGTGGCACGGCGGGTCATACCAATCCCGGCATCGCGGTCGCCGAGGCTCTTGTCCAGTCAGGGCTCGCACCTGAGGACATTGGCTTCGTTGGCTCGACCCGAGGAAACGAAGCCACGCTGGTGCCTGCGGCCGGGTTCACACTCGACACGTTGCCGGGTCGTGGCATTCCTCGTTCGGTCAGTGTCGCCGCATTGAAGAGCATCGGCGAGCTGTTGCGGGGCCAGATCCAGGCTCGGGCGCTGTTGAAGGAGCGCCGGCCCGAGGTGCTGCTCTGTCTTGGAGGATTTGCCGCGTTTGCTCCGAGCGTTGCTGCTCGGATGCTGGGCATCCCTGTTGTCGTGACCGAACAGAATGCCCGAGCGAGTGCGGTAAACAGAATCGTCGGACGTTTCGCTGAGTCTTGTGCTCTTCCGTTTCCGCCGACCGACCTACCCAAGGGCGTTCTTACCGGAAACCCCATCCGGGCGGCGGTCTCAGAGGCGCTGGTAGACCAGAGTGTGGATCGGCGAGCGGCTGCCCGAGCCAAACTGGGCATTTCCGATGAGAACACGACTCTGCTGGCGGTGTGGGCGGGTTCGCTTGGAGCCGGCAGCATCAACTCCTCGGTCCGCGATCTCGCAGCACGTTGGTCTGACCGATCCGAATTAGTGATCTACCACGTCGTCGGCCGCCGTAACCCCGAGGCGCTGAACCCGCTCGATCCAGCGACGGCGAACTATCGAACAATCGCCTACGAGGACGACATGCCCACGCTGCTCGCCGCAGCCGACCTCGCCCTTACTCGAGGCGGAGCGAGCACGGTCGCCGAACTCAGCGTTTCCGGCCTACCCGTAGCGATCGTTCCGTTGCCATCCGCCCCTCGACAGCACCAGCTTGCTAACGCCAATGAACTCAAGGACGTGGGTCGAGCGATTGTGCTCGACGATGCACTGCTGTCGGCCGAGTATCTCGAGCAGCAGCTCGAACCGTTGCTGGATAGAGGGCAACAACAGCTGATGCGTTCTGCGGTCCCCACCGTCGACCATGCACAGGCGGCCAACGAGGTGGCACGACTCGTGCAAGATCATCTGCAAGAATCGTCGGCCACATGACCCGACGCATCGACCTCTCCCGTTCGCCAGCCGTTCATGTTGTGGGCTGTGGCGGAACCGGCATGGCGCCGATTACGGCCGTGCTTGCCCATCTCGGTCTTCAGGTATCGGGCTCGGACCAGAACGACTCTCCAACGTTGCGTGCTCTGGAGCAGCTTGGCGTTCGGGTGACGGTAGGGGCCGAGTACGGAGCGATCGACCCAGAGGCACTCATCGTGCGGTCGACCGCCGTTCCGGATACTCACCCTGAGGTTGAAGCGGCGCTGGCCGCCGGACGTGAGGTGTACCGCCGAGCCGACGCTCTGGCCGGCATTACGGCTGCCTTTCGGACCGTGGCGATCGCCGGCACCCATGGAAAGACCACGACCTCTTCGATGACGACAGCGGCGCTATTGGGCTCTGGCATGCCGGTCACCTCGATCGTCGGGGGAAAGCTGCTCGGGATCGACCAAATCGTTCCCGGAGCGGTGCTTGGCGACCCGGGCGGCATTCTTGTGGTGGAGGCTGACGAGAGCGACGGCACGTTCGTCGAACTCTGTGCAGAGATCGCCGTCGTCACAAATATCGAACCGGATCATCTCGAGTATTACGGCGGCGAGGCGGGCCTGTATGCGGCATTTGACTCCTTCATCCAGAACCCAGAGCTCGCCGCAGTCGTTCTGTGCGGCGATGACCCTGGAGTTCAGGCCGCGCTGGAACGGATCGAAACGGTGGGAACGCTCGAACCGTCCGAGCCGATCGATCGAGGGGTCTATGGCGAGATCCCAGGCGCCGATGTGCGGCTAGTTTTTGATCCTCCTCAATCGGCCCTCGAGTTCGATGGATTGCAATTTGTGGTCGACCCGCAACAACCGGGCCGTCACAACGCGCTCAACCTGACCGCAGCGGTGGCGGTTGTTCGAGCGCTTGGCGGGAATGTCGGGGCCGCGGTCGAGGCGTTGAACTCATTTGAAGGAGTTGGTCGACGGTTCGAGCGCCGTGGGGAAGCCGGGGGAGTGGTGGTAGTCGATGACTACGCCCACCTTCATGGAGAAATCCTCGCGGCGATAGCTGCGGCCCGGCAAGTGTGTGGCAACAGGGTTCACGTTGTCTTCCAGCCTCATCGGTACAGCAGGACCGAGGCGCTCTGGCAGACCTATGCATCCGCCTTGGCCGAGGCCGACTCGGTGGTCATTACCGACATCTACTCATCGGGCGAAACCCCGCGGCCCGGCATCAGCGCCGACCTCGTATTCGATCACCTGCGAACCTTTGCGCCTTCGCTCAACGTCTTGAGGGTCGGCGGGCCCGCCGACGTGCCCGGAGCCGCCGCCCGGTTGGCGGACCCGGGCGATCTCGTCCTCCTCCTGAGCGCCGGTGACCTCCCCGCAGTGGCCGATGAGGTCCTTGACGCATTGGCGGCTCCTTCATGAGCCTCTTTCCCCAGTCCCTTGCGGAGGCCCTTCCTGGGCAGGTACGGCTCGACGAGCCCATTGGATCCCATTGCACCTATCGGGTTGGCGGTCGAGCCGTCGCGCTCGTCTCGGTGACATCGGTTCACGATCTCGATGTCGTTCGCTCCGTGACCCCCGCACACGTTCCGTTTCTGCCGTTGGGAGCAGGCAGCAACCTCCTGGTAAGCGATTCGGGGTTCGATGGCGTTGTGCTCCGCCTGGAACAGGACTTTGCGTCGGTCGAGGTGCACCGCCCTACGCAATCCGGCGAACGGGTGCGCGTCGTGCTTGGCGGAGCAGCTGTGCTGCCAAGAATCGCCCGCCAACTGGTGGCGGCGGGAATCACGGGATTTGAATGGGCGGTCGGCGTACCCGGCACCGTGGGGGGAGCGATCCGGATGAACGCCGGCGGTCATGGGTCGGACATGGCGGCATCGGTTCGGTCGATCTCGGTGTACGACATGCGGACCGGCGGGCCCGAACAGTGGTCGGCCGAGGCGTGCGGTTTTGGATACCGGTCAAGCGCGGTCAGCGCCGACCATCTCGTTCTTTTTGCCGAACTCGAACTGGGAGTCGGCGACGCGGAACGCGGGAAGCAAGAACTGACCGACATCGTGACCTGGCGCAGGGCGAACCAACCCGGCGGCCAGAATGCCGGTTCGGTGTTCGCGAACCCGCCAGACGACTCGGCTGGGCGACTTATCGACGCGGCTGGGCTCAAGGGATATCGAATCGGTAGTGCCGAGGTGTCGGAGAAACACGCGAACTTCATCCAAGCCGACCCCGACGGCTCGGCCGACGATGTTGCGGCCCTCATCCGGCACGTCCAGAAGACGATCTATGATCGCTTCGGAATTGAGCTCCACGTGGAGAACCGTTTGATCGGTTTTCCTCCGACCGGTGAGGGTGCGGAATGACGACCACAACAAAACCGCGCAAACCGACCAAGAAGCCGGCGAAGAAACCGGCGAAGAAGCAGTCAACCGCTAGTTCTTCTAGGGCTGCGCGCAATAAAGCCGCATCCAAAACAACGCGCAAGAAACCAGCGGCCAAGCGGCCGCAGCGTTCCGGTAAGGCGGCGCCGTCGATCGGTAGCCGCCAGAACGTCGGGGCTCGCAACCTCACCGCCCGGGCACAGGAAGTGCGGGTCGAGCGTCTGCAGCGTCGCCGAAGCGTCGTCATTGTTTTGATCGCTCTGTCTGCGGTCACCGCTCTGGGAATAGGCATCTTGCGGTCACCGCTGATGGCGATCGATTCAGTCACCGTGGGCGGCGCATCGGTCGTGGATGATGATGCGATTCGAAACGCTGCTGCGATTCCTCTTGGATCGCCGCTGCTCGACCTGCCGCTGGAGACAACGGCGGCGAGGGTCGAAGCATTGCCCGAGGTTCGTTCAGCCGTTGTGACGCGTTCATTCACCGGAGTTATCCACATCGAGGTCGTTGAGCGTGAACCGACGATGGCGATACGGGCCAACGATGGCTATGTGCTTGTGGATGACGATGGCCGTCAGGTGCGAACGATCCCGGCGGCCCCCGACGGGTTCCTTCCGGTGATCGGCCTGGAAGCCACCGGTGTTGCCGGTGACCCGGCGCCGCCCGGTTCCACTGCGGTGCTACGGCTCATGGGAGAGATCACGCCCCCGGTTCGAGCGGCCGTGAGCGAAGTGATCGTGAGTGGAGACCAGCTAGCCCTGAGGTTGTCCCAAGGTGGCCGAGTTGTTCTCGGTGACGATGAGGAACTCAAGGCCAAGGTGATCAGCCTCGAAACGTTGCTCAATTCGGTCGATCTTCGCTGCGTTCACGAGATTGATCTCACCGTGCCGTCTGCGCCGGCTTTGTCACGAATTGGTGAAAAGGGTAATCCGCGGGCCGGACTGGCCGATCTGACACTCTGTAGTTAAGAAACGGTAGTTAAGAAACGTCTACGTAGGAGTCAGTGCCAAAAAGTCGATTCACAGGTAAATGCGGGGTTTCGTACCCACAATTTCTCAGGAAAACCTCAGGGTTTCCCCACAGAATAGGCGGTTGGTCCAAGTGGTCTGGCCGTGAGGACTGCGAAGTTCCGCTCTACGCACTAGCGTTACACCCTGTGATCGGTCCATCACACTGACACCGCATCGATTGAACCACCCCAAGGAATAAGGACTCGCATCGGAATGAACACACAGAATTATGTGGCGGTCATCAAAGTCGTCGGAGTCGGCGGCGGTGGTTGCAACGCCGTGAACCGAATGATTGACGCTGGAATGCGCGGTGTCGAGTTCATCTCGGTCAACACCGATGCCCAGTCGCTTCTCATGAACGACGCCGAGACCAAGATCCACATCGGTCGTGAGCTGACTCGTGGCTTGGGTGCAGGATCTGACCCTGCGATCGGTCAACAAGCTGCTGAAGAGCACCGCGAAGAGATCTCGGCTGCCCTCGAGGGTGGAGACATGGTCTTCATCACCGTCGGCGAGGGTGGCGGTACCGGTACCGGCGCTGCCCCTGTGATCGCAGAGATTGCAAAGACCCAGGGTGCGCTGACCATTGCGGTCGTCACTCGCCCCTTCGGCTTCGAGGGTCGCCGTCGGGCGACGCAGGCCGAGAGCGGCATTGCCCGCCTCAAGGAAAAGGTCGATACTCAGATCGTCATTCCGAACGATCGACTCTTGTCCATCGCCGATGAACGAACCAGCATGATCGATGCCTTCAAGATGGCGGATGAGATCCTGCTATCGGGTGTCTCGGGCATTACCGACCTGATCACGACTCCCGGTCTCATCAACACCGACTTCGCCGACGTACGAATGATCATGAGCGACGCCGGTTCGGCTCTCATGGGAATCGGACAGGCAGCTGGTGAGGGCCGTGCCCTGAGCGCCGCCCGTTCCGCAATTGCGAGCCCGCTCCTGGAGGCTTCGATCGAAGGCGCCCGTGGCATTCTTCTTTCGATTGCAGGTAGCAGCGAGCTTGGCCTGTTCGAAGTGAATGAGGCTGCCGAGATCATCCATGATGTTGCTCATCCCGAAGCCAACATCATCTTTGGAACCGTCGTAGATGAGAACATGGGCGAAGAGATTCGTGTCACCGTGATCGCAGCGGGCTTTGACCGTTGGGATGGTGAGCCCAGTCCCGACCGGGCGATCAACTACGGAATGCCTTCCAGCACGGGTGCGGCAACCAACGTTGGTCGGGCCAGCGGTGGCGCCGGCGGTGCTGGTGGCCGATACGACGCCTTCCTCGACGACTCCGCCAGTGGGGGCGACCAAGGTCGAACCCGCCAGGCGATCGACGTATTCGCAAGCGACGACGACGATCTCGACGACGACTTCGACGTGCCGAGTTTCCTCAAGTAAGAGCTGACACACATCGATGAACAGGGCTGCCCTCCGGGGCGGCCCTCGTCGCTTTTTGGGCCACAATGGAGCGGTGTTGATTCCGCTAGGACCCACTCGGGCGATCGAGGTGGTTTCCACCGACCGCTCCCACGGAGACTTCGCTGTCTCCAGCACGGGGGTCGCTGAGCGTCGTGGACGCCTGATGCCCACGCCGTGGACCTGGCTCAATCTGGTCCACGGTGCGTCGGTGATCGAGGTGGCGGGCCAAGGTGAAGGGGCTGGCAGCAAAGCTGACGGCGCCTGGACCGCCGCCATGGATACCGCTCTGGCGGTCACCACGGCCGATTGCGCTCCGGTCGTGTTGGGAGCGGCGTCTGCTGTCGGTGCGGCGCTTGCGGTGGTTCACGCAGGTTGGCGAGGGCTGGAGGCGGGAGTGGTCGACACGGCGGCTGCGCTCGTGCGAGCCAGAGCTGGCGATGGGGCGCAACTCGTGGCCTTCTGTGGCCCCTGCATCGGGCCTGAGCACTACGAGTTCTCCACGGTTGATCTCGATCGAGTTGCGGACGCATTGGCACCGTCGGTCAGGGCCCTTACTGCGGATGGAGCCCCGGCTCTCGACATGTTCGCAGGCGTCGCCGTCGCGTTGGCTCGGTCGGGCTTCCCCGTGCCGGAACGTCCCCCGTCTACTGCGAGCCCGCAGTTCTTCAGTCATCGGATGCGCTCGGATCCGGAACGAATGACTACTGTCGCTCGAATGATCAGGACCGACCAATGACGAGCGCTGAGGCCATCAGGGCTCGGCTCGGCGAGGTGCACGAGCGCATCGATGCGGCGTCCACAGACGATCAGGCGGTGGCGCTCGTGGCGGTGAGCAAACGGTTTAGTGCTGATGTCGTAGCATCTGCGTTTGATGTCGGATGCCACGATCTTGGTGAGAACTACGCCCAGGAACTTGAGGCGAAAGCGGTGGATCTGGCGAGTCGAGGCCTGGATCCCCGGTGGCACATGATCGGACCGGTCCAGCGCAACAAGGTGAAGAAAATCGCCTCCCTCGTCACGCTCTGGCATAGCGTCGATCGGCCTGAGCTGCTTGCCGAAATCGCCAAACGTACCGACGGTGTCGCCGCCGTACTACTTCAGGTCAACTTCACAGGAGAAGACACAAAATCTGGCGTTTCCCCTGATCAGGTCGACGCTCTCGTTCAGGCTGGGCACGACGTCGGTGTCGATGTTCGCGGTCTGATGGCGATGGGCCCAACCGATCCCTCGGTGGATCCTCGTCCAACATTCGCGGCGTGCCGAGCTGCGGTCGACCGCCTTGAACTCGCCGAGTGTTCGATTGGTATGAGCGGTGATTTTGAACTTGCAATCCGCGAGGGATCAACCATGGTTCGAATTGGCAGCGCGATCTTCGGACCACGCACCTGATCTGGCGGTAGCACGACCAGAAGGCGGTAGCGATTGCCCAAGCAGAGCAGTTCTGAGAGGCTACGGTGGACGAGCGGAACGATTTGGTCCGCCCTGCCACACCGAAGCGAAAGGACTGTCCATGGCTGTATTTCGAAATGTCATGGCCTTTCTCGGCCTCGACGATGACGACCAGATGTACGACGACGAGGCGTACTACGACGAAGAGGACGAGCACGTAGAAAACTCCTCTCGGCAGCGCAAGACGATTGCGTTGGACGAACGGCTCTCCGCCGACGACGCCCCATCGTTTGGCTTCAGTGCCGACACCGAAATGAACGAAATGGGAGGCGTTGGAGCGGTGCGACCGCTACGGCCTGTCCCCAGTGAAGAACCAGGTATCCCTGAGGCCCTTTCCGGCGGCCCGGAGCGACGCATCAACCAACCCGACACCGCAGGAGCGTTCGATCATGGCGTCGGCGGCCCCAATGGGGTCGATCAAGCCTCGCCACGTCTGACCGGTGAGCAGCCTCACACGCCCACACCCGGTGGCGGCGAGCCACGGTTGATGGCGGTGGATTCCCCGAGCCCGAAAGGCGACTCCGCCCCAACGCTCGGTGGCCTATCTTCGGATCGTTCGGTCGAGACTCCTCGACCGTCGCTTTCTGCCGTCGACGGAACATCCGCCATGGCACATCGTCAGTCAAAAGTTGAGGAGCCTCAGAACAACGTGGTCACACACGCCAAACCCAGACTTCATATTCCGTCATCGTTCGATGACGCGAGCCGAATCGCCGACGACTTTCGGGCGGGCGCCCCGGTAGTAATGAATCTCAGCAAGGTCGAAAAGCCAATTGCTCGTCGTTTGGTCGACTTTGCGAGCGGTGTTTGCTACGCGCTCACCGGTGGAATGGAACGCGTGGCCCCCAACGTCTACCTCCTGACACCTGTCGGCATCGATGTCAGTCCCGAGGACCGACGTCGAATGCAAGAGCGGGGCTTCGACCGATAATGGTCGCCTCGATCATCTGCACAGCAGTACTGCTGTTTTCGATGATGTTCTACCTCAGGATCGCTCTCTCGTTCTTTCCCGCACGGTCTGGTGGCGCCATGATGCAGGTGCGTGAGCTGGCCTTTAGTGTGACGGAGCCGGCCATGATGCCACTTCGACGGGCGCTTCCCCCTGCCCAGGGCGTAGCTGCCGGAATTGGAATCGACACGCTGGTGATGTTTCTGATTCTGATCGTTCTGCAGATCGTTTTCTGCTAACGACCACGACCGGCGAGCCGCTTCGTGGTCGTCTGATCGCGGGCGGTGGTGGCCGCATGGAAAGGTCGGAATCGGGCACCATTTGTGCCCGGTGACCGGGGTGGAAACAACTAAGCTTGGAGCCATGAGCGTTGGTAACGACAAACTTCGGCTTCTGCGGCAGATTCCGACGATCAAATTCGAAGAAGAAATGCGCGGCTACAGCAAAGCGCAGGTCGACCGAGTGCTCGACATTCTTGCGCCGCTCGCCGATGAGATCGAGGCCCTGCAGGTCCAGGTCAACGAAGCGACCGCCCGGGCCGACGAGGCTGCCCATCGCGCTGATGCAATCGCAGCGTCCAGCGCCCACGAGGTAGCGCCCCAAGCCGCATCTCCCGATGGCGACTTCGACGAGACGCTCCGGAACACGCTTCTTCTCGCTCAGCGCACCGCCGATCAAACCATCCGAGATGCCGAGGCCAAGGCCGAGGACACTCGGCGAGAGTCCACCGCCAAGGCCGACTCGATCATGGCGGGCGCCCGTGCCGAAGCCAAGGAGCTCAAAGGTGAAGCCCACGCCCAGCGTGAGCAGATGTTGGCGGATGCGGAGTCCGAACGAGCCGAGCTGCTCGCCGATGCCCTCGAGCATGCCGAAACCCGTAAGAGCGCAATCGAAGAAGAGCTTCTGTCCGAGCAGGGGATCCGCCGCAACGAGCTTCTTGCCGAGATCTCCCAACTCGAACGCAGTCGCGACGATCTCAACGCCGACGTGTTGCGGTTCGAACAGTTCATCGAGGGTCGCCGTAGCAGCATTGGTAGCGCCCTCGAAGAGCTCAAGGCAGTGTTGGAAGACCCTGAACTCCTTGCCGAGGCTGATGCTCCCGAACCGGCGGAGATTGGACTACTCGACCCCGAAGAACTGACGCCGCTGAACGTCGAGAGTCACTCGATCGGGACCTTGTCGACCGAGGTTGACGCGGCGCAGCAGCAAGCTGCTGACTTTGCCTTCACCGAAGTTGAAGAGGATGAACCGGTCTACGCTGACGAAGCGGTCTACGCCGACGAGCCTGATCAGGCCGAGGCCACGGCCACAGCAGAGCAGCAGATCCCATCGCTCGACGACGTCGCCTCATCTGAGGCCCCGGTCGGTGAGATGCCCGATGCTTCCCTCCCGGATCCGGCGGCGTTTGAGCCCGTCTCGGCCGACTCGCTCGCAGCACCCGTCTACGACGCTCCCGACGTTGATGCGTTCGACAGCAGTGCTGACCTGGCCGCGGACACGATGCCACCTCCCCCGATGCACGACGCGCCGACCCCAGCAGCCGAGTTTGCTGCTGCGATCGAGGCCGATGGATCGTTCCCTGCCGCCGACGCCACCGCCGAGCAAGATTGGCAGCCGTTCTCTGCTGAACAGCCGGTCGACTATGCCCCGTCGGCACCGGAAACGCCCCCGTTCCAGCCACCTGAGTACGTTGAGACGGCCTATGCAGACCCGGCCTCTCCCGTTGCGCAGACTACCGAGTTCGAGACCCCTGCCTTTGAGACCCCTGCCTTTGACACCCCAGCGTTCGATTCTCCTGCTGATCCCTTCGACACCGGCGGGTACATGGAAGAGGCGGGCACCGATCCCGGTATCGCTGCTTCCGTCACGCCGGACTCGGTCTTTTCCTCTGTTCCTGAAACGGCTGACCCTGCGGCGTATAGCGATCTTCCGGCACCGGTCGATCAGGGTCTCGCTGATCCGGCAGGTCTAGGGATCGACGTCGAGTCGCCTTTTTCTGAAGAACCCGTAGCCGACGACACTCAAGCGGGCCTCGGCGGGCTCGCTGAACAGGCTCGCAATCGGCTCGCGAGTCGGGTATCTCGCCTTCGCGACACCGCGGTACCTGAGGCGGGCGACCTGACCGATGAGTCCTACGCCGCACCAATCGACGAACCGGCGGCGGTCGCCGAGGCACCTTCGTACGAGTCGTCGCTGCCGCCAGCGCCCGAGTATGCCGAGCCTGCAAACTTCCCTCCACCCCCTGAGCCAGCGTTTGACGCCTCAACCCCGGCCTTCCCGTCGGACTCAGTAGGTGGAGCGGAGTGGTCCGCCCCCGACCCCAATCGCCCGATGCATCCGGATGCTCATCTCGAAGACCTTCCTGCTGCAGACCCGTTCCTCGATGAGCTTCGGCAACGAACTGCGGGCGAGCAGCCCGAGGGTGACGACGAAACGCTCACTCGTTTCCTTTCCGAGGATGGCGAGAAAGAGGGCGGCGGCGGATGGTTCGGTCGTCGCAACAAGTAAGCGGCTCAGCGTGACCCGGCCGGGCTAGACCCTGCTGAGTCCAATCACGATCTCGCCGCCTTCAACAGGTGCGGTTGCGTTGTACTCGAACGCGTCCACCGCCAGTTGGCCGTCGGCCGAGAGCTCGGTGGCAAGCACCTGTTCGCCGATCCAGACCGCATTGCTCCGGACCGCGTCCAACACCTCGTCGCTTCCCTGAACCAGCAGCGAGATTCGGTCGGTCACCTCGAGACCGGCTTCCTTGCGATGATTCTGGACCGCACGCACGACATCTCGGGCGGTGCCTTCGGCGAGGAGTGCTGGGGTCATCTCGGTATCGAGCACCACGATGGCGTCGTTGCCCGGGAGCGGTGCCGCGATAACTCCCTCGGCGGGAGCCAGCGTCAGGTCGTATTCTTCGCTGGCCAATTGTTGGCCAGCAACGGTGACCGTTCCGTCACCGTTGTCGGCCCACTCGCCAGCCTTTGCGGCCTTGATAACCGTTTGAACATCCTTGCCCAGGCGCGGGCCAAGAACTCGGGCGTTCGGGACCATTCGGAAGTCACCGAAGCTCTCGACATCTGCGGAGAATTGAACTTCCTTGACGTTGATTTCCTCGGCTAGTTGGTGAGCAAACGGCGCCATCGTGGCTTCTCGATCGCCGGCCACGATGACCTTTTGGAGCGGCTGACGCACCCGGATGCCCAGGTCTTCGCGCAGGCTCAGAGACGCGCTGGCTGCCGCTCGGATCGCATCCATGCCCGCAACCAGATCGGGATCGGGGGATAGGTCGTTGGTTGTCGGCCACGGTTGAGCATGCACCGAGTCTTCGGCCGAAGTGAGTCCCGTGTAGATCTCCTCGGTCACCATCGGCAGTAGTGGTGCGGCGACTTTCATCACCGTCAACAGGACGGTGTAGAGCGTGTCGAGCGCGTCGGTATCTAGTTCTGCGTCCGCCTGGGTGTTCCAGAATCGTTCACGGGACCGTCGGATGTACCAATTGGTAAGCGCATCCAGGTAGCTGGTGACCTGTGCGCATGCGCCCGCCAGGTCATAGGAGTCCAGCGAACCGGTGACCTGCGCAACGAGTTCTGAGGTCTTTGCCAGGATGTACCGGTCGAGTACGTGAGCGCTGTCGGTCTTTACCTGGGCCTGATACGACGACGCGTTGGCGTAGAGGGTGAAGAAGCTATAGGCGTTCCACAGCGGATTGATGACCTGCCGAACGACATCGCGCACCCCACTGTCGTCGGCTTCGATCCGGGTGTCGAGGCCTCGGAGTATGGGAGAACTCACCAAGTACCAGCGCATCGGATCGGATCCGACCGTATTGAAGATGTCGATGGGATCGGGGTAGTTGCGAAGCTTCTTGGAGAGCTTTTGGCCCTCGGCGTCCAGCACTACCCCGTGGCAGATGACGTTCTTGAATGCAGGTCGGTCGAACAATGCGACGCTCAACACATGCATCGTGTAGAACCAGCCTCGAGTCTGAGCGACGTACTCGACAATGAAGTCGGCGGGGTTGGTTTCCTCGAATCGCTCGGCGTTTTCGAACGGGTAGTGCAGTTGGGCGTAGGGCATCGAGCCGGACTCAAACCAACAGTCGAGAACCTCGGGTACTCGGCGCATCATGGACTTGCCCGACGGGTCGTCGGGGTTGGGACGCACGAGATCATCGATAAAGGGTCGGTGGAGATCGGTTGGACGTACGCCGAAATCGGCCTCGATCTCGTCCAATGAGCCGTATACGTCGGTGCGGGGGAAGTCGGGGTTGTCCGACTCCCACACCGGGATGGGCGCACCCCAGAACCGGTTGCGACTGATGCTCCAATCGCGAGCGCCTTCTAGCCACTTGCCGAACTGCCCGTCGCGGATGTGTTCGGGAATCCAATTGATTTCTTGGTTGACCTCGAGCAGTCGTTGATTGAGGTCGGTGACGCGCACATACCAACTAGGCACCGCTCGGTAGATGACCGGCGTGTCGGTACGCCAACAATGCGGATAGTTGTGGTCGTAGGTCTCGTGACGAAATACTCGGTCTACATCCTTGAGGTGAGCGATCACTTTCGGATTGGCATCGAACACGTTCATCCCGGCAAAGTCGGAGATCTCGTCGGTGTACTCACCGGCATCGTCGACCGGCACGACCAGGGGGATGCCGGCTTCGGTGCATACGCGCTGGTCGTCTTCGCCGAATCCTGGTGCCATATGGACGACGCCGGTGCCTTCACCCAGTTCCACAAAGTCGGCGCCCAAGACAACAAAGCTGTTGGGGTTGTCAGTGAAGTAGCTGAACAGCGGGCGGTAGGTGCGTCCGACGAGAGCCGAACCGGTCATGTGCGCAACGATGGTTGGCTCTTCGCCGAGTTCGCGGGCATAGCGGTCCAGGGAGCCCTGGGCCAGCACAACGTGTTCGCCGTCTTGATCAACCACGACGTATTCGAGGTCCGGGCCCACCGCCAACGCAAGGTTGCTAGGAAGTGTCCACGGTGTTGTGGTCCAGGCCAGAATTTTGAGAGGCGCGGGGTCGCCGTCGACAGGATCGAGCGAAAAGCCGACGGTGACGGCGGGGTCTTGGCGAGGGCGGGTGGCGTCGTCGAGTCGGATTTCAAAGTTGCTGAGCGGGGTTTGTGCCCCCCACGAGTACGGCATGACGCGATCAGCCGTATACAGCAACCCCTTATCCCACAATTGTTTGAAGGCCCACATGACCGACTCCATGTAGTCGAGGTCCATGGTCTTGTAGTCGTCTTTGAAGTCGACCCATCGGGCCTGGCGTGTGACGTAGTCTTCCCACTCGCTCGTGTATCGAAGAACCGAAGATCGGCAGGCGTCGTTGAAGTTGTCGATGCCGAAGTCCATGATGGCTTTCCGACCTGAGATGCCTGTCTCCTTCTCGGTCTGCATCTCGGCCGGGAGGCCGTGGCAATCCCAACCGAACCGACGTTCGACCCGGGCCCCCTTCATTGTCTGAAAGCGCGGGATGATGTCTTTGACATAGCCGGTGAGCAGGTGGCCATAGTGCGGGAGTCCATTGGCAAATGGAGGTCCATCGTTGAACACGAAGGTGCTTGTGGGCTCGGAACCGGCCGGACGTTCGACGGTGGACTCAAAGGTCCCATTTTCCTTCCAGCGCTCGAGAATTCGCTCCTCGAGGGCAGGAATGTCGGCCTTGGAAGGCACGGATGGGTAGCGAGCAGCGGAGTTCGCAGGCATCTGCACAAGGCTAACGGGAATATGGGCTGCTGGAGAGGAGTTATTCCGACTCAGACATTTCTAAGACTTGGGGCGGATGGACCTCAATTTGCACTAGACTGCGCCGATTCTTAGGAAGAACTCGGCGGCAACTCCGCTGAGCAAGCGCTAGACGAAAGCGATTCGAGGCCGAACGGTGACGACCAAAAAGTCCGCGAAGAAAGCAGTGACAAAGAAGGCTCCCGCCAAGAAGAAGGCGGCGGCCAAAAAGGCACCGGCCAAGAAGGCCGCTCCAAAGAAGACCGCGGCCAAGAAAGCGCCTGCGAAGAAGGTACCGGCCAAGAAGGTACCGGCCAAGAAGGCACCGGCCAAGAAGGCCGCTCCGAAGAAGACCGCGGCCAAGAAAGCGCCTGCGAAGAAGGCACCGGCCAAGAAGGCACCGGCCAAGAAGGCCGCTCCGAAGAAGACCGCGGCCAAGAAGGCGCCTGCGAAGAAGACCGCGGCCAAGAAAGCCCCAGCAAAGAAGACCGCGGCGAAAAAGGCTGCGGCAAAATCGTCGACCGCCACGAACGCGGTCGAAACCGAAAAGAAGGCTCCAGTCAAAACGGCTCCAGCAAAGAAGTCCAGCGGCCCCAAGGCCGACCGTGTAATCAAAACAACTTCGGCGAAGAAAGCCGCTGCAGCCAAGAAGGCGCCCGCAAAGAAAAGCGCTACCCCAGCCCCCGTGGTGAAGGCCGCAGTCCGCAAACGGAAAGAGCCAACCGCACCCAAGAACGCTGGGGTTAAGCCCGCCTACCTGAAAGACAAGAAGTGGCTGGCCGCCCGCAACGAGCAATTGCAGAGCGAGAAAGTCATCCTCGCCGAGCAGGTCGATGAGTTCAGAGCCCAACTGGACCTTCTCCTCGAGACCGCCGAGGCTGGGGACGACACCTCGAGCGATGAATCGAGCGAAGGCACCAGCATTAACGTTCAGATTTCTGAGTTGGTGGCCGAGCGAAAAGGTCGGCTTGAGCACATCGAAATGATCGACGACGCCATCGAACGCATCGCCGCCGGCAACTATGGCTTCTGTTGGGTCGATAACGTGGCTATCCCGAAGGCTCGTCTCGAAGCCCGACCGGAGAGTGAACGGTGCGTAGATCACAAGACCTCGATGTTCGACAACAGTCGTCGCTAGCGGTATCGGCGCGCCGGAGCCTCGTCGAGGTTCTGGTGATCGTTGGGTCGATCCTCGGTCTGGATCAACTGACCAAACAATGGATACTTCGGACCCTCGAGCCTGGCCCGTGTTCGCTTGACGGGGCTTGTATCGACATCTTCTGGACGCTGCGGCTCAACTTGATCTTTAACCCGGGAGCGTCCTTTTCCACTGGGCGAGGCCTCGGACCGCTCATTGGGGCCATCTCATTCGTGATGGCGGCGGCGATGATCTTCTTGGCGGCCCGATCGATCTCGGCGCTCCAGAGACGAATCTTTGCATCTATTGCCGGCGGAGCGCTGGGCAATGGTTTCGATCGACTCTTTCGGGCCGAGGAGGGTTTTCTCAGCGGCGAGGTCGTCGACTTCATCGACTTTCAGTGGTGGCCGGTCTTCAATGTTGCCGACATTGCCATCGTGTGCGCTGTCGTTCTTGCCATCGTTGTCTCCTTCGTTGCCCCAGATGCACTGAGCGGCGAGACCAACGTCGAAGCAGAGATCGAAGCAGAGGCCGGCTCGTGACAGATCCAAACGACCTCCTGACCGTTGAGGTCAACGAGTCGCTGGAGGGCCAACGGGTTGACCGAGTCGTCTCGCTCCTCCTCGAGGTCAGCCGTAGCGTCGCCAACGAGATCATCGAAGACGGTCTTGTCCGCCTCGCTGGCCGCGCGATTACCAAGCCGTCGATTCGGGTGGAACGTGGTCAAATGCTCGAACTGCCGTCTCGGGTGGCGCCGGCGGAGATGGTTTCTGACTCAAGCGTCGATCTGGACGTCGTCCACTGCGATGACGATGTGATCGTGGTCAACAAGCCAGCGGGACTCGTCGTGCACCCGGGCGCAGGCGTTTCAATGGGAACGTTGGTGCAGGGGCTGCTGGCGCGCTATCCCGAGATCGTCGAGGTGGGCGAACGGGGTCGGCCCGGGATCGTGCACCGTCTCGACAAGGGAACCTCGGGACTGCTCATGGTGGCTCGCTCCGTAGCTGCCTATGAGACATTGACAGAGCAGCTACGGCACCGCACGGTCGGCAGACACTATTGGGCTCTCGTGCACGGTCGTCCGCAAAGCCAAGAAGGTGTGATCGATGCACCGATTGGACGTTCGCTTCGCCATCCGACACGCCAAACCGTACGACAGGACGGCAAAGAGGCCAGAACCTCCTATGAGGTTCTTGAGCGATTCGGCGCCGACGACACGCCCGAATCCCAACCCAGCATCGCCCTGTTGCAGTTTGTCCTAGAGACAGGGCGAACTCACCAAATTCGTGTGCATGCCGACGCCATCGGGTTACCGCTCGTAGGTGATGATCGGTATGGAGCCCAGCCGGTGCCCGAAGCGATCGCTCCGGTCGATCGGCCGCTGCTTCACGCTCGCTACCTAGGGTTTGAACATCCAAACGGCGAGTGGATGGAGTTCATGGCGGCATTGCCCAGCGACTTTACCGAGGTGCTTGGTCGGTTGGGGTCCACCCTTGCCAGTGAATGATGTCTGCCGCAGACGGCCTCGGCCGATCAGCCGATCGGCCCGATCGATCCTGAGCGTCTGAGGCATAGCCAAGAGCGATCGCTCCCACGATTCGCTTCGTGCCCGGAATGTTGAATTCCGACTTCACCGCAGACTCATGATCAAAGACCCCGAAGAGGCAAGCCCCCAGGCCTTGTTCGACCGCAAGCAGGAGCAGGTTCTGAATAACAGCTCCCGCGTCCACCCACCAGTACGGAACCGGCCAGGCGTCGGTCCCGGAGCCGAGCCCGGTCCGCTGCTTGTCCGGCTCGGCGTAGCGCGATACGTAGTGGTCGGGATCTGTCAGGACGAGAACGAGTGCGCCGGCATGGGGGAGTCGAGGGAAGGAGAAGGTCTCACGACGGCCGTCGGCGAGCGTGAGACTCCAGTATCGCTCCCTGTCATTCCCGGTGAGCACCACGAACTGGGTCGCAGCTGAATGGCCAGCGGACGGAGCTCTTCGGGCTGTATCGAGCAGGTCGGTGAGGAGCGCGGAGTCGATCGGACGATCCTCAAAATCCCGCACCATTCGGCGGGCCTTGAGCGCTCGCTGTAGTTCCAACCTAGGAGACTGCCGTTGCTTCGACGTTTCGGGGCTCGGTCTCCCGGACCAGATCGCTCAGACGGCTCACCGTCTCGGCGTAGGCTGCCGAGGAAATCTCTGCCGACGCACCCACACGCAACGTATTTACGCCGTGAATCCGCGAGAGGTCGGACGAGGGTTCGAGTACCGCAACCGTTGTGCCTTCGGCCCGAAGTGCTTCGACCGAGCGCATGAGGTTTGTGTGAACAAACTGGCGGACGGCAAACAGCGGGGGAGGGACGGCACCTGGGGACGAGAGGCCGAGCGGCGCGATCACCGTCACGTGATCAAGCTTTTTGCCGAGCAGCAAATCGAGGTTGGTGTTGGAATGCACCCCGCCATCGACCAGAGTCCGTCCGTTTACGCGAATCGGAGGATAGATCCCCGGAACCGCAGCCGATGCCAATGCCGCTTGCTGCAGTGTGGCTCCTACCGGCCCGTCCTTTCGCAGGACGATGCGACGGCCGCTGTGGATGTCTACCGCGACCAGCCAAAGGTTCTGATCGGGCCATTGGCGAGGAAGATGAGAATCAAGGTCGGCAGAACCGGACAGCTGCATCATGCCACCCGGGAACAGCGAGCGGAGTTGGCGAGGCATGACCGGGAGTGGGAACCGCATGAGTGATCGCCCAAGAACCCAGCTCGAGCCAACGGCTCGTTGGGCCAACGAGAACGGAGAGTCCCAGGCGGGAGCGAAGAAGTCGTCGCCTCGTCGCTTCGCGGCGCCCTCGCTCGTGTCTTGGGCGATCTGATAGAGCTCGTGGGGTGTGACGCCGCAGCGCAGCTGGGCGCCAACTATTGCGCCCGCCGACGTTCCGATGATGATGTCAAGGTCATCGATGTCGAGTGCTCCAGATGCGGTGAGAGCATGCAACGCACCGGCGTGATGGGCGATTCCAGCCCGGCCACCAACGCCGAGGACGAGTCCGGTTCGTGGCTTCCTGGCGTTCGGCGGCGGCGGGTACCCCAAAGGCCGCAGGAAGGTCACACCACTCATCAACGCGATCGTACCAGGCACCCCGCGGGTCGATAAGGAACAACACGCTCCAGTTGTAGGTAAATGTAAATAAGGGTAGTTTAATTACATGAGGTTCGATCTCGGACGGTGGTTGGCCAGTGGCGTGCTGGCCGCAACCTTCAGCTATGCGGTTCCGCAAAGGTCACCCATGGGGAACGCCGCCGATTCGTCGGTGGTATGTGGAGCCTCGGCGGCTAGCGATGGTGTGTCGGCCGAAGCGATGGCATCGTGTCTTGCGATACCGGATGGACTAACCCCACCTCGTCCCACGCCAGGGTGCCCGCTCGCCACCTACGAGTTGGCTGTCGCCGACGACACGATCGTTGCGGTATTCCCGTCCGAAGTCGTCGCCGGCTACAGCGCGGTTCTCGACCCGACGGCGGCTGCGTCTGATGGAGCCGTCAACAACTTCGGTACGGCGCTTGACGTGTTGCGAGCCGGGGCGGTCCCAGGTGTGGTGGGACCCGCACTCAACCCGAACCTTGGCGAGCGTCGGTTCTCCACGTCGGGTCGCTGGTGGCGCCGTGTCTGCTGGCGGAATCCAGCGAACGATCCGGCCACGTATGTGCCATCGTCGGTCGATGGTCCGTACCCGGAAGGGGTCGAGGTCAATCTCTCAACGTTGGTATCGGTGGCCCATTCGCGGGTCGACCCGCCGCCAGTGCCGCCGTTTCACCACACGGGTCCCGCAAGTCTGGTTCAGTTGCCCACATGGTTCTGGGCAGACGAGGGATGGTGGGGTGCGACCTACCGTGGGGAACAGCGCCACGGTCGTGTGGGGGTCGTGGTCGACGCCGTGCCGGTGAGTTGGCATTTGGCTTCGGGTGGGGCGGTGCTCACCGAGTGTTCCGGTCCTGGAGTGGCATGGGGTCGCGGTCGCCGGGAAACTGAGGGTTGCACCTACACCTTCTCCAACGCAGCCGACGGGGGTGTGGTCCCGTCGTCGTTCAGGGTGAAGCTGGAGGTGGTTTGGCAGACCTCGATTGCGGGGTACGGAGTGCAGTCACTCCCACCGCTCTACCGCACGGTCACGCAGGATCATGAGGTGATCGAGGTGGTTGGCCTGCTTGGGTAGATCAGGCTGTCGACGGGTCGCCTTCGCCTGGCCACGGCGCGGTTCCGCCGGCGGCACGGGCGATGTCGCCGAGTGTGAACTTCTCAAGGACCGACTTCATTTGGTCGCCCACGTGGCGCCATACGCCGAGCAGCACGCATTGGCCCTCGTGGTCGCAGGCTCCTTCTGCATGGGGGTCGCCGAAATCTCCCAATGTGATGGGTCCGTCGACGGCGCGTACGATTTCGGCCAGGTTGATCGACTCGGGGTCTCGGGCGAGCACGTAGCCTCCACCCACTCCTCGCTTGGACTTCACGAAGCCAGCACCCTTCAGTGCGAGCAGGATCTGTTCCAGGTAGGGCTGGGGTAGTCCGGTGCGCTCAGCGATGGTCTTTACCGGGGTTGGCACGGGTGTGCCCTCAGGTGTTGGGTGGAGTGTCATCGAGAGCAGCGCCCGGCACGCATAGTCGCCTCGTGTTGAAACCCTCACACGGAAACACTACCCGGGTTGGATCCGCTCCGCCGTTGCGAGATGTCGGACCTGGGTCGGTTTCGGGACGGTTCGGGGGCGGTGAACCACATCGGGACAGCGGGTGCGTATCCTTCACCCTTAGTGTCTTCAACGTCGAAATCTACAGCACCGCAGCCGACGCTCCCGGCGTTCGGGCGAGGGTGTGTATCCGACATCGTCCCTTGCCTGCTTCCCGGACGTCATCGGACCGGTCAATTACCGATCGAAATCGGAACGACCAAGCAGCGGGTCTTGTTCGTGATTGACGGATTGGGTTGGGAACAACTTCAGGATCGACAGCACGTAACGCCCACACTTCACGCGATGAGTGGCGGTCCCATCACGACCGTGGCACCTTCGACCACCGCAACCGCCCTTACGTCGATCACGACCAGTCTCACACCGGGAGAACATGGCATCGTCGGCTATCGAATGGTGGTCGACGGTGAGGTGTTGAACACACTTCGGTGGGGCTCGGCGGAGACACCCGACGCACGCAAGCACATGCCGCCCGATGTTCTGCAGCCCTACGACCCGTTCCAAGGTCATGACGTGCCGTTGGTTTCAAAGGCCGACTTTCGTCGATCCGGATTCAGTGCGGCTCACCTTCGTGGCGCCCGCCTGGTGGGCTATCGCACCATGGCGACCCTGGTTCACGAGGTCGGACGGTTATTGCGTGAGGGAGAAGAGTTTGTGTACGCCTACTACGACGGCGTGGACAAGGTCTCTCACGAATACGGCTTCGGGTCGGTATTCGACTCGGAGGTATCGTTCGCGGACCGCCTCGTTGCCGATCTGATCGCGGCTGTGCCATCAGGAACCGAGGTCCTCGTGACCGCCGATCACGGTCAGGTCGATTGTGGCAACAACGTGGTGCATCTCAACGACGACATCGCCGGAATGGTTACCGGATTATCCGGCGAGGGTCGATTCCGTTGGCTGCACTGCGAGGAAGAAGACATCGATGCCGTCTCCGCTGCGGCAACCGATGCCTACGGCCACCAGTCATGGGTCTTCACCAAACAACAGATGATCGATGAACAATGGTTCGGGCCAGTGATTCGACGTGGGGTTCAGGATCGTCTCGGCGACGTGGCGCTGTGTCCGTTTGAACCCATTTCGTTCTTCGATCCGGCCGACGGTGGGCCCTTTGAACTTATTGGCCGCCATGGTTCGTTGACGTCTGCGGAGATGGTGGTACCTCTCCTGCGGGCCGAGGCATAAAGCTGCCCGCCACGCATCGAACTAGCTGAGCTGGGTACGATGGCCGGGTATGAGTGACGCCGAAACGCCCGAAGTAATCGATCCCCCCGACGTTATTGACGCTCCCGAGGTGGTCGCCCCGGACGAAACCCCCGAAGCTCGGAACTCAATTTCCGAGCCGGCCAAGGTGATGCGGATCGGGTCGATGATCAAGCAGTTGCTTGAAGAGGTGCGCAACACCCCGATGGATGAGGCCGGTAGGAATCGACTGAAGGACATTTATGAGACCTCGATCACCGAGCTGGGCGAGGCGTTGTCGCCGGACCTCACCGATGAACTGAATTCGCTCGCCTTGCCTTTCGGCGAAGACGAGGTTCCGTCCGACTCAGAACTTCGTATTGCTCAGGCCCAGTTGGTCGGCTGGCTTGAAGGACTGTTCCACGGGATCCAGGCCACGTTGTTTGCCCAGCAAATGGCGGCCCGGCAACAGCTCGAACAGATGCAACAGCAACAACAGGCCCTGCCCCAGGCCGGCCAGCCTCCTACCGGGACCTACCTGTAGTACTCGCGACAACAGTCCAAATGGGTGGGTGACGATTGTCGCCTCTTATGCCAGAGTAAACCCGGCGGAAAGCTCCCCTCGTTGATGCCGCATTTGGGGGAGATGCGTGCTGTGTCACTCGATGGACTCCCGGGGGTGGCACAGCACGCCGCCGAACCAACGGTTCCCCACCGGTTCACGCGTACGACGTAGGATCAGACCGTGCCAGTTCAGATAGCGATATTGGAGGACCACCGGTCTTTCTCCGAAGCTCTGTCGATGGCGCTAGAAGCTACTGGACAGTTTCGATGCATCGGATCGGCGTCGACTGTCGAGGCGCTCCAGCCGGTCCTGGCCAATGGCGCGGTTGACATCGTTGTGCTCGACTACCAATTGATCGGACCTGACGGGATCTCGAGCGCCGCGGTAGTACGAGAACACGGGTTTGACGGGGCGTTCATGATGTTGACCGCGCACGCGTCGCCCGACCTGGCTCGCCGAGCCCGAGAAGCAGGGATCGATGTCGTGCTGGCCAAGGAATCGCCTCTGGACGAAGTCCTCGATGCTCTGCATGGTCTTGCCGCAGGAGATACTGCTGCAGCCACGATGGCGCCCGACGATGTGGTCTCGCTTTCCGCCCGGCAACGAGAGGTGCTTGCCCTCATGGGGGATGGGCTCGATCCTCGAGAGATTGCGGACCGGTTGTTTATCAGCATTCACACCGCCAGCGGTCATGTGAAAGACGTGATGCGGCACATGAGGGCTGGGTCCCAGCTTGAGGCCGTCACCAACGCGATTCGATCGGGCTATCTCGTCATCCCGCGGCGGGTTCGGTAAGCACGACACCAGGGAGCTCGATGGTGAGCCGAGTCCCGGTTCCACGACGCGACTCCAGGCGTAGCGAGCCCCCGTAGGTGCGAGCGAGCGAGTGGGCAACAATGATTCCGAGGCCGAGCTCGGGGATTGGTGGAATGTGTTCGGTGTTGCCGTAGGTCCGGATATGGAGGTCGACCTCGGGAGGGAGCCCGGGGCCGTCGTCTTGGACCGTCAGAAGCAAATCGCCCTGCTTCGCTTGAGAGTGAACGACCACCTGAGAATCGGGTTCTGTGTGCAAGAGCGCATTATTGATCAGGTTCGACAGCGACCTGATCACGACCCAGGGGTCGATTCGGCAGCGGATGGGGAGCACGTTGGTGCTGACTCGCTCTGGGGTCCCCAGCGTGGCGACTACTTCGTTCACGAGAACGTCGAGGTCGACGATGTCGGTACTAGCAGATGGTCCCGTCATGGGATCGCCGACCGATCGGAGCTCTCGTACCAGCGCCTCGGCCGACTTGGCGAAGATCGCGAGCTGCTCAACCTGACGCTGTGCGAGCCCGCCGATCGACTGTGTCGCTAACGATTCGGCGGTCAATCGGATCGATGCCAACGGAGCGCCTAAGTCGTGGGCCAGACCATCGATGGCAGAAACCCGAAGCCGATGTTCGGACTGGGCTTCGATGCGAAGACGAAACAGCTGCTCAGCAACCAGGCCAAGACGTCTCAGGGCGTTGCGTTCGAAGTCGTTGAGGTCCTTTGGCGTGTCGGAAACCAGGCAGAGCGTACCCACTGCGTGGTTGTCGAGGGGGCGGATCGGCACCCCGGCGTAGAAACGGATGTGGGGATCTGCGGTCACCAGGGGGTTGGAAACGAACCTTGGGTCGAGCAGTGTGTCCGGGACTTCGAACAACTCATCAGGTTGGCGGATGGCCACGTCGCAAAAGGCATGTTCGCGAGGTGTGCTTGTCGATTCGATGCCTACTTGAGCGACGAACCACTGCGTTGCGTCGTCGAGAACCGTCACCAGTGATGTCGGTACGTTGCAGATCGAAGCTGCGGCTTCGGTGAGCGCCGAGAGCGCTGGGTCATATGAGGTCCCCGCGATCTCAAGCTTCCGGACGACTTCTAGTCGTTCGGCTTCGTCAAAGCGGTAGGTGGCGCCGGACATGTCAGGTCATGAGCTGCCGGGACAGGGCAACGAAGTCGCTAACGGAAATGTCGGCAGGCTCATAGCAACTGGCGTAGCTCATACCTGGTCGCTGGATGAACGCTGTGTTGTAGCCCACCGCACGGGCGCCAGCCAGGTCCCAATCGTGGCAGGCCACCATCCACAGCTGTTCGGGCTCCTTGTCGAGCAGCTCGGCGACATGTCGGTACGGAGCAGCGGCGGGCTTGTAGGTCCGGACCACCTCCACCGAAACGATGTCGTGGAAAAGTGAGGTGAGACCGGCTTGTTCGAGCTGACTGGTCACGGCGGCAGGAGCGCTGTTTGTGAGGGCGATCGTGGTCCAGCCCGCGTCTCGCAGTGTCGTCAGGCCTTCGACAACGTCGGGGTAGGCCCGCAGTTCGCTGAACGCCGCCCCGATCTCGCCCATGGCGTTCTGGGGCAAGCTCCGCCCCGACGTGGCGGCGACTGCGTTGAGAGCCGAAGCTGCCAACTGGCTGAAGTCGAGATAACTGCCCGTAGCGGTCGTTGCCATCGAGAGCTGTAGGAGCTTCTGAAACCACACGACGAAGCCGCCTTCTGGGCCGACTAGACCCTCGACAGCTGATCGAACGGGCGCGAGATCAAGCGTTGTTTCGTTGATATCAAAGACGACGGGCATAGCTGAAGTATCGCTCGCCTCGCTGGTCGATGCGATTCGCTTGGGCCACACCGGGACGAACTAGCGTGAGATCATGACCTCTTCTGGAACGGTTCTTGCCATTACTACGGCACCCGCCTACGGAGCGGACCTGGTTCATCATCAATCAGTTTTCGCCGTCGAGGGCGTCGGTCTCGAAGGCGATCGGCACGCCGGAAATCGGCGCGCAGTTACGATCGTGTGCACAGGCGAGTTGGGCAAGGCGGCGGCCGAACATGGAGTCGAGACGATCGACGGCGTCGCAACTCGAAGAAATATTGTGGTTGATCTCCCGTCGCTGCCTCGTACGCATGGAACCCGATTTCGCATCGGCGATGCGGAGTTTGAGGTATGGCGCGACTGTGCTCCCTGCAATCTGATGGATGACTTCTTCGGAGTTGGGGCTCAGGTGGCGTTGAAGAATCGAGCTGGAATCTCGGCGTCGGTGGTGTCCGGAGGTGAGGTCGCAGTGGGTGACTTAGTCACCGGGCTCTAGCCAGCGGTCAAGAGACCGACCGGCCGATGGTTCGGTCGTGACCCACGGGATCTGCTGGCGGCATCGCAGCGCTGCATCTGCTGTGGTCGCAAAGCGGGTGCTCGAGAATCCTCCCACAGGGGTCCAGCCGCCGCCATCTTCAGGATCGGCTCGAAAGTGTTCGAACCCGAAGGCTCCCGCGGGCCATTGGAACAAGTCGACACACCACTGACCGTCGAGGGAGGCAATGCTGTGCAGCACGATCCAGCCGTGTCGATTGACTCGACCCACCTCAGGGGTGCTCGATCATATGATCGGACGGTTGGCGCGAAATAGAACGGACCTTCCTCTCGTCGTCGGCGAAACTGGGAGTACCCATGGTTGCACCTTCGCAGATGGCGAGCGGACCTCGCAATGGTTGGGGAGTGGCGGCACATTCACTTGGCGCGGTTGTTTCGTCAAACGACAGGGACGTAGTTTAGATAGCCTCACTTCAGCGGAAAGGGGCGCTCTTCACCATGAGCTCAGCGGGATCGTCGTTCACCCATCTTCATGTGCACACCGAGTACTCCATGTTGGACGGGGCGGCGCGCCTCGACGAGATGGTCGCCAAGGCTGCAGCCGACGGCATGCCAGCGCTGGGAATCACCGATCACGGCAACATGTATGGCGTTCTCGACTTCTACAAGGCGTGCCGCTCCCACGACATCAAGCCGATCATCGGTTGCGAGCTCTATCAGGCTGAAGACTCCCGTCACGAGCGGCCGAGTCGCCGAGGAAAGCACGATGATTCCGGCGGCAGTACCGATGGCGGCAAGAAGCTCTACTACCACCTCACAGCTCTGGCCGAGAATGACACCGGCTACAAGAATCTGATCCAGCTCGCATCACGGGCTTTCATGGAGGGCTACTACTACAAACCTCGGGTCGATTGGGAGGTGATGAGTGACCACAGCGAAGGGGTGATTGTCACCACGGGATGTCTTGGTGGTCAGGTGCTGCAGGCTCTGATGCAAGGCAATGAGCAAGCGGCCCTGGAAAAGGCGGCCCGGATGCAGGACATCTTCGGCCGAGACAACATGTTCATTGAGCTGCAGGACCATGGGATCCCCGAACAACAAGCGACGAACCCGCAGCTGATCGAGATCGCTCGCAAGATAAAGGCGCCGATCATCGTCACCAACGACAGCCACTACACGCATCAGCATGATCATGATGCCCACGACGCTCTGTTGTGTGTGCAAACCGGTTCGCTCATGAGCGACCCCGACCGATTCAAGTTCAGCGGAGATCAGCACTACCTCAAGACCGCGGAGGAGATGCGGTATGAATGGCGTGAACTTCCAGAGGCGTGTGACAACACCCTCTGGATCGCCGAAAGGTGCAACGTAGAAATCGAATTTGGCAAGCCGCTGCTCCCTGACTTCCCCATCCCAGAGGGTTTCCAAGGGGCCGATGACTACCTCGAGCACCTCACCTTTGAGGGGGCCCGGAAACGCTGGGGTCAGCAGTTGCCCGATGAAGCCGTCGAGCGCATCGCATTCGAGCTCAACGTCATCAAGAACATGGGCTTTTCGTCCTACTTCCTTATCACCTGGGACCTCATTGCTCATGCTCGAAACCTGAACATCCGCGTCGGCCCGGGCCGTGGCTCGGCGGCCGGTTGCGCCGTGGCGTACTGCCTATGGATCACTGACCTTGATCCGATCAAATACGACCTGCTGTTCGAGCGATTCCTCAACCCGTCGCGTATCTCGATGCCCGATATCGACATGGACTTCGACACTCGGTATCGCGATGAAATGATCCGGTATTGCGCCGAGCGATACGGCCGAGACCACGTGGCTCAGATCGTGACCTTTTCTCAAATCAAGGCTCGAGCCGCCGTGCGTGACGCGGCTCGGGTTTTGGGTTACCCGTATGCGGTCGGCGACAGGGTCGCCAAGGCGATGCCCCCGCTCATCATGGGTCGGGACACACCGCTGAAGTACTGCTTTGAAGAATCAGAGAAGTACAAAGACGGCTTTGGCATGGCCAAGGAACTTCGTGAGATGGTGGCGACCGATGCCGACGTCGCCGCAGTGGTTGAGGTAGCTAAGGGTCTCGAAGGGCTTCGCCGCTCCGACGGCATCCACGCGGCAGCAGTGGTTATTACGAAAGATCCGCTCACCGAATACATGCCGATCCAGCGCAAGCCGGTGAAGGGTCTGACGATCGAGGAATCTCCCGTCGTCACGCAGTACGAGATGCACGGGGTCGAAGAGCTCGGGCTGTTGAAGATGGACTTCCTGGGCCTTCGAAACCTGGACGTCATCGCCGATTCGCTCGAGCTCATCAAGCAGGTTCACGACATCGACGTCGATATCGACGAGGTCGACCTGGCTGACGGACCCACCTACGAGCTGCTGCAACGGGGCGACACCATTGGCGTGTTTCAACTTGAATCTCCGCCGATGAGGGCGTTGATCCGCCGCATGGGTCCAACCGAGTTCGAAGACGTCGCTGCGTTGGTGGCGCTGTATCGCCCGGGCCCAATGGCGAAGAACATGCACACGGATTACGCGGACCGTAAGAACAAAAAGCAAGAGATCACCTACGACCACGACGACGAAGCGGAAATTCTTGGCGACACCTATGGCCTGATGATCTATCAGGAGCAGATGATGCGGTTCAGTCAGCGGTTTGCTGGCTACACCCTGGCCGAGGCCGACAATCTGCGGAAGGCTGCCGGCAAGAAGAAGCGCGAACTCATGGCCCTTGAGCGCCAGAAGTTCATCGAGGGTTGCATCGAAAACGAGTACGGCGAGCAGTTTGGCAAGGACAAGTTCGACGTTATTGAAGGCTTTGCCGACTACGCCTTCAACAAGAGCCACTCCTACGGCTACGGACTGGTGGCCTACCAGACCGCCTATCTAAAGGCGAACTACCCGACCGAGTACCTGGCGGCATTGCTCACCTCGGTAAAGAACAAGCTTGAGACCGCGGCCGTCTTCCTGAACGATTGCCGTCAGATGGGCCTGAACGTTCTGGTGCCCGATATCAATCGCTCCAATGTTGACTTCGGCTCTATTCCGGACGACCAGGGCATCGAGGTCAACGGACGTCAAATTAACGCCATCACGTTCGGTCTTTCGGGCGTGCGGAACGTCGGCGAGGGAATTGTTGAAAAGATCGTCGAGGAGCGGAACGAGAATGGGCCCTTCGAGTCGTTCCAGGATTTCTGCGATCGCGTTGAGCTGTCGGTACTGAACAAGCGAGCGATCGAGTCTCTGATCAAGGCCGGCGCATTCGACTCGCTCGGACACCCCCGGCGGGGACTCGTGGAGATTCACGACGAGTTCATCGCCAAAACAATTCAACGCCGCAAGGAAGAAGACATGGGTGTCCAGACCCTCTTCGGAGCGATGGAAGACAGCGCCGACGCCTACGATGATCGCCCGCGCATTCCCGAGGCCTATTTCGACAAGAGCGAAAGGCTCAAACTGGAGAAGGAGATGTTGGGGCTGTACGTCAGCGACCATCCGCTCATGGGAGTCGAAAGTGCCTTGCAAGCGCGAGCGTCTATAACCATTGGTGGGCTGGCTGAACTAGACGACGGCACCCAGGTAGCGGTAGGTGGTGTGATCTCAGGTCTGGTGAAAAAGTGGACCAAGAAGGGCGAGTTGATGGCGGTGCTCGTTCTTGAGGACCTTTCCTCCAGTATCGAGACCATGGTCTTTCCGCGAACCATGACCGACTACGGCCATCTGCTCGAAGACGATCGAATCGTTATCTTCCGCGGTCGCGTGAGCCGACGCGACGACGAGCCCAAGCTGATGGTGTCGGCGGTTGAGGTGGTCGACGCCGACGCTTTGGCTGCCGAGAAGCCGATTACCCTTACCGTGCGCCCCGATCAGCTCTCCGATGCGGCGGTTGCTGACCTCAAGGCTTGTTTGTCAGATCACCCCGGAAAGAGTCCGATCGTGATCGATCTGGGAACGCCCAAACTGATCCGGCTCAGCGATGCGTACACGGTCAATGGCGGTAACGGACTGTACGCCGATCTCAGGGTTCTGTTTGGCGCCCACTGCATCGGCAGCTAGAGGTTGCCGCCACCAGTTACCGGAATTCGGCGAGGTAGAGGTCCCGTGGTGACATTCCGTTCGGATGCGGGCTTCCGCCACCCTCGTACCCCCACTTGTTGTAGCCGTATTGGCCACGGCGAAGGGTGAGGTAGAGGCCCACAAAGAGCCCGACGATCGGCACGATCATCAGAATCGCGAACAGACCTCCGTGACCAAGGTCGTGACTGCGACGGATCGATGCCGCCGCGATTGCGAGCACGGCAATAGCGAGGAACGAACCTGCGATGAACCGCGGGCCGGCGGCAGTCATCGGCTCGTCCCACGCGGTCCCGCTCATAACCTTGGCTGCGAGGAATCCGAATGCAGCGATGAGAGCGGCAACCAAGCGATATCCCACATAGGTCAGTCTTCCAATACGCCCACGAAATGAGAACATACGCACTAGGAGTACCGTCCTGACCTGCCGTCGGGCAGAGACGTTCTGCCTAAAAGCTCAAGCTGGACTATGCGATTGGACGGCCGGCGCCGCGGCTTCTAGCCGCTGGTCTTGCTGTCCAGAATTCGCTGGGCGGCACGCTGGCCGCTGAGATAGCTCTGGTCAGTCCAGATATAGGCCCAGTCGCCGTAGCGGCCGCAGTAGGTGATGTCGAGCGAGGTCAGGTAGTCCTGTACTTTGGCGGCGCAAGGGCCAGAATCCAAGTCGAAGATCACGTTGGCGTACTCGATCCAGCGAGCTTCGGAGAACACGATCTCCTCGCCTTCGTGCAGCACACCCATCTTGGTGAGTTCTTGGATGACGGGCTGGATGTCGTCTTCAGGCTTGTGGTCCAGCGGCTTGTACTTGTCGCTGTAGTACACCTCAACCTGCACCGCGCCGTGGCCCGGGGGACAGGTTGTGGGACTGAACATGTGCGGGAAGCTCAGGCGCACCGAGCGCATGTCCTCGTCGTAGATGTAGCGCCAGTGAGCCGGTGAAAGGTCATCGCGAGCTACACCGATGTTCACAATCACGCTCTGGCTGCAGCTCAGCAGGCTGGCCGCCTCCTGAACGTCTTCAGGAACGTTGGGTAACATCTTGATCATTTCGGCCAACGGGGCCGACGAGATCAGCGTCTCGTAGGTTTCGGTCTTGCCGTTGCCGAAGGTGATGGTTTTGGCGACCGGGTCGATGCTTTCGGCTCGGTGCCCCAGACTCAGGTCAGCAGCACCGAAGAACTTGTGTAGGTAGCCCTCGAAGCCACCCTTCTTTGGGTAGCGGAACTTATCGATGTAATGCTTCTCGGTGCGCGGCGGGCGTACCGCACCCATCAGAACTTCCTTGAGGTCGGGCCGGTAGAGGCGGGGGCCGAGCCAGGAGACATTCATATCTTCGGGCCCACAGGTGTGGTATTTCGTGCCGTAGCGACCCGGGAAGTTGTTGGCGAAGGTCGGCCCGTAGGCGGCTAACAGCCACTCGTGATAGTTGTTGAACGTCTTCGTCTCGGGCATTTCTGTGGCTGACACCTGGATGAACTCATCCAGAATCTGAACGATGAGATCTTCGGGCAGTGCATGTAGGTACGCGATCGCGGGGTGCTTGACCCACACGCCGTCGTACCAGTTGTCGACACGGGCATTCAGGGTCTCGTAGTCACCATCGACCGCATCCGCGAGCAGGTGCTGCACCTCTTCGATTTCGGTGAAAGAGATATGGGGTCCATCGTCGAAGACGAAACCTTTGTCGTTGGGGAACGAGGCGGTGTGGCCACCGGGGTAGTGGTTCTTGTCGAACAGGCGAGGAGTCACGCCCTCTGCGGTCAATCGATCGAAGGCGCCCCAGGCGGCCATGCCGCTTCCGAGGATGACCGTGTTGTCGCTGCTATCACTCATGCCGTCTCATTTCGTTCGCCCGACCGTCGGCCAGACTGCTTTGGGTGTTGACGCCGGTTGGGTAAGCCGTCCAGGCGCATTTCTAGCCTCAAACGAGGCTTGGGTGTCTGCTTGTTGGTGGAACTACCTAGCCCTGGAGCTGTTTTGTCCACCACTTCACTACATCGGCCGAAGCGGCATCGAGATCAAGGGTTGGCTTCCAGTTCGTTTCGGAGGTGATCAGGGTAATGTCGGCGGTGATTTCTTCAGCCGTGTCGGCTCCACCAGGCCGTGCCCCAAACCAAAGAAGGTCGGGCCGCCCAACAGACTCGCCGATTGACTCCGACAGCTCCTTGACCTGGACGGGCGCACCCATCCCAATGTTCACATGACCTTCGATTGTGCTGTCCGCCACGGCAATGAGGCCCAGCGCAACGTCCCAGGCGTGCATATAGTCGCGGCGCTGGGTGCCAGCCGACAGCTCGGCCGGTTCGTTGTTCAGAAGTTGGCGGATGATGTGAGGGACCAGGCGGTTTGGGTCTTCGAAGCGGCCCAGAACAAAGAAGATGCGGGCGACTGCCACGTGTAGGCCGGGAAAGTCCTCGGCCACGGCCATCGATCGCAAGCCGGCATCCAGCTTGCAGCGGCCATACACGGTGTCGGGGTCGACCGGGCCGTCTTCGACGAGCACGCCTCCTTCGGGCCCGTACTCGATGCAGCTGCCGGCGATGATGGCCCGGCGGCCCCCCGCTTCGGCAAACGACTGCACGAGATGTTCTGCGATCGCCACCCAGTCGTGGTTAACGGGGTCAGAGTAACGGCTGGCCGACTCACCGTTGAACCAAGCAAGGTGGAACAGCTCGGTGGGCTTGATTTTGTTCATTACTGCAGTGACTGCACCGGCATCGTTGAGATCCACCTGATGGGTGGTAATCGCATCTGCATTTACCCCTTCAAAGTGGGGAGCGCCCTGGCTGGAGAGAACGTGGACCTCGCGCCTCTTCGAGCTCGTTGATGGTGCGAGCCCGTCGAGCGAGCCAGCAACCGCAGCCACAAGATGTCGTCCCAGAAAGCCGGTGCCACCGGTAATGACGGTCACCTCTGGTGCCGAGCCGTCGCGCTCTGTTGCCATAGCGTCAGCCGATTCGGTGTTTTCGCTGCTGAGGGCGTTGTGGTCGGTGGTTGGCTGTTCGCTCATATGTATCTCTTCGGTCGTCCTATAGGGCAGGTTTACCCGTGATCCTGCAACGGGTAGCTCATGAGCCTACGCAAACGTGACGATACGTTTGTTCTATGACCCTTTCACCCGACACACGGATCTACGTGGCTGGCCACGGAGGACTTGTGGGGTCTGCATTGCTTCGACGACTCGAGCAAGGCGGCTACCACAACATCATTACGGCAACATCAAGCGAGCTGGACCTCCGGAACCAGGCCGATGTCAACGATTTCATGGCGGAGCATCGCCCCGAACAGGTGATCCTGGCGGCGGGAAAAGTTGGCGGTATCCATGCCAACAACACGCTCCCGGCCCAGTTCCTCTACGACAACATGATGATCCACGGCACGGTGGTCCATGCATCGCACAACATCGGGGTCGACAAACTGCTTTATCTCGGTTCATCGTGCATTTACCCGCGCATGGCGAAACAACCGATCAGCGAAGACGAACTGCTCACCGGCGCGCTGGAGCCCACGAACGAGGGCTACGCATTGGCCAAGATCGCTGGCATCAAAATGTGCGAGACGTATAAGCGCCAATACGGGTCGAACTTTGTGTCCGCCATGCCCACCAATCTGTATGGCCCCAACGACAACTTTGACCTTCAGGGATCCCACGTAATTCCTGCGTTGATGCGGAAGTTCCATGACGCCAAACAGGCCGGAAAGCCGACCGTCGAAGTATGGGGCACGGGTTCGGCGATGCGGGAGTTTCTCCACGTCGATGACCTTGCCGACGCATGTATCTTTCTGCTCGACTCCTACAACGGTCTCCAGCACGTCAATGTTGGTACAGGCGAAGATCTCAGCATCAAGGCCCTCGCCGAACTGATCGGGGAGATCGTCTATCCCGAGGCCGAATTGGTGTGGGACTCTTCAAAGCCCGACGGCACCCCCCGCAAAGTTCTCGACGTTTCCAAGCTGCACCAACTTGGCTGGAAGCACAGCATTGATCTTCGTCAAGGACTGACCGATACGTACCGATGGTTCATTGAGAACTACGACGAGGCCCGCGGCATTTAGCGCCAATCGTCAGCAGAACTACCCCACCCACCAAAACCCAACTCCTGGAGCACCCATCCAATGAAGGTTGTTATTCTCGCTGGCGGCCTTGGTAGTCGCCTGAGCGAAGAGACTGTCAGCAAGCCTAAACCGCTGGTTCAGATCGGCGGCAAGCCGATCATTTGGCACATCATGAAACACTATGCCGCGCACGGCCACGAGGACTTCCTTGTGGCCCTCGGATACAAGGGCGACATGATCAAGCAGTACTTCGCCGAGTACGCCACCCTGGCGAGCGATCTCACCGTCAACCTCGGTGCCAACAAGGTCATCAGGCACTCTCAGCAATCTGAAGAGAGCTGGAACGTAGGGCTGATCGACACCGGGTTGCACACCCACACCGGCGGACGAATTCGGCGGCTTGCTCCGCACTACAACGGAACGTTTATGGCCACCTACGGCGATGGCGTTTCCGATGTCGACATCACCAAGTTGGTTGAGTTCCACAAGAGCCATGGCAAGTTGGCCACTATGACAGCGGTGCGTCCGCCAGCCCGGTTCGGTGCAATCGAGTTCAACGGTGACGCAATAACGAGTTTCACAGAAAAGCCCCAAACCGGCGAAGGCTGGATAAACGGAGGCTTCTTCGTGCTCGAACCTGAGGTTCTGGAATACATCGAGTCCGACAACATCGACTTCTCCAAGGAACCCTTGGCCAATCTTGCTAAGGACGGTCAGCTCATGGCCTATCGCCACGAGAACTTCTGGCAGTGCATGGACACGCTGCGGGACAAGGAACTACTGGAATCACTTTGGGATGGCGGCAACGCCCCCTGGAACAACTGGAGCGACGCTTCATTGAAAGGTATGGCATGAAGGTTCTACTCACGGGCGGCGAGGGCTACATCGGTACGCTCCTCGGACAGCGACTCATGCAGGCTGGACACGACGTCGTCAGCTACGACACCGGATTCCATCGGGTTGGTTGGCTCTATGACGGAGTGGACCAAACCCCACAATGGACCAAGCTCGATACTCGTCTGGTTTCGCCCGATCAGCTCAAGGGATTTGATGCGGTCATCCACCTGGCAGATTTGTCCAACGATCCGCTCGGCAACCTCAATGCCGAACTCACCTACGACATCAACCATGCGGCAACGATTCGTTTGGCCGAGATGGCGAAGGAGGCTGGTGTCCACCGGTTCATTTACAGCAGCTCGTGCAGCGTGTACGGCGCCTCAGGTGACGAGGAAGAGGTGTTTGCCACCGAAGAGTCGCCCACGGGCCCACTGACGGCCTACGCCAAGTGCAAGCTTCTGTGTGAAGAAGACCTGTCCAAGCTGGCCGACGACAATTTCTCCACCGTGTACCTACGCAATGGCACCGCCTATGGCCTCAGCCCGCGGATGCGATTCGATCTGGCGATCAATGACCTTACGGCGCAGGCCTTCCTCACCAAAAAGCTCGTGCTCGAGTCCGACGGCACCCCGTGGCGCCCGTTCGTTCACGTTGCGGACATTGGGAAGGCCATGTGGTGCTCGTTGGAGGCTCCGGCCGAAGCGATTCACAACCAGGTGTTCAACGTCGGCGACGACCGTGGCAACTACCAGGTCAAAGACATCTGTCAGATCATCGGTGAAGAGATCGACGGCTGCGAGGTCGTCATTGGCGAAAAGGGCGGCGACAACCGTAACTACAAAGTGAACTTCGAAAAGATCACCACCAAGCTTCCCGGCTTCTCTTGTGACCACGACGTCCGCTCCGGCGTGAAGGAAATGGTCGACACCTTTACTCGTATCAATTTCGATGAGGCTCAACAGACCCACCGCGGTCACCGCCGTATCAAGCAGATCCAGCACCTCCTCGATACCAACCAGGTCTCCGACAGCTTCTACTGGGTGTAATCCATTGCCTCCACTCGCACTGGACGGTGCGTGGCGAACGCTTTCGTACTCGCGGACCCGTCGGGGCTCGTTGTTCGCTGATTCACCCGTGGTCGTTTCGGCCACCTGCGGGGAGCCTCCTCAATTCGGTTCTGCTGCCTTGCTGGCGCGGCGGCAACCTCAAAAGAAAGACAGCTTATGAACTTTGAAGAGACAACCGTTGATGGCTGCTTTGTGGCATCGCTGAAGGAGATCGGTGACGAGCGGGGATTCTTCGCTCGTCAGTGGTGTTCCGAAGAGCTCGGCGCGATCGGCGGGGCGACGAACGTTGCCCAGATCAACACCAGCTACTGCGTCGATGCCGGACTTGTTCGCGGCCTTCATTGGCAGGAACCACCAGCAGGCGAAGCCAAATTCATGCGCTGTATCAGCGGGGCCATTTTCGACGTCTGCGCCGATGTTCGTCCCGACTCGCCGACCTTCGGCAAGTGGTTCGGGATTGAACTGACCCCACGGAATCGGCTGGCCCTAGTTATTCCTGAAGGCTGCGCTCACGCGTACCAGTCGCTCCTGCCCGACAGCGAAGTGATCTACCTGACCAACACGCCGTACACCCCGGGCGCTGAAAAAGGGCTGCGGTACGACGACCCGTTCTTCAACATCGACTGGCCGATCAAAGATGGCGTGATGCTCAGCGAAAAGGACGAGAACTGGCCACCGTTCAGCGCATAGTCACGTAAGCCTCAACGGTGATCGCTTGCTAGTGAGAAATTCGTAGTCAGCTACCCGGGATCGCCAGGCTCTTGAGTTCCGAGCGGTCTGCGTCGACAGGTTGGTCTGGACGATAAAGGCTGCGTGCTCGCCGCCGCGCTCGTTCCAGCTGTGCGAGGGGTCGTTCCACGAGGGGAGCCCTTTCCTCGACAGGTAGGCCGTCTTCTCCTGATGGTGAAGGTTGCTTTCGACCCAGGCATGAGCCAGTTCATGCACCATCACGTAGTCTTCGACGGCGCAGATGCTGATACGCCATGGTGAGTACTTTGGTTCGAACAGTCCGCCGCGCCCCCTGCAGTTTGACTCGTCGTCGCTAAATCGAATTTCGAGTTTTGGCAGTTCGAGCCCTTGTGCAGTAAAGGTGGCGATTGCCGCGTTGATACGGGCCTGTTGAGCAGCGGAATAGTCCGGCCCCGGAGGCGAGATCTGGGACTGTGGAATCAGAATGACGATGAGGGCAGTTGCGATGCGAACGAGCATGCCCGCACTCTCTGCGGCCCGCGTCGCAGGTGGTCAGTGGCCGGTTCGCAGTCGATCTGCAACAACGTGATGGCGTTCTCCGGCGGCACTCGCTCAGCTCGCTGAACAGGGCGAAGCCGTTGCGAATGCAGTGCGAACGCGACAGATTGCCCACAGATGCAGGTTCAGGAGAGTCTGGTCGATGGCGCCCTTGGTTGCCGAGCGGGTTGGGAGCTATTCGCGCTGAATCATCATGGGGGAGTCGACAAACAATCGGCTGAGGTCGGTGGAGGGGCCCGAGCGGGCATCGAGTCGATGCTTCCAACGGTGATGCATCCGGCACAATAGTTGTCCGTTGGCGATCGTCGATGGGCCGCCACGGTGTCGAGCGATAACGTGGTCGTAGTCGCACTGATGCGACGGTCGGCGACAGCCGGGGTGCTGACAATGCTGATCCCGCAACCGTATGAACCGCTCTTGCCGCTTGGTGAAGCCGGGCCCCGCGGTGGGATGATCTCCGATGAGGTTGCCAGCGCTATCGAGGCGATGGTGGCGGACCGTTCCGCCGTGCCGGATGATGCTGGCCAGAACTTGAGGCGGGACCAGAGTTCCGCCTGCAGTCTGCGGGTACCGGATCGCCGAGAACCCGCGGTCGTTTGCCCGGGGCGTCCTTGACGACCGATGCGCTGCGACGGCTACATATGCGAAGTAGTCGACGGCCGGATCTGTTCCGAGTGCAGGCCAGTCGCTGGCTGCGCTCTCGTTGTTTGTGCTCTCGCTGTTTGTGTCGTCGCCGTGAGGGCCTGCGCTGGGTAGTGTTCGCTCGCCCTTGTCTTGCGCGTCAGGGTCGGGGTTGGGGCCAGCGAGATCGTCGGGATCGTGGTGCGGGGCGATGATCTCGATCGATGGCCGGGCGATGCCTTCGTCGTGGGGGTTCAGAATGAGCTGTACGAGCGCGTCGTGTTGAGCCTGGTGGAGGCCGAGCTCACCGTAAGTTTGCATCAGCTTCATTGCGTTGTGAC
>CALHFG010000055.1 GCA_938029215.1 uncultured Acidimicrobiales bacterium | reverse complement strand
CGGGACAGATCGGTGCGGTCGGCGAGCGCGTTCAGCAGACTGGTCCAGGAGGTGGTCATCCGAGGTTCTCCAAACCCTCGCGGAATCGGCGGGCGTGGCTTTCCTCGGCTCGAGCCAACGTCTCCATCCACTCCCCCACTTCGGGGAACCCTTCTTCGCGAGCTTCTTTGGCGAACTTGGGATACATCTCCTGAAACTCGTATGTTTCACCAGCGAGGGCCGACTTCAAGTTGTCTTCAGTCGTACCCAGCGGCTCGCCGGTCACGGGATCGCCCGTGTCGGATTCGGCGAGGAAATCCAGGTGTCCGAATGCGTGGCCGGTTTCACCTTCGGCGACTGAACGGAACAACGCAGCGGCTTCCGGCTGGCCCTCAACATCGGCCTCCTGAGCGAAATACAGGTATCGCCGGTTGGCCTGAGCTTCCGCAGCGAACGCTTCCCGCAAATTCTGTTCTGTCTTGGTGCCTTTAAAATCTGGCATGAGTTTCCCGTCGGACCGAGGTGTGTGCGCTGCCACTTTACCTATGCGAGCTTCTTTGCAATTCGTTCCAGTGTTCCCAGGGTTCGGACCGTTATCCCACCCGTGGCGGCATCGAGCATGTTGAGCAACGGACCGGTATCGGCCAGCCCGCCAGGTGGGAGCCAATGGATCTCGTTCCCGACCACCTCAAACTGGTCATCGGATCCAAACACTGTCTCTAGGGATGCCGTTGGAGGCTCGTGCAGAAACACAATTTGGGGTTTGCCACCGTCGTCTCCACGGACTCCTGCGTAGGGCGACTCCGAGGCCAGAGCCCGCACCTCATCCCCCGAGCGTGCGAACACCGGTACGTCGTAGCCGAGCTCGTGCTCGAGGCCAGCCGACAGCTCCTCTGAGTCCACGGCGTCATTGTGGGGCAGAATCACGTTTCCACTGGCTTGATACGGCGTCGGCTCGGCATAGCCGAGCCGCTTGAATGCGGCGGCTAGTTCGTCGTTGGTGAGGCGACGCCTTCCAAGGTTCATGCCCCGCAGAAACACCACTACCGCCATGACCCGATACTAATGGGGTCAGACCCCATCGAGCCCGCCGCTATATCCTTGCGAGGTGCCCAAGATCGACTGGTCCATCGTGAAGACGGCTGCGCTGAGCGGATTGGTTCTCCTGGTCCCACTCGCACTGCTCAATCAGTGGATCATCAGCGAAGAGTCGACCAACTTTGCCAAGCTCGGGTTCTTTGGAGCTTTCATGGTTGCCTTCGCCGCAGCGGGGTATGGCGGCGGCAAGTTAGCCCCGCACGCACCCATGGCGCACGGAGCCTTCGGTGCCGCAGGGAGCTACGTCGTGATTCAAACCTTCGGCGTCATCCGTCGACTTTTGGCTGGCGACCCAATCAACTTCGTTGGCTACCCACTACAGATGTTCATCGCCGCCGGATGCGGCGTTCTCGGAGCCGCGTTCGCCGACTGGATTCAACGCTCGGGCCGACCGACCTCGGTCGATGAACTACGCAACCGGCTGCCGTAGAATCAGGCCGATGCCGTGGTGACGAGCACGATCGCACCGAAATGGAAGATCGACGCCACCACGGTCATCACGTGCCAGACCTCGTGATATCCAAACACAAGAGGTAACGGATCGGGCTTGCGCAGCCAGAACAGAATGGCGCCGACGCTATAGACGATGCCACCGACGATGATGAGACCCAGCTGTGCGGTGGAGAGGTTGCGAGCTAGAGCGGGAAACCCGATGATGGCAACCCAACCGACAGCGATGTAGAGCGGGCTCGACCACCGAATGAATCGGGTGGGTAAGAGCACTTTGACCGCGATTCCCAGGATGGCGATAGACCAGGCTGCGATGAGAATGGGAATCCCCCACTCTCGAGGCAACGCCACCAGACACACCGGCGTGTAGGTGCCGGCAATCTTCAAGAAAACGGTGGCGTGGTCGGCCTTCCGCATGATCGTTTGAGCCTTATCGGATTCGGCCAGACGGTGATAGGCGGCCGACACGCCAAACACGGCGGCCAGGGAAATCCCGTAGATACCTACCCCCACCCGTTCGATCGCGGTATTCGCCACCAGCAACAGAATGAGGGCAGCAGGCACCGCTGCCGCAAAGGCCCAGGTGTGAATCCGACCCCGCCAGGTGGGGCGGGGTAGCCCACATGCCAGCGAGATGACCGGGTCACGTCGTTCTTGTTTCGCCCGAGGAATCACCGCACGCACCCTATCACCTACCTACCGGTAGGTAGGCACCAATATGGGGAGCCGTCGGCCGTCGCTCATCGGCGATTACTCTTACAGGAACTTCAACCTGGGAGCACCATGACCGCACCACAGAACCCCATTCCGCCAGCCGGCTCGCAGTACCCGACCATCGAGGCGCCCAAGAACGGGTTCGGCATCGCCTCCTTGATCCTGGGAATCATCGGACTCTTCGGCTCGTTCATTCTCATCGGCGCCGTGCCCGCCCTCATCGGACTGATCTTGGGCATCATCGGCTATCGGCGCGTGACCTCGGGTGAGGCGAACAACCGAGGCGTCGCGATCGCCGGAATCATCACCAGCGTTCTGGCCTTGATGATCGCTATTGCGATGGTGGCGCTGTTCGCAGCGGTCTTCAACTCCGAAGAGTTCAAGGACCTCACCGAGTGCATCGAAAACGCCAACAACGATCCCGAGTCGCTGGAAGAGTGCCGGTTCACCTTCGGCGAAGAGGAGTAGCTCAATAGGATCGGCCGGCGGTTGACGGGTGAAACTGTTGACCTGATGACAACGTATGCATACGCTCCCGCCTATGCGTGGCTTCGATCCTAAGTTCAGCGACTTCCCCGATTACATCCTCAAGATCACCGAGGAGATCTGGGAAAGCCGACGGATTCACACCCTGCACGATTACTACGCGCCCGACATCCCGGTGCGCGCACCGGCGGGCATCACCACGGGCAACGCCCACGTCATCGGCGCCACCATGGCCACGCTGGCTGAGTTCCCCGACCGCCAGCTCCTTGGCGAAGACGTCATTTGGAGCGGCGATGAGGACACTGGCTTTCTGAGCTCGCACCGAATCCTCAGCACCGCTACCCATTTGGGAGATGGAGCGTACGGACCCGCCAGCGGCACCAAGTTCACCTATCGGATCATCGCCGACTGCGCCGCCAAGGAAAACACGATCTACGACGAATGGATCGTCCGGGATCAGGGTGCGATCGTCCGCCAACTGGGCCTGGACCCAAAGCAATTTGCGGCCGACCAGATCGATGCCGAAGGCGGCCCAGATACTGCGGTGAAGCCGCTTACACCACTCAACGATGCATCTGTGGTCTACGCCGGGACCGGCAACGAGCACGAGGCGGGTCAACGCTATGCCGCTGCGCTCGGGGCGGTGATGGGAGCCGATATGGCCTCGGTCGACCGCAACTACGACCGGGCCTGCCAGCTTGAGTTGCCGGGAGGGGTCACCGAGCACGGCCGGGCTGCAGCTGATCGCTTTTGGATGGGCCTGCGCAGCGCCTTCCCGAGCGCCGAATTCAACGTCCATCACCAGATCGGCCTGCGTGAGAACGGCATGCCTGACCGCGCCGCTCTGCGCTGGTCGCTTTGGGGCAAGCACGACGGCTGGGGCGCATTCGGGGCACCGTCGGGAGCGGAGGTCTACGTGATGGGGATCAGCCACGCCGAGTTCGGCAAAGACGGAATCCGCCGTGAATACGTACTGGTGGACGAAACGGCGATTTGGAAGCAGATCTTGCTCTGATGACTACGTAGTCATATGATGTCGGTCACATGAGGGGTAAGGGGAACAAGCGAGTGACCTCGGTCGAGGTCGCAGCCGCAGCTGGCGTGTCACAGGCGACGGTGGCGCGCACCTTCTCCTCGCCCCACAAGGTGGCCGATACCTCTCGGGCCAAGGTTCATGAGGCCGCGAGCGCACTGGGATATGTTCCCAATGCGATCGCTCGCAGCCTCAAATCCCAGCGCACCAACATCGTGGGTGCGGTTGTGCCGGCTCGTGGCGAGTACTGGCAGCATCTCATTGCCGAGATCTCCCAACAGCTCGCCGAACAAGGTTCACAGATGTTGCTGTTCACCTTTGCCAAACCCTCCGAGGTGGCCTCGGTTGTGCAGTCGCTCCGTCAGTATCGAGTCGACGGCGTGTTGTTGGCATCGTCCTTTATCGATCACGATTCCATCGTTGATGTTGCCGGGTTGGGAATCCCGGCGGTCGCGTTCAACCACCCCGAAGCCCTCGACGTCACCGCATCGGTCAGCGTCGATAACGTCGCCGGTGCGGCGGCACTGGCCGACCATCTGATCGAGACTGACCACCAGACGGTGGCGTTCGTCGGAGGCGACCCCGACACCGGTTCTGACCGCCTTCGCTACCGCGGCGCCTCCAACCGGCTCAGAGAACACGGAATCGTTTGCCCTTACATTCCGGCCGGCGGTTTCGACTACGACAGCGGATATGCCATCGCTGAGTCTTTGCTTCGGCACTTTGGTGGAGGCGACGGCCTCCCCGATGCGCTGATGATCGCAGGCGACGAGCTTGCGTTCGGCGTTATGGATGGTCTCTCAAAGCTCGGAGTTTCGGTCCCGAACGATGTCTCGGTCACCGGATTCGACGGACTGCCGCAGGCCTCGTGGGCCGGTTTCGATCTCACCACCCTCGTGCAACCTGCGGAAGAACTGATACGGGAAGCGTTGGGACAGCTCACATCGACACCCTCGACCATCGAGTCACACACCACCGTGCCCGGCTTTGTCCGGGTGGGGCAATCAACCCGCAGGCAAGCCTGTGCAGAAGAAGGTAAGGCATGAAGGTTCTCAAGGAAGCCACTCGCAAGGGCGCTCACGGTTCTGACACCGAGCTGAGCACCAAGGTTGCGGGAATTCTGGCGCGGATCGAAACCGAAGGGGAATCAGCGGTTCGGGATCTGAGTGAACAATTCGACAAGTGGTCACCCACCTCATTCCGTCTGTCTCAGGCCGAAATCGATGACATCATCTCACAGGTCGATCCACTGACGATTGCCGACATCGAGTTCGCCCAAACCCAGATCCGCAATTTCGCACAGGTCCAGCTCGACTCCATGAAACCGGTCGAGGTTGAGACACTGCCTGGCGTGTTCCTGGGGCACAAAAACATTCCAGTACAGAACGTTGGAGCGTATGTGCCAGGCGGTCGCTACCCCATGGTCGCGTCAGCCCATATGAGCGTGCTCACCGCCAAGGTCGCAGGTGTTCCCCGCGTCATTGCATGCACGCCTCCGATCAACGGCGAGATCCCCAAAGAAACCGTTGCCGCTATGGCGATGGCAGGAGCCGATGAGATCTACCTGCTCGGCGGTATTCAGGCCGTCGGCTCGATGGCGCTCGGCGTTGAAGGCCTCATGGATGGGGTCGACGTTCTCGTGGGTCCAGGCAACGCGTTCGTTGCGGAGGCGAAGCGTCAGCTGTACGGGAGAGTTGGCATCGATCTGCCCGCCGGCCCAACCGAAACGTTGGTGATCGCCGACGACACCGTCGATGCCGAGATGTGTGCCACCGACCTTCTGGGTCAAGCCGAGCACGGCCCCAGCTCCCCCGCTGTACTCCTGACCACCAGCGAGGCCCTCGGCCACGCCACCATCACCGAGGTCGCCCGGCAACTGGAGACTCTTCCTACCGCCGACGTCGCCGGCGTCGCTTGGGAGAACTACGGCCGAGTTCTCGTGTGTGACACGAACGAAGAGATGCTGGCAGTGGCTGATGATCTGGCGTTTGAGCACGTGCAGGTGATGACCAACGACGACGACTACTTCCTGGAGAATATGGTCAACTACGGTGCCCTCTTCCTCGGACCCATGACCCATGTGGCCAACGGTGACAAGGTCATCGGCACCAACCACACGCTGCCAACGCAGGGTGCCGCCCGCTACACAGGCGGCCTGTGGGTCGGCAAGTTCATCAAGACCTGCACGTATCAACGTGTTACCAACGCCGAAAGCGCCGTGATGGTCGGCGAGTACTGCTCCCGACTCTGCGCAATCGAGAACTTCGCTGGACACAAGGCCCAAGCCGATATCCGCGTCGCCCGCTACGGGACCGTCGAGGTCGCAGGTTGATATGACCTCGTCCCTCTCCCCCCAACCGACCGCGGTGGTAACCGGCGGCAGCGGTGGCATCGGCTCGGCGATCTGCCGACGCCTGGCGAGCGACGGCTTTGCCGTTGTCGTGGGCGCAGGATCCAACCTCGACCTAGCGCAGCGCATTGCGAGCGAACTAGACGGCACCGGCCACATTGCCATGCACCTTCCCGTCACCAACTCTGCGGAACTCGCGGCCGCCGCATCCGAAGTGAAGACCACCTACGGCAGAGTCGACGTGCTCGTAAACTGTGCCGGCGTCACCGTGCCAGTTCCCCACGACGATCTCGACGCCCTCACCGATGAGGTCATAGACAAGATCTTCACGGTCAATGCCCGTGGCCCGCTCGCCGTCATCCGGGCATTCCGTCCCCTGCTGGACGCAGCCGCTCGTAGCACGGGAGCGCCGGTGGCTGTGGTGAACATTTCGTCGATCGCCGGGGTTACCGGTCAGGGATCCAATGTCGCCTACTGCGCGTCGAAGGCAGCCCTCGACAGCGTCACGCGATCCCTCGCCCGGGCGCTTGCCCCGCAGATCCGTGTGGTCTCGGTGTCGCCCGGTTGGGTTCTTGGCGAATATGCGAAGAGCTTGCCTGCGGACTACATCCAAACCCAGGCCGACGAGACGCCGCTACAACAACTGGCCAGCCCAGAGAACGTCGCAGATGCGGTCAGTGTGGCTGCCCGCGAATTGGTGCTCACAACCGGTTCGATCATTTCTGTCGATGGCGGCCGCCCGCTGGGAGTTCGATAATGCATCTGTCAGTGGACGACATGACCCGACGGGTGATCCAGCCTCATCAGTTTGTGGCCGACCCCCGCGCGTTCGTCGACGTCCGACTGCCCCAGAGCAAGGGCAAAGAAAGCTACTCGTTCATCGGGCCGGGCGTTTCACAGAATTCTGATCAGGTCATCAATCTAGAAGAGCCACATGGTTTCAACGTTGGCGCGGCCAGCCTGCCCGCAGGGGCGGTCAACAATCCCCACCTCCACTTCACTGCCGAGGTGTTTATCTGCACCCGTGGGACGTTCCGTTTCACCGTGGGCTTAGGACCGGATGCCATCAGCATCGACATCGGCCCTGGCGACGTGCTCAGCGTGCCCACCTGGGTGTTTCGTAGCTTCGAGAACACCGGTACCACCGAGGGCTGGGTGTACACGATCCTGGGCCACGACACCACCGGTGGCATCATCTGGGCTCCGGACGTCCTGGCCGAAGCCGCCGAGACGGGTTTGTACCTCACCTCCGACGGCACGCTGCTCGACATCCACAACGGCGAATCGATCGACGGGGTCGAACTGATGCCGTTGATGACCACCGCCGACATCGAGGCGCTCCCGAGCCCAACCCAAGCCGACATCGCGCTTCGCCGGGTACGCGCGAAGGATCGACGGTGGACGTCGGGAACATTGCTTTCGGGTTGCTTGGCGAACCACAACGTTCACACCTCCCCACTCATCGGCCATGGTTTCTGTCAGGCCGCCAACAGCGGCGCCCCAATCGCAGGGCATCACGGGTTTACCGCCACGTGGCTACAGGCCGACCCCGGTGAGCAAACCGGCCTCTTCTCCGTCGACGAATCGCAGGTCGCTTACCTGATCGATGGCCACTGGCAGGTCGATATGAACCAGTCCGATGTCGTGTCTTCGAGGCCCGATCCGGGAAGCATTGTCAGCTTTCCCGCCGGTTCTTGGCGCAACCTCCGATCGGTCGGAACCGAGCCCGCCACCATGGTGCTCGTTACCGGCGGCGATACTCGCCCATCGATCGAGTGGTCGGCTCAGATCTGCGCCGCCGCCGAGGCCAAGAATGTTGGCGTCGACGCCAACGGTTGTCTTGGCCCTTCACACCTCATCCAACGCCGAGGCGGACCCTGTTGATTCGCCTCGCAAACAAATCTCACACAACCACAAACAAACAACGGGAGAAAACCATGAAACCAGAGAACAGCAGATGGCTGCGGCTCCTTGCCGTAACCGTCGCTCTTGCAACCTTTGCGGCCGCCTGCGGCAGCAGTAGCGACCCGGAGGCAGCGCCGACAACTGAAGCGCCAGCTGCCTCAGACGACGATGCCATGGAAGAGTCTGACGACGATGCCATGGAAGAGTCCGACGATGAAGCCATGGAAGAGGTCCACAGCACGATCTCTGACGAGTGCGCGATTCCTAACCCCGCCGAAGAAATCGAGGTCGACATCCTCGGTTGGCAGTTCCCGATCATCGACGCCTACGTCGACGAGCTCGAGGAATGCGCCGACGGCAACTATACGTTCAACGTGCAGTTCCAGGACTCCGCTGACGCACAGGCTGCGGCTCTCGACGACATCGCAACTGGCAACCCCAGCTTCGAGATCTACCAGGGATCCAACGCCGCGATCGCCAAGTACGCGAACGCCAACGGTCTCCTTCCGCTCAACGATCTGATCGAAAAGTACAGCGACGAGTACAACCTCGACCAGATTCCCGACGCCGCCTGGGACTTCATGTCGATCGACGGCAACATCTACGCCGTACCGATGGTCGCCAACACCATGCACGTGTTCTACAACGAGCCGAAGCTCGCCGAGCTGAACCTTGAGGTTCCAACCACATTCGCCGAAGCGATTGCGCTGTGCGAACCACTGCAGGCCGCTGGTCTGCCTGGGTTCGTGCTCATGAACCAGGCCGGTTGGGCGTGGCAAATCGAGTTCGACAACGTGCTGGGGGCACTGGGCGGACCGACCAACATCGATCCTGTAACCGGTCAGCCGAACTTCACCAGCGAGAACGCTATCGAGGCCGCCACGATCCTGAAGGACATGTACGACAGCTGCTCGGACCCAGATGGCGCCGAATACGGAACCACCGAGATCGCCGCCGATTTCCAGACCGGTCGCTACGTCGTAGGTCAGACCTGGGCCTCCCGTGCCATCGAGATGGATGACCCCAACGTCTCGACCGAACTCGACAACGTCAAGTTCGCTCCGGCGTTGAGCACCGGCGGCAGCATCCTGGCGGCCCCGGCGTACGTCGACGGCTATGGCATTGCTGCTGACACCGACGCCGACACCGAGGCGCTGTTCCTCGCCATCTTGGCCGCAGCCGACGCAGAGAGCCAGGAAGTCGCAGCCGAATTCGGCGGCGTCACCCGTGAGGGCGTGTCCAACCCCAACGGTGCTCGTAACACCGACGCGGCCAACGCCAGCTATGCAACTGGCCGTGGCCCCGACCTCACCCACCCAGCAGCCGGCGTCGCCCGGACCGCCCTGGGCAATGCACTCATCAAGATCGGCACCGAGGGCATGGACCCCGCCGCCGCGCTGGCTGAGGCTGAGGCCGAGTACCTCAAGGAAGCCGGAGACCAAGGCCTCCTGTAGGTCTCGTTCTACGTAGTTAGTACCGCCGTTGTGGCGGGTGGGTTGCTGGCCTTAGCCAGCTCCCCGCCCGCCTGCCGGCAATCAGAGGGGGAGCAATGAAGCGAAGAACGTTCTGGGGGTTTGCCACACCAAGTGTGATGGTGATGACCGTTTTGATGCTGTTCCCGCTGGCCACCACGGTGTACCTCAGCTTCTTCCGGGTCCTCCCCCGAAACCGATACAGCCTGTCCGCCTGTGAAGACCTCGGCGGAAGCTGCTACGTCGGCTGGAAAAACTATGTCGATGTCTTCAACGACGAAGAGTTCTGGACCGCGCTCTGGTTCACCCTGAGATTCGTCGCCGTCACCGTCCCAATTCAAACCGTTTTTGGCCTCGGTGTTGCTCTCATTCTCGACCGCGTCGGCCGCGGACGGGGAATCTACATGGCAGCCCTGCTCACCCCGTTCATCGTGACGCCCGTGGTCGGTGGTCTCCTAGTGAAAGACCTGTTTGCCCGCACCGGCTTTATCTCCAAGGTGCTCCAATGGGGCACTTCGGATCCGGAAGCATCGTTTCTTCTCACCAACGGAAACGTGAACTGGATCATCTTTCTCCAGTCCATATGGCACGTCATGCCCTTCGCCATGATCTCGCTGTTCGCCGGTTTGCAATCCTTGCCAGACGAACGCATGGAGGCCGCGGCAATCGATGGAGCGGGCTTCTGGCGCACCCTGTTCCACATCAAGATCCCTCACCTTCGGTCCATCTTTCTCTTCATCATCATGGTCTCGCTGATGGACGCCTACCGGGTCTACGACAGCGTGTTCATCTTCGCCACGGAGCGCTTCGCCGACAGTCGCTCGTTACAGATGTACACCATTGAAGTCGCCACTGATTTCGGGCGAGTCGGCCGAGGCAACGCACTCTCGGTCATCACCGTCCTAGGAGTGTTCGTGATTCTGCTTCCGTTCCTCTACGTCAGCTACCGCGATCAGATCGCAGAGAGGACCTAGACGATGAACACTCAACGCTGGTATCACCGCATAGGCGTGCACGCCTTCCTGATGGTCATGGTCGTCTGGAGCGTGCTCCCGTTCGCGTGGGCATTCCAGAACTCCATCAAGTTCGTGAAGGACGTTCGACTGAATTCGGTGTGGGGGTATGACCCCACCGGGATCGCCTACAACGGGTTTTGGTTCAAAGACGACGACATCAATATGTGGCGACCCCTGTTTGTCGTACTTGGTTTCGCCGCCGTCGCCGCAGTGCTCGGCCAGGTGGGCAAACGGGCAGGAAAACACAGCAAGTACTTCTACGGCGCCGTAGTGGCGGTACTGGCCTTCGGCGTCTGGTTGTTCCCCAGGCTGTTCGAAACCAGCCGGTCCTATGAGTATTTCGTCAATAGTCTCGTGGTCACGGTTCTCACGGTCGTGATCTCGATCAGCATCGGCCTGCTTGCAGGCTATGGACTGGCGCGTTACACCGGCATCTCTGGCGCAGTGATCCTCATCGTCGCTCTGGGGTTCCGGGCACTCCCGCGCAGCGCGTTCGTGCTCCCATACTTCTTCACCGCGAACCGCCTCGGCATACTCGACAGCCGATTGGTGCTGGTCATGGCTTTGGTGGCGGTCAACCAGCCGTTCACCATCTGGATGTTGCGCAGCTTCTTTATGGACGTCCCAAAGACGCTCGAAGAAGCCGCCATGATCGACGGCGCCAGCCGATTCCAAGCGTTCCGCAAAGTCATTATCCCGATCATGTGGCCTGGGATCATCGCCACGTCGCTGTTCACTCTGCTGTTGGCGTACAACGAGTTCCTGTTCGTCAGAGTCCTCGCGGTGACCAACTACACCCTGCCGGTCGGGATTAGCGCCGCCACCGCAGCCGAGGGACCACAGATTTTCAACGAGATCCCGGCTGCTTCGGTGTCAATTACCCTGCCTATCATCATCGTGATCATTCTGTTCCAGAAACATCTGGTGAAAGGCCTCGGCGCTGGCGCCGTGAAGGGTTAGACCAGTACATATGACCGAGGTTCACCCCAGCCGACTCCAAACCGCAAAGCAGGTTGTTCTCGACTACTACGCCGACCTCGATGATGCGGGTCCCGGGCAGACCGCCGCCGCCATCGGTCGGCACACCACCCCGGAGTACCGATGGCGAGGGACCTACCCGTTCTACGAACAAAGCTCCGCAGAGGCCGCAGCCGAGGTCTTCTACGAGCCTTTGCTGGAATCGTTCTCGCCGCTTCAACGTCGACCCGACATCTTCCTCGCCGGTTCCAACGTGGTGAGCGAACACGAAAGCGGTCAAGCGGGCACCACCTGGGTATGCCAGATGGGGCATATCCTCGGTCTGTTCGACAAACCGTGGCTTGGGATTCCTCCAACCCAACGAATGTGTTTCTTGCGCTACGCCGAGTTCCATCGGATCGAAGGCAACCGCATTGCCGAAACCGCGTTGTTTACCGATGTGATCAGCGTGATGGCCCAGGCTGGCCAGTACCCATTGCCACCCGCTACCGGCTCTTCTCACATTCACCCCGGTCCGCTGACCCACGATGGCCTGCTGTTTGATGCTCAGGATCCATCGACGGGTCTCGAAACGCTCGCTCTCACCGAACGCATGATCGAAGACCTCAGCGAGGCCAACCGGATCGCCGCTGAGACCGGAGACGACCGCATGTCGCCCGATGTTCTGCGAAAGACATGGCACGACGACATGATCTGGAACGGGTCGGCAGGTATCGGTGCCAGCTACACCGTGGAGCGCTACCAGCATCAGCACAGCTATCCGTTCCGGTTCAACCTGACGGACAAGGTTTTCAACGGGCACGTTGCCCGGTTTGCCGAAGGCAACTACGCCGCCTGGTTCGGGTGGCCGAACCTGTCCAACCGAGCAACCGGTGGGTTCCTGGGTATGACCGCCGGCCAGAGCGCCGAGATGCGAGTGGTCGACATTTATCGCCGAGACGGCGACAAGCTGGCGGAGAACTGGGTGTTCCTCGACCTCGCCCATTGGCTTTCACAGCAGGGACTCGATGTCCTCCACCGCATGCGACAACTACTCGGCGACGAGGGTTTCTGATGCACCACATTCGAAAGAGAGTGAACCGATGAAGGGTTCTCGACCTGAACAAGCCGTTCTTACCAAACACACCGACATGTCCAAGACCGCCGAAACTCGGGCGGTTATCGAGGGCATGGTTGATGGCCTGAACGACCATCGCATCAGCGACATCGGCGACTTCTTCGCCGAGACGTTCCGATGGATGGGTAATACAGGCTGTGGCACCAAGGACGGGCTCACCGAATTTCAAGACAACTGGCAGAAGCCGTTTCAGGCGGCGTTCCACGACAAGGTGTGTGTCGACGAAGCAAGGCTCTACATGGGTGAATGGGCCGCAGCCTTCGGCCGTCAGGAAGCAACCCACGGCGGGGAGTTCATGGGCATCGCCCCCACGGGCAAGCGAATCGAGATTCGATACATGGATTTCTGGAAGGTCGAAGCTGAGCGAATCGTAGACAACTATGTAATGGTCGACTTCCCGCACGTGCTCGCCCAACTGGGTGTCGACTGCTTTAACGGCGAAGGCTGGGAAGCCTTCGACCGAGGCGAAAAGATTCCACCAACTCCGGAGCCAAATAGATGAAGACAAGTAGCGATCGAATTCTCACCACCCACGTTGGATCCCTCCCGCGTTCACAGGCTGTCTCACAAGGTGTGTTCGCCATCGAGGCTGGCGAAGAGATCGATATGGACGCTCATTGCAGGGAGATTGAAGGCGCGGTCAACGACGTCGTTGCTCGTCAGGTTGCCGCCGGCGTCGACGTTGTCAGCGATGGCGAGATGAGCAAGCTCAGCTACGCCACCTACATCAAGGACCGCATCACCGGCTTCGACGGCGACAGCCCACGTCGGGCCCCCGCAGATCTGGAGGCCCATCCTTCGTTCCTCGAGCGGATGGCCAAGACCGGGGGCACGCCTACGTACAAGCGCCCTCAGTGCGTCGGCCCTATCGAGGTAAAGGACATGGATCCGTGCAACACGGATATCGCCAATTTTCAGGCGGCGGTGGCCCAGCATGGACCCACCGATGGCTTCATGAACGCTGCGTCGCCGGGTGTGATTGCGCTCTTCCAACCGAACGTGCACTATCCGGACCATCGCACCTACCTGTTCGCTCTGGCCGATGCCATGCGAGCCGAATACGAAGCGATCGCCGATGCTGGCATCGTGTTGCAGTTGGACTCTCCCGACCTCGGGCTTGGCCGCCACATGATGTTTAAGGACAAGCCCGATGCCGAGTACGAAGAACTGGCCAACCTGCACGTCGACGCATTGAACCATGCCGTGGAGAACATTCCGGCCGACATGATGCGGCTTCACATTTGTTGGGGAAACTACGAAGGGCCCCACACCCACGATGCCCCCATGAGCCAGGTACTACCAATCGCCCTGCGGGCCAAGCCTCAGGCGCTGCTTTTCGAGTCGTCGAATCCTCGCCACGCCCACGAGTGGACCACATTCGCCGAAGCCGACATCCCCGACGACAAGATCCTCATTCCTGGTGTGATCGATAGCACGACCCACTTCGTTGAGCACCCCGAACTGGTTGCTCAGCGGCTGCGAAAGTTCGTCGACATCGTGGGCAGAGAACGCGTCATGGCAGGTTCTGATTGCGGGTTTTCCACCTTCGCTGGCTATGCCGGCATCGACCCTGAGATCGCCTATCTCAAGTTGGCCACCATGGCCGAGGGTGCGGCGCTGGTATGACCGAGGTGAACCAGGCCAACAAGGCTGCGGTGTTGCAGATGTGGGGCTACCTCGATGGAAGCGGTATCCGTCCAGAGTTTTTGCACGAGGATGTCGCATTCTTTGGTCACGAGCCAGTCGGATCGCTGTCCGGCTACCGCTCCTACATTGCAGACTTTTGGTCGCCGCTGCGTCAGTCGTTCGCCGACCTCCATCGCGAGACCCACCTGTTCTTCGGCGGAGTCTCCAACGGCCAACGCGACGGCAACATCGCCAACGACGGCAATCATTGGGTCACCGGCACCGGTCTATTCCATGGCACTTTTGTCGCGGACTACTGCGGCGTCCCGGCAACCGGTACCGCTGTGTCGATTCGATGGGGAGAATTCGCCAAGCTGCAAGACGGCATTATCACCGAGATCTACTTCATGCTCGACATGATCGATCTCATGCAGCAGGCGGGCTGCAATCCGCTGCCGCCGGATCTTGGCGCAACCGGGCTCTACCCTCCCCCCGCTGCTGGGGACGGCATGCTCTTGGACCCTGCCGATGACACCGTGTCGGCCCACAGCCTGGATCACATCCGTCGCTTCATCTTCGACGGTTTAAATGCCTATGACGAGAACGAACTGGAAAGTATGGGAATGGCCGACTGGTTCCATGCCGATCTCCAGTGGTATGGCCCGGGTGGTATCGGCGGCTGCCTGTCCTTCAAAGAGTTTGAGGACCTGCACCAGGCACCCTGGCTGGTGGCGTTCCCCGACCGGTCCGTCCAAGATCTCACGGCGCTCTTTGCCGAGGGCCAATACAGCGCCGGTCCTGGCTGGGCTGGTGTAACCGCCACCCACACCGGCCCGTACCTAGGGTTCGAAGCATCGAACCGGCCGCTGAAGATCAACGGACTGGACTGGTGGAAGCGCGTGGACGATGAATACATCGAGAACTGGGTGTTCGTCGACATGATCCACCTGTTCGACCAGATGGGAATCAACCTGCTGCCGTCACGTAACACATAGGCCTGAGTCGAGAGCCACCGACCGACCGTGTGGGTCGACACAGCTGCCACTTGGCTCTCCGTTGAGGTCAATTCAATTGCACTCACGAACGCCGCGGTTCTGCGGTAGACGTAGGAATGGCCACGGGTTGGGCATGGGGTCGACGGAAACCTCCACCAGGCACGGGCCATCATGGTCGATCGATGCGGCCAGAGCGGGCTTGAGCGACTCGGGCGAGTCGGCGTGCCAGTACCGCACCCCAAACGCTTCAGCGAGCTTGGCCATGTCGGGGTTCTGCAGGGTGCTGGCGATGGTGCGATCCTCGCCAAAGCGCTCCTTCTGAATACGACGAACGTTGCCATAGGCGTTGTTATTGAACAACAGGATGTTGCACGGGATCTCATGCTGCACCGCCGTTGCCAGTTCGGTCGCAGTGAACAGGAACCCTCCGTCACCGGCGATTCCAACGACTGGCCGGTCCGTCGCCGCCGAGGCTCCGATTGCAACCGCAGTCCCTGCGCCCAGGGTGCCTGCGGCCCCCGATGACAGAAAGGTCCGCGGTTGCAGGTGGTCGTAGAAAAGATGCGCCGCGAAACCGATCTGGGTCACGTCCTCGACCAGAACACCATCGTCGGGCAGGACGTCTCGAATTGCGGCGGTGTAGGACCGCTGCGGCTCCAGGTGTGAAGTGCGGTCGTTGAAGGAGGCCCGCAATGTGTCCAGTTCCTCGGCACGGGACGGCCGGTGGAGCGGACCGATGGCGTCCACAAGGGCGCGGCATGCATCAGCGGCATCAGCATGGATCCCCACCTCGGTGATGCCATGCCGATCGAGTTCGTCGTGATCCACATTGATCTGAACGAGGGTGAGGTTCTCATCGTGACCCCACGTCCCAAGCGGCCACTCGATCCGGCTGCCGATGCCTACAACCACATCGGCATCGGGCCACAGCTCATGGGCGCTGGTGATCGGGATCATCAGCGGGTGGCCGGTGGGGAGCACGCCGTGACCCATGCGCCGGGTCGTCACGGCAGCCTGCACCAGTTCGGCAAGTTCGGTCACCGATTCGCTCGCTTCATACGCTCCCGAGCCGACAACAAACAGCGGCCGCTTGGCCGACGCGATGATCGCCGCGGCCCGCTCGATCTGAGCTGGGTCGACCGTCGGCATCGTGACCGACGGTGGCCTAACTTCGCCCGCAGCCTCTTTGGCCCACACATCGACGGGGACCTCGATGCTTACGGGCCGTGGGAGCCCCGAGTGCACAAGGTCGAGCGCTCGTTGGATCTCCGCTGCCGCGGTAGCGGGGTCGTGAACAACTGCGGTGTGTTTGGTTAGTTGGTCCAGGATGGCAGTCTGGTCGGGCAAGTCATGCAGCGTGCCGAAGTTGCGGCCCTGCTGGCCAGTAGCAATCTGGCCGATGACTGCAAGCACCCGGGCATAGCCCCAGTACGCGCTCGTTAGCGCTCCCGAGGCATTGAGCATGCCGGGTCCCGGCACCACGCAACAGGCGGCAGGCTTGCCGGTGACCTGGGCTGCCCCCATCGCCATGTACGCCGCGCCCTGTTCGTGACGGGTGACGATGGGCCGGATCTCCGGTGAGTCAACCAGAGCGTTGAAGAAGTCGTCGTTCTGCACACCCGGAATGCAGAAGAGCTGTTCGATACCGCTGCGCTTCAACGCGTCAACAACGAGATGAGCCACGCTTTGATCGACCATTGGCCGATCCTATTCGATGTCGC